>NZ_CP151276.1:1017500-1371875 GCF_046736325.1 Paracoccus sp. ME4
CGTCGTGGAGAGGGAAACAACCCTGACCAACAGCTAAGGCCCCCAATTCGTGGCTAAGTGGGAAAGCATGTGAGACTTCCAAAACAACCAGGAGGTTGGCTTAGAAGCAGCCATCCTTTAAAGATAGCGTAACAGCTCACTGGTCTAATCAAGAGGTCTTGCGGCGAAGATGTAACGGGGCTCAAGCCACGAGCCGAAGCTTTGGATGCACCTTAGGGTGCGTGGTAGCGGAGCGTTCTGTGATATAGAACGCTGCCTCTTTAGCCCAGCAATGGTCTACGGAGGCAATGTTCTGACTGTGAAGCCGGGCCGTGAGGCAACCGGTGGAGTGATCAGAAGTGAGAATGTTGACATGAGTAGCGACAAACAGGGTGAGAGACCCTGTCGCCGAAAGTCCAAGGGTTCCTGCTTAAAGCTAATCTGAGCAGGGTAAGCCGGCCCCTAAGGCGAGGCCGAAAGGCGTAGTCGATGGGAACCAGGTTAATATTCCTGGGCCAGGAGATGGTGACGGATCCCAAAGGTAGTTCGATCTTAACGGATTGATCGGGCTGCTCAGGGGTCCCTGGAAATAGCCCTCCACAAGACCGTACCCGAAACCGACACAGGTGGACTGGTAGAGAATACCAAGGCGCTTGAGAGAACCACATTTAAGGAACTCGGCAAAATACCTCCGTAAGTTCGCGAGAAGGAGGCCCGGTTTTTGCGCAAGCAGAGGCCGGGGGCACAAACCAGGGGGTGGCGACTGTTTACTAAAAACACAGGGCTCTGCGAAGTCGTAAGACGACGTATAGGGTCTGACGCCTGCCCGGTGCCGGAAGGTTAAAAGGAGATGTGCAAGCATTGAATTGAAGCCCCGGTAAACGGCGGCCGTAACTATAACGGTCCTAAGGTAGCGAAATTCCTTGTCGGGTAAGTTCCGACCTGCACGAATGGCGTAACGACTTCCCCGCTGTCTCAAATGTGGACTCAGCGAAATTGAATTGTCTGTGAAGATGCAGACTTCCCGCGGTTAGACGGAAAGACCCCATGCACCTTTACTACAACTTCGCACTGGCATCAGGATTGCGATGTGCAGGATAGGCGGTAGGCTTTGAAGCGGGGACGCTAGTCCTCGTGGAGCCATCCTTGAGATACCGCCCTTCGCACTCTTGATGTCTAACCGCGGCCCGTTATCCGGGTCCGGGACCCTGCGTGGTGGGTAGTTTGACTGGGGCGGTCGCCTCCCAAACAGTAACGGAGGCGCGCGAAGGTTGGCTCAGACCGGTCGGAAATCGGTCGTTGAGTGCAATGGCAGAAGCCAGCCTGACTGCAAGACTGACAAGTCGAGCAGAGACGAAAGTCGGCCATAGTGATCCGGTGGTCCCGAGTGGAAGGGCCATCGCTCAACGGATAAAAGGTACGCTGGGGATAACAGGCTGATGATGCCCAAGAGTCCATATCGACGGCATCGTTTGGCACCTCGATGTCGGCTCATCTCATCCTGGGGCTGGAGCAGGTCCCAAGGGTATGGCTGTTCGCCATTTAAAGAGGTACGTGAGCTGGGTTTAGAACGTCGTGAGACAGTTCGGTCCCTATCTGCCGTGGGTGTTGGAGACTTGAGAGGAGTTGCCCCTAGTACGAGAGGACCGGGGTGAACGTTCCACTGGTGGACCAGTTGTCGTGCCAACGGCAGTGCTGGGTAGCTATGAACGGACAGGATAAACGCTGAAGGCATCTAAGCGTGAAGCCCCCCTCAAAACAAGGTCTCCCTTGAGAGCCGTGGAAGACCACCACGTCGATAGGCCGGAGATGTAAGTGCAGCAATGCATTCAGTTGACCGGTACTAATGGCTCGATAGGCTTGATTTGATCCGGAAGAAGCAGGATTACCCCCGCTTCCTCCAAAGCATCCTTGGACAATATCAGATCCCGCAAGGGGTCCGACGCTGAGCGTTTCTTTCCTGGTCTGGTGGCCCTAGCGCGAGCAAAACACCCGATCCCATCCCGAACTCGGCCGTTAAGTGCCGCTGCGCCGATGGTACTGCGTCTCAAGACGTGGGAGAGTAGGTCACCGCCAGACCTGGAAAGAAACGCATATCTCTCCGAAACGATAACAAACCCGATCAGGACACATATGGCGCGGGGTAGAGCAGCCCGGTAGCTCGTCAGGCTCATAACCTGAAGGCCGCAGGTTCAAATCCTGCCCCCGCAACCAAAAATGCTAATACTATCAAAGACTTCAAAGCCGGGCGTAACGCTCGGCCTTCGGCGTTCCAAATTCTTGTCAACACATGGTCAACGTTTTACGAGGCCCCCATCAAGGGTGCAGACAATCGTGCAGAAGACGACCATCACAGCGCCAACTCGTAGTGCGTGTTGCGCCCGCCGCCTTCGCCCTTCCGGAGCAGACCGAGGTCCAGTAGAGCCCCGATGTCACGGTTCGCCGTGTCCTGCGAGCACTTGGCGATCACCGCCCACTTCGACGAGGTCATCTTGCCTTCGAACCCATCGAGCAGGCGATTCAGCACCTTGATTTGGCGCTCGTTCAGCGCCAGCCCTGCAGTGCGTTCCCAGAACTGCCCCTTGGCGACGACCGCCGCCAAGACACCATCTGCGCCGTGGATGGCACGGCCGAGGCAGTCGAGGAACCACAGGATCCAAGCCGTGACGTCCGTGCCGCCCTTCTGGGTGCGCTCAAGCTGGTCGTAGTACGCGTTTCGCTCGGTCCTGATCTGCGCGGACATGCTGTAGAACCGCTGCGAGCTCCCCTCCGACCGGGCAAGCGCCAGGTCAGCGATGGCGCGGGCGATGCGCCCGTTGCCGTCCTCGAAGGGGTGGATCGTCACAAACCACAGATGCGCCAGTGCCGCCTTGATCACAGGGTCGGTGGCCAAGGGCGCGTTGAGCCATGTGAGGAAGGCTTCCATCTCCGCCGCGATCCGCGGTGCGGGCGGGGCCGAGTAGTGAACCTTCTCCCGGCCATAGGGCCCTGACACCACCTGCATCGGGCCGGTGCTGTCATCGCGCCAGTCCCCGACGATGATCTTCGTCATGCCGCTGCGGCCGGTGGGGAACAACGCCGCATGCCATCCGAAAAGGCGCTCGGCGGTGAGCGGGGCCTGAAAGTTCCGCGTTGCGTCCAGCATCACCTCGACGATGCCTTCCACATTGCGATCGGTTGGAGGCAGGGCGCCAATGTCGATGCCAAGCCGTCGGGCGAGGGATGACCGCACCTGTGTGGCGTCCAGAAGCTCGCCCTCGATCTCGCTTGTCTTGACAACGTCCTGCGTCAGCGTCTGCAGAACCGCCTCTTCGCGCAGACTGAAGCCCAGCGCCTCCATACGGCCGATCAATCGTCCTTGCTCGTGACGGACGGCAGCCAGGAGCGCGGCAATGCTGCCATCCTGCCAGGTCAGCCGTGGCCAGTCCTCTTGCTCCCAGATGTACACCACATTCTCCGCATAACGTGCGGCGATTGTTGTCCGAATTCTCCGCAAGCGCAAGTAAAAACACCGCAAGATATGCGGAGAATGATGGGCCTATTCTCCGCATTTCCGCTATGCCCTGACCAGTTGGTGCACTTAAGGCTGTGATGATCCCTCGGACTTTGGGTCATCCTGTCCGAGGTTTTGTAACACAAGAAGCCGTTCCGGACAGCTTGGACATCTGTGCCGCGGCTTCTCCGACAGTCGCTCGGCCTTGGTCAGAATGGTGATCAACACCGCATCGGAATGCTGCGCGAGCCGGATCAGATGCTCCCCGCTCGGCCCGCGTTCGCCGGACAGCCAATACTTGGCCGTCCGCTCACTCGCTCCGGTCCAGCGCATCACCGTCTTGATGGCCTGATGCGTCGGTCCCAGTTCGCGGCGCAGGGCATCGGCAATGGCCTTGCGATAGGCGGTCTGATCGGCGTCCAGGTGCACAGTTGTGCCCATTTTCGGCACAGATGTGCCCATCTTGATCCGCATCGCGGCGTCCTCCTCCGGTAAACCTGTGGAGAAGACAACACAGCGGCAGATTCCATTTTGCGCCCCAGCCAATACCCCGGGTACGACCAGACGGAGACGCCTGCGTAAACTGATCGGGAGACGGGAATGGCAGGCAGAGAGCTGCCCTCAAGAAAAGATCCGGCGAACTCCCCGCCACGGCGCCGTGCGGCTGGATATGTGCGCATGTCGACGGACCATCAGAAATACTCGACCGAAAACCAGTCGGATGCGATCCGCAAGTACGCGGAGGAACGCGGCTTTGAATTGGTCCGCTCCTATGCCGATGCCGGAAAGAGCGGGCTGAGGATCGAGGGTCGCGAGGCACTGCAGCAGCTGATCCAGGATGTACAAGACGGCACCGCGGATTTCGAGGTGATCCTTGTCTATGACGTCAGCCGATGGGGCCGTTTTCAGGATGCCGATGAATCCGCCTATTACGAATACATCTGCCGTCGCGCCAACAAGCAGGTCGAGTATTGCGCCGAGCAATTCGAAAATGATGGCGGGCCGGTTGCCACGATCGTCAAGAGCGTCAAGCGCGCAATGGCCGGGGAATACAGCCGGGAACTTTCCAACAAGGTCTTTATCGGTCAGTGCCGCCTGATCGAACGCGGCTTCCGTCAAGGCGGTGCGGCGGGTTTTGGTCTTCGCCGGGTCTTGCTTGATGAACGCGGTGAGGTGAAGGCCGAGCTGAAGCGTGGAGAGCACAAGAGCTTGCAGACAGACCGGGTGATCCTAGTGCCCGGGCCGGACGCCGAGGTCCGGACGGTGCGCTGGATCTATAGCCGGTTCCTCAAGCACGGCCGTTCGGAAAGCGAGATCGCCGCTGAACTGAATGAGCGCGGGATCCTGACCGATCTTGGCCGGGCCTGGACCCGGGCCACGGTCCATCAGATCCTGACCAACGAGAAATACATCGGCAACAACGTCTACAACCGGCGCTCCTTCAAACTGAAGCAGAAGCGGGTGGCGAATGGCCCTGAGATGTGGATCCGTTCGGAAGGGGCGTTCGATGCCATCGTCGAGCCGAAACAGTTTCAGAAAGTGCAGGCGATCATAGCCGCCCGCAACCGCCGATTCTCGGACGACGAGATGTTGGATCGGCTGACCCGGCTCTTCCAGCGTCACGGCTACATATCCGGTCTGGTGATCGACGAGGCCGACGGAATGCCGTCCAGCGGCGCCTATGCCCACCGGTTCGGCAGCCTGATCCGGGCCTATTCCCTCGTTGGCTTCACACCGGACCGGGACTACCACTACATCGAAGTGAATCGCTTGCTGCGGCTGTTCCACGGCGACGAGGTGGAGCGTGTGATCCGCGAGATCACCCGACTCGGCGGCACCGTGACGCGAAATCCGGCGACCGACCTGCTGACGATCAATGGCGAATTCACCGTCTCCGTCGCTGTCGCCCGCTGTCGCGAAACCTCCACCGGCGGCCTGCGCTGGAAAATCCGTTTCGACACCGGCCTCGTGCCCGACATCACCATCGCCATCCGGATGGACCGAACGAACACCGCCGCGCTCGACTATTACCTGCTGCCCCAATTCGAGATGCGAACAAAACCCCTGGGGCTTGCCGAGGAGAATGGCCTGATGCTGGACGCTTTCCGATTTGAAACGCTGGATTTCTTCTTCGACATGGCCCGCCGCGTTCCGGTTGCCGAGGTGACACCATGGTGAGCGAAGTCGAGATGCAGGACGAAGTGCAGATGATCCCGATTGCCTCCATTACCGTGGAAAACCCGCGCGAACGGTCGGAAAAGACCTTCCGCGCGCTTGTCGACAGTATCGGCAGGGTTGGGCTGAAAAAGCCGATCACCGTCGCCCGGGTCGATGAAGAGGCGGGAGTGTCCTATCGTCTGGTCTGCGGTCAGGGTCGGATGGAGGCTTATGTCGCCCTTGGGGAAACCCAGATTCCGGCCATCGTCGTGGATGCGAGCGAGCCCGAGCGCCTTCTGCGCAGCGTGATCGAGAACATCGCCCGCCGCCAGCAGCGGCCGCTCGAGCTGTTGCAGGACATCGCCATCCTGCGCGACCGGGGCTACTCGGATCATCAGATCGCCGACAAGACGGGGCTTTCCCTCGCCTATGTCCATGAAATCGGCGAGTTGATCGCCAACGGTGAAGAACGCCTGCTGATCGCGGTCGAAACCGGGCAGATGCCGCTCAGCGTCGCGCTCTACATCACGCGTGCCGAGGAGAAGGACGTGCAGAAGGCGCTTGAGGCCGCCTATGCCTCGGGTGAACTGCGCGGGAAGAAGCTTCTGGAAGCGCGGCGGCTGGTTGAGTTGCGCCAGCGCCATGGCAAGCAGCGAGGTGGTGCGCGCAACAAACAGCCACGAGCGCGAATGACATCTGCCGCGCTGGTCAAAGCCTATCGCGCCGAGGCGGAGCGTCAGCAGGACATGGTTCGGAGGGCACAAGCGACGCGGAGCAGCTTGCTGTTTCTCGATGCGGCATTTCAGTCTCTGCTGAAGGACGAGAACTTTCTGACGCTGCTCCGTGCCGAGGGCCTCGACAGCTTGCCGCGCATCATCATCGACGGGTTGCGGGAACCAAGAGCATGACACAGACAGGAAAAATGCCTCCGCCGAAGAGCCCGGGATTCGAGGCGAACCTGCGCACGATCCCGATTGATGCGATCCTTCCGGTCAAGCAGTTGCCAGTCACCGTGCCCAAGAGTCAGAAATATGGGCAGATCGCCGCGTCGATCCGCGAGGTCGGGCTGATCGAACCGCCGGTGGTCGCCCGCGCGCTTGGGCAGGACGGCTCCTTCATCCTTCTGGATGGCCATGTTCGGCTGCATGTTCTGAAGGAAATGGGCGAGACGACCGTCACCTGCCTGGTGGCGACCGACGACGAATCCTTCACCTACAACAAGCGCATCAGCCGCCTCGCCACGATCCAGGAGCACAAGATGATCCTGCGCGCGGTCGAGCGCGGCGTATCGGAGGCCCGTATCGCGGCAGCCTTGAATGTGAACATCGCGTTGATCCGACAGAAGCGGACCCTGCTGAATGGCATCTGTCCGGAGGCGGCCGAACTGCTGAAGGCCCGCCACTGCCCGATCAACAGCTTCCGGTCCCTGCGGAAGATGAAGCCCCTGCGGCAGATTCAGGCGGCAGAACTGATGATCGCGGCTAACAACTACACGGTGCCCTATGTCGAGGCGATCCTCGCAGCATCTGACGCCACAGACCTGGTTGACCCGGCTGCAAAGAAGCCACCTGCAGGCGTAACACGCGAACAAGCCGAGCGAATGAAGGCCGAGATGGCCAACCTGCAAAAGAACATAAAGCTTATCGAAGGCACCCTTGGGCCAGATCACCTTCGGCTGGTGGTGGCCGGTCGCTATGTCGAGCGGCTTTTGCAGAATGACCGTCTCGCCCGCTACCTCGACAAGAACCACGGTGAAATCCTCGGCGAGTTTCGCCAGATCGTGGCGGGCCTCGTGCAGCCTGCGTCCACGACGGAAGCGAGGAGAATCGAGACCGAGTAGTTCGGCAACTTTCCTTCTTTCGACGATGGGGACCCGGACCCGAAAGCGCGGGGACCGCAGGAGACGCCGGACAGAGGGCCGGATCAAGTGCGGCGGCGGGGATGGCGGCGAACCCGCTCGGAGCCCGCCAGGCTGGTTTGAGTTTTCACCGGCCCAATGGTCGGTGTCCGGCCATTGAAACAAGCGGGCGCATTCACCGCCGAAGGTGAATGCGCCCGTTTATCATAGCGAAGCCCCGAAGTTTCTCGTGCCACTGGAACCCGAATCTTCTGTGGCGGACGGAGGTGCATTCGCTCAGCAGCCTGTAACAGCTTTTACCGGCACGCGCGCGCTTGATCCCGCAACACGGCGTACTCGCTGAGCATCCGGACGACGACGGCCCCTTCCGGCAGGGCTTCCACCTCGTCGGCGGCGTGCGCCTGCTCAGCGCTGGTGTAGTCCACCACCGGCGGGCAGGGTGCGCGGGTGTCAGAACCTGCCGTTGCGCAGGCGCTGAGCCAGAGCATCACGATCAGGAGGGCGGCGGTTGGCGGCGTCGAGCATCTGGCGGTGGACGGCATCGTTTCTCTCTCTGGCATCATGCCGTTCGGCGGCACGCCCGGCGCGCTCGCCTGCGCGGCGGAGGTTCAGCAGGAACAGCAGGATCGCTGCGGCGGTGAGGATCAGGCCCAGCGCTTTTCGCCCCGGGCCATGGGTGAGGATCCAGCCGATCACCGCTGGCCCCGTTTCCAGTCATCGAGCCGGGCGTGGATGGTGACGGCGATGCCGATCAGCGCGATGGCAATCAGCACCCAGCGCAGCGTGTCTAGGCTCCAGACTCATTGATTGTCAAAGCCAGAACATGACGGTTGTGGCGAGGGCGATGGCGGACAGGAAGGTCTTGGCGCACCTGTCATAGCGGGTTGCTACACGGCGCCAGTCCTTCAGCCCACCGAACATGATCTCGATGCGGTTGCGGCGCTTGTAGCGGCGCTTGTCGTATCGAACAGCCCTGCTGCGTGACTTCCGGCCTAGGATGCAGGGGCGTATCCCCTTGTCTTTCAACGCTTCCCGGAACCAGTCTGCATCATACCCTCTATCCGCAATCAGCCATTCGGCAGAGGGCAGACTGCCCAACAGGGCGGCGGCTCCGGTGTCGTCACTGACCTGGCCTGCTGTCACGAAGAACTTCAGCGGACGGCCTTTAGCGTCAGTGACAGCATGCAGCTTGGTGTTCAGTCCGCCCTTGGTGCGCCCGATCAGTCGGCCGCGCTGGTCGTCTGGCCCCCCTTTTTTGCCCGCAGGCTCGAAGCCGTGCGGTGCGCCTTGAGATACGTCGCGTCGATCATCACGACTTTCTCCTCGCTGCCTTCGGAGGCCAGCCCCTCCATCATTCGGGCAAAGACCCCCATATCGCCCCAACGCTTCCACCGGTAGTAGAGGGTCTTGGGCGGACCATATTCCCGGGGCGCATCGCACCACCGCAAGCCATTGCGATTGATGAAAATTATGCCGCTCAGCACGCGCCGGTCATCGACCCGCGGCTTGCCATGGCTCTTTGGAAAGAATGGCTTCAGCCGCTCCATCTGTTCGTCCGTCAGCCAGAAAAGGTTGCTCATCTCCATCCCGTCAGTTCGGGGGCTTGAATCATGCAGGCCCGGCGGCCTCAAGCCAATCAATGGGTCCTGACCCTAGGCAAACAGTTCGGTGCTGTCTTTGCCTCCCGCTCACCCGCCACATCATCGAATTCCCGTCCATCACCCTCCAGCAGTGCTACGCTCCCATTCAGCTTCTGCCAGCGCGCCACGGCGACATCGACATATGGATCCTGGCGGACCGGGGCTATGATGCTGACTGGCTGCGAAAAGCGTTGCAGCACAGAGAGTCAAAAACCTGCATTCCCGGCCTGCAATACCGCAAGAAAACCGCGAAATACGACAAGCGCCGCCATAAACGCCGCAATCGCATCGAGATCATGTTCGGTCGCCTGAAGGAGTGGAGACGTGTTGCCGTGCGTTACGACGGGTGTCCGGAGACATACCTCTCCGCAATCGCATTGGCTGCCACCGTTATGTTCTCGCTGTGATCAAGAACGAGTCCTGACCCTACGAAAGAAAGCCATTCCCGTTCATTCGCCCGCGATCCACGCTTGGTGCGTATCGGGGTCGACTGACATGGGAGCCGCGCCCGGAGGCTGCGGCTTCTGGCGGACCCGAGGGCGGCGTTCAGCCGGCCTGCCGGAAGCTCGGTCTCTGGGCGGGGCTGTCGGCGGCGAGGGTGAAGCTGCTGACCATCTTCGTCAGGTCGCGCACCTCGGCGTCCAGCAGGGAGCTGGTCGCATTCGCCTGTTCGACCATCGCGGCGTTCTGCTGGGTCACGTCGTCCAGGTACCGGACGGTGCTGTTGATCTCGGAGATGCTCAGCGACTGGCGTTGGGCGGTGGCCGACATCTCGGTCACGATCCCCTCGATCTCGCTGAAGACGGCGACGATGTCGGCCAGCGCCTGATGCGTCGCGCCGACCAGGGACACGCCATGCGTCGTCTGCTGGACGCTGCGGTCGATCAGCGACTGGATCGTGCGCACCGCCTCGGCCGAACGCTGTGCCAGGGCGCGCACCTCGGCCGCGACCACCGCGAAGCCGCGGCCGGCATCGCCCGCGCGGGCCGCCTCGACCCCTGCGTTCAGCGCCAGGAGATTCGTCTGGAAGGCGATCTCGCTGATCACGCCGATGATCTGGCCCATCTCTCCGGCGCTGGCCGAGACCTCGTCCATCGCGCTGCGGGTCTGGTCCATGATCTGGCTGCCATGGGCCGCGACCTCGCGGGCGCGGGCGGCCATCTCCTCGGCCTTGCGGCTGCGCTGCGCGCTGTCGCGCACGGCGTCGGTCATCTCGTTGAGGGCGGCGGCAGTCTCCTCCAGGCTGGCCGCCTGCTGCTCGGTGCGGCGCGCCAGGTCATCGGACGCGGCAGCGATCTCTCCGGTGCCGTTGCCGATCTGCCCGGCGGAGTGGCGCACCGATCCGATGATGCCGGCCAGCTGCTCGATCGTTTCGTTGAAGCGGGTGCGGGCCGAGAGTTCGGGGTCCAGCCGGGCGGTCAGGTCGCCTTCGGCCAGCCGCGACAGCGCGGTCGAGAGCGCGTCGAAGGCCTGCTGCTGGGCCCGCTCGACGGCATGGCGGCGCTGGTCGATCTGCTCCAGATAGGTCGAGATCGACAGGTCGATGTCCAGAAGCACCGCCCGGATCAGCGCCGAGATGTCGGAGGCCAGACGCTCGCGCCCCGCGGTGCGCAGGGTGCGCCGGTTCTGGACCATGTCGCGGATGACGTGATCCAGCACCACGCCGTAGCCGCCGATGTACCAGCGCGGTTCCAGCCCGATGCGGGCATGGACGGCGCCGATCCGGCGCACGGACTGGCCGTAGTCCTGTCCATAGTCGGCCGAGACGATTCGCGTCCAGTGACCGGCCTGGCTGGCGCGGGCGCGGTCGGTGTGGCTCTTGTCGGTGAAGAAGCTGCGCAGGACCGGGGTCGCCGCGACCTTGTCGTAGAACGCGCCCAAGGCCGGGCCGACGCTGGCCTCGATCTGCGGGGCGAGCACCTTGAGGCGCGCACGGGTCTGGTCGTCCAGGCCGAGAAAGTCGAGGCGCGCCTCCAGTTCGATCGAGGCGTTCGTGTCTTGGGTGATCACCGCTTATCCTTTCACATGGCTCGGGCGGACCCGGCCAGCATAGGATGCGGCGATTAAGGAAGCCTGAATCCCGAACGGAAAAGTTCACGTTTTGCGGTGGGGGATAAGGTGCAGGATTCTGTTGCCAGGCTCCTGCGGGCCCCGCCTTACGCTGCTAGGCGCAAGGGCTTAGGTTTCGATCTTGCGGACTGCTTACGCAGCCAGCGCGACCGGAGCACGGTTGTCATTGGCAACTGTACGTTTTGCACCGATAACGGTGGTGGCTCACCGAGACAAAGCATAACCCCTTTAGACGTTCGTCGATCCTGTTTCGACCCCATTCGCCCCCAATGAGGGATGGTTGGTGGAGTCGCCGGGTACCGCCCCCGGGTCCGATCCGCTTATTACGAGCGCGTTTATGTCCATAGTCCCGATTTCTCGGGACATCCCAGATATAGGACAGCCCGCGCCGCGCCGCAAGACGCTCAACCGATTGTCAGCGCCTGCGCGGGCCGCGGCCATTGCCCCCCGCAGGGCCGGGATGGCACAAGCATGTCATGACACAGAACCCCGCCACCCCCCGCGTCGATGCCGCGCTGATCGCGCTGCGCCGCATCCTGCGCGCGACCGAGCAGTACGAACGCGACCTGGCCCAAGCCGCGGGGCTGACCCCGGCCAAGCTGCGCGTCTTGCAGATCCTGTCGGGGCAGGAGGGCCGCCAAGCCACGCCCACGGCGCTGGCAACGCGCATGGGCGTCAGCCAGGCCACGGTGACGGCGCTGGTCGATCAGCTGGACCGGCGCGGCCTGACCGAGCGCCGGCGCTCCAGCGCCGACCGGCGGCAGATGCACGTGATCCTGACCCAGGCCGGGACGGAGGCCCTGCGCCAGGCCCCCGACGCGCTGCAGCAGCAGTTCGTCAGCGGCTTTCACGCCCTGCAGGACTGGGAGCAGTCGCAGCTGGTGGCATCGCTTGAGCGCGTCGCGGCGATGCTGAACGCGCAGGGCATCGACGCCTCTCCGGTGCTGACACTGGGAGAGATCGACGCCCCGCGCTGAGGGACCTCAGCCCTGCATGGCCCAGGGGCCGTGGTGGTCGTCCCGGCTGTCCAGCCGGTCGAAGCCATGCGCGCCGAAGAAGTCGCGCTGCGCCTGGACCAGGTTCGCGGTGCCGCGCGCGGTGCGCATCATGTCGAACCACATCAGCCCCGATGCCAGCGCCGGCAGGGCATGACCCGCGCCGATGCCTTGGCTGACCACGCGGCGCAGCGCGGGCAGGGCGGTCTCGATCAGGTCGGCAAAGAAGGGAGCCATGATCAGGTTGCGCGACGGATCGTCGGCCAGCGCCTGAGCCATGTCGTTCAGCATTGCCGAACGGATGATGCAGCCCGCCCGCCAGACCCGCGCGATGCCGGGCAGGTCCAGCGTCCAGCCGAAGCGGTCCGACGCGCCCGCGATCATCGTGAAGCCCTGCGCATAGCACAGGATCTTGCCCGCGATCAGCGCCTGCTCCAGATCGTCCGCCTCCAGCGCGACCGGGGCGGGGGCGGCGCCGAAGCGGGCCTCTCCGGCCTGACGCTCCTCCAGGCGGGCGCTGACGTTGCGCGCCATGACCGCGGCCTCGATCACCGGGATGGGCGCGGAGAGGTGCTGCGCCTCGATCGCGGTCCAGCGGCCGGTGCCCTTCTGTCCGGCGCGGTCCAGGATCACGTCGGGCATGGCCTCGCCGCTGTGCGGATCGCGCGCCGCGGTGACCTTGGCCGAGATCTCGATCAGGTAGGAGGAGAGCGTCCCCTCGTTCCAGCGGGCAAAGACCTCGGAGATGGCGGGCGCGTCCAGCCCCATGCCGTCGCGCATCAGGCCATAGACCTCGGCGATCATCTGCATGTCGGCATATTCGATGCCGTTATGGACCATCTTGACGAAATGCCCCGCGCCCGCATCCCCCATGCGCGCGGCGCAAGGCGTGCCGTCCTCTACCTTGGCGGCGATCGCGGTCATCACCGGGGCCACGCGATCCCAATCCGCCGCCGCGCCGCCGCCCATGATGGCGGGACCGTGGCGCGCGCCCTCCTCGCCCCCGGAGACGCCCATGCCCAGGAAGCGGAAGGGCAGCCCCTCCGCCGCACGGCGGTTGGTGTCGTGGAAATCGGCATTGCCCGCGTCGATGACCAGGTCATCCGCGCCCAGCAGCGGCGCCAGCGCCTTCAGCTGCGCATCCACGGCCTCTCCGGCGGGGACCATCAGGATGATGGCGCGCGGCTCCTGGATGGCGGCGATCAGCTCCTCCAGGCTCTCGGTCGGCACGACGTTGTCGGCCAGCGGCCCGGCGCCCTGCGCAAAGCGGCGCGTCACCTCGGTCGTGCGGTTCCAGACCGCGATGGGAAAGCCCTTCTCGGCGATGTTCAGCGCCAGCGCCGCCCCCATCGTCCCCAATCCGATCAGCCCGATCTGCGCCTTGGCCATGTCTTTTCCTCGCCTCCGTTCCGGTTTCGGAGGATGTTTACGCTAGCGGCCCGGCAGTGTCACGGGGTCGGCCCACGCATGCGGACCCGCATCAGCGTCTGCAGCCCGGTCGCGACATGGTGGCGCGCGCCGTCCCGCAGGGCATGGACGTCCAGCTGGCAGATGCTCAGCGTGCGGCCCGACTTGACGACGCGGCCGGTGGCCTCCAGGCGCTCGCCCCGGGCGGGGTTCAGCAGGTTCAGCTTGAACTCGGTCGTCAGCACGTCGTCGGTCGGATCGAACAGCGTCATCGCGGCATAGCCGCCCGCCGAATCCGCCAGGGCCGACGTGCCCCCGGCGTGGAAATACCCCATCTGCTGCGTCAGCTCGGGGCGGAAGGGCAGGTGCAGGACCACCGTGCCGGGGCGGATCGCGTCGATCCGCGCGCCCAGGTGGCGCATCAGGCCTTGGCTGTCGAAGCTGGACCTGATGCGCAGGGCGAGGGCGTCGGGAACGGTCGCGCCCATCGCGCGCGCGCCCCGCGGCCTCAGCCGCGGCGCGACAGCAGCTGCAGCGCCAGCGTGCCGACGGCGATCTTAAACAGGTCGCCCAGCAGGAAGGGCGCCACGCCCACCGCCAGCAGCCGGTCGGCCGGCACGAAGGCCGACAGCCAGATCAGGCCCGGCACATAGATCGCGACGGTGCCCGCCAGCATCGCCACGGCGCGCGCGGCCATTCCGCCGCGCGCGGCCAGCCAGCCGGTCACGACCATGGCCAGCGCCATGCCGATCAGGAAGCCCGTCGTCGGACCGGCCAGATAGGCCAGGCCCAGCCCCCGCTCGGGCGAACCGGCAAAGACCGGCAGCCCGGCCAGGCCCGCGGCCATGTAGGCGCCCATCGCGGCCAGCCCCATGCGCGGACCCAGCCCCGCCGCGATGACCAGCACGGCCAACGTCTGCAGGGTCATCGGCACGGGCCAGAACGGCACCTGCACCTTGGCGCCAAGCGCGATCAGGGCCGCGGCGGCCAGGGTCAGGCCGATGCGGGCGGTCAGGCCGTATGCCTCGGGGCGGGTCTGGGTGAACTGCATGGGATATCCCCCTGTCTGTGGCGTGGTGTCCGTGATCCTTGCGCGACGTCCGGCAGCGGCCGCGAATCACGCGGGTACAGGGCCAACCGTCCTTGCGCGCCACACAAGCCCAAGGCGCGCCCGCGCACAAGCATAGATGCCGCGAAACCCCCTCGAATCCCACGCGGAAGCGCCGCCAAGGCCTCCATGCCATGCAGTTTTTTGCGCCCGTGCGGCCTGTGCCAATTTGTCGCGATCTGCGCCCATCAGGGCGTTGCGCGGCGCAGGCGCCGAAACCGGCATACCTATTTACAGGGCGCGCGCGTCCCCCGCGCCACCCGGCGCGGGCCGACCCGGTGTCACCGCCCCGACGGGCGGATCCACATGCCCGCCGCGACTGTTTTCCGCCGATGAAGGGTGCTAAGCCCTTGGGCCATTGCATGCCGCGACAAGGGTTCGAGACATGGCTGACGATTATCGACCGGTTGAACGCGTGATGGGCGGGCCTGCGGGCTGGATCTCGATCGCGCTGCCGACGGTGCTGTTCGTGTATCTGCTGGGCTGGCTGCCTCAAATCGTCCAGGGGCCGCAGGTGCTGGGCATTCCCTGGGTGCCGTCGCTGGACGTCAGCCTCAGCGTCCTTCTGGACGGGCTCAGCCTGACCTTCGCGCTGCTGATCACCGGGATCGGCGCGGCGGTGACGCTGTATTCGGCCCGCTATCTCGGCGATCACCCGGATTATCCGCGCTTCGTCAGCTATCTGCTGATGTTCATGGTGGGCATGCTGGGCTTGGTGACGGCCGACAACCTGATCATGCTGTTCGTGTTCTGGGAGATCACGACCATCGCCTCCTACCTGCTGATCGGCTTCAACGCCGACAGCGCCAAATCACGCCGGTCGGCGCTTCAGGCGCTGCTGGTCACGGGCACGGGCGGGCTGATCCTGCTGGCGGGCATCATCGTGCTGGGCACCGTCGCGGGCACGTTCGAGCTGTCGCAGATCCTGACCCAGGGCGAGATGCTGCGAGCCCATCCCTGGTATCTGGCCATCATGGTGCTGTTCCTGGCGGGGGCCTTCACCAAGTCGGCCCAGGTGCCGTTCCATTTCTGGCTCCCCAACGCCATGGCGGCGCCCACGCCCGTGTCGGCCTATCTGCATTCGGCCACCATGGTGAAGGCGGGCGTCTTCCTGATGGCGCGCATGAACCCCGCGCTGGGCGGGACGGATGCGTGGTTCTGGACGCTGATCCTGTTCGGCGGCGTGACGGCGGTCTTCGCCTCGGTCATGGCCATGCGGCAGAGCGACATCAAGCAGGTGCTGGCCTACACGACGCTGATGGCGCTGGGCACGCTGACCATGTTCATCGGTGCGGGCACGCATTACGCGATCATGGCGGCGATGCTGTTCCTGGTGGTGCACTCGCTCTACAAGGCGGCGCTGTTCCTGATGATCGGCATCGTGGACCACGCCACCGGCACGCGCGAGGCGGGCGTGCTGGGCGGCCTGTCCAAGGCCATGCCGCTGACCGGGCTGGCGGCCGCGCTGGCCGCGATCAGCATGGCGGGCATCCCGCCGATGGTCGGCTTCATCGGCAAGGAATTCATGTACAAGGCCGGGCTGGGGCTGGAGGGCTTCGCCGCGATCTGGGTCACGGGAATGATCTTCGCCGCGTCGGTCCTGATGTTCACGGTGGGCGGCATCGTGGCGCTGCGCCCGTTCCGTGGCCCGCTGAAGGACACGCCCAAGACCCCGCATGAAGGCCCCTGGCCGATGCTGGTCGGGCCGCTGGTCCTCGGCGCGCTGTCGCTGGTCTTCGGCCTGCTTCCGGGTGTCCTGGGCCATTACCTGGTGGGTCCCGCGACGCATGCGGTCTTCGGCGAGGTGCGCGAGGTGCATCTCTATCTCTGGGGCGGCATCAACACGGCGCTGATCCTGTCGCTGCTGACCTTCGCGGCGGGCTGGCTGGTCTACCGGGTGCATCAGCCCCTGCGCGCCCGCCTGGCCGCCTTCGAGGCCCGCAACCCGATCGACTTCGACGCGGGCTGGGACCGGCTTCTGGACGGGTTCAAGGCCTTTGCCGCCTGGCAGACCGCGCTGATCCAGACCGGCTCGCTGCAGCGCTACATGGCGGTGACCTTCGGCGCCTTCGTGGTGCTGGTCGGCGGCACCTATCTGCTGCGCGGCGCCTTCCAGGGCGTGCCGGTCCCGGCCGAGGGTGGCGTGCATCCCGTCCAATGGGCGGTGCTGGCGCTGATCGTGACGGGCGCGCTGCTGACGGTCTGGACGCACAGCCGCATGACGGCGGTGACGGGCATGGGCATCACGGGCATCGGCGTGTCGCTGATGTTCATCATGTTCAGCGCCCCGGACGTCGCAATCACGCAGCTGCTGGTCGAGGTGCTGGTCGTGGTGCTGATCGCGCTGGCCATGCTGCGCCTGCCCTATCTGCCGCGCCGCTCGAAGACCGCGTTCCGCAAGGGCCATGCGGTGATCGCGGCCGGGGTGGGCAGCGTGACGGGCGCGCTGCTGATGTCGGTGATGGCCACCGACTTCGACCGCCGCCTGACCACCTATTTCGAGGCGACCTCCTATCCCGAGGCGCATGGCCGCAACATCGTCAACGTGATCCTGGTGGATTTCCGCGCGCTGGACACGTTCGGAGAGATCACCGTGGTCGCCATGGCCGCCATCGCCGCCTTCGCCCTGCTGCGCGGCGCCCCCCGCCGCGACAAGGAGGAGAGCTGAGATGCAGTCGCTGATCCTGACCACGACCACGCGCCTGCTGGCCGCGCTGCTGATCGTCTTTTCGGTCTATGCGCTGCTGCGCGGCCACAACCTGCCCGGCGGCGGCTTCATCGGCGGGCTGATCGGGGCCACGGCCTTCATCCTCTACACCATCGCCACGACCGTGGACGAGGCGCGCCGCGCGCTGCGCATCGACCCGTCGAACCTGGCGATGGCCGGCCTGGGCGTCGCGGCGCTGGGCGGCATCGGCGCGGCCTTCGCGGGCCAGCCCTTCTTCACCGGACAATGGCTGTTCCTGTTCCGCGACGGCGACAGCTATGTGCCACTGTCCACCGTGCTTGTTTTCGACATCGGAGTCTACATGGCCGTATTCGGCGGAATCCTGACCCTGGTCTTTGCCCTGGAACAGGAGGTCTGACGATGGAACTGCTGCTTGCCCTGTCGGTGGGAATCCTTGTCGCCACCGCCGTCTATCTGATGCTGGACCGCAACGTGCTGCGCTTTCTGTTCGGGCTGGTGCTGCTGTCGAACGCGGTCAACCTGACCATCTTCGCCAGCGGCCGCCTGACGCCGGGCGCGCCCCCGCTGATCGAGCCGGGCGACTATGCGCCCGCCGGGGTCGTGGCCAACGCGCTGCCGCAGGCGCTGGTGCTGACCGCGATCGTGATCGGCTTCGGCCTGATGGCCTTCACCCTGGCGCTGGTCTATCGCGCCTACATGTCCCTCGGCACCGTCAACAGCGACGAGATGCGCATCGCCGAACCCGCCGACGCGGGCAGGGAGGCCGGAAAATGAGCTGGCTTCTGGTCTATCCCATCCTGATCCCGCTGCTGACGGCGGTGCTGTCCTACCTGTTCCGCAACACGCCCGCCGGGCGCTGGATCTCGGTCGCGGGGATGGTCGCGCTGCTGGTGGCCAGCATCGCGCTGATGGCGCAAGTGCTGGACCAAGGCGTGGTCGCGGCGCAGATGTCGAACTGGCCCGCGCCCTTCGGCATCACGCTGGTCGCAGACCTGCTGGGCGGGGTGATGGTCGTCATCACCGCCATCACCGGGCTTGCCACCGTCGTCTATGCCCTGTCCGAGATCTCGCCCCGGCTGGAGCGGCTGGGTTTTCACGCCCTGCTGCACACGCTGCTGATGGGGGTCTGCGGGGCCTTCGTGACGGGCGACCTGTTCAACCTCTATGTCTGGTTCGAGGTCATGCTGATCTCCAGCTTCGGCCTCCTGGTGCTGGGCGCCAGCCGCGAGCAGCTGGACGGCGGGATCAAGTATGTCCTGCTGAACCTGGTCTCGACCGTGATGTTCCTGGCGGGGACGGGGCTGCTCTACGGCATGACCGGCACGCTGAACATGGCCGACCTGCACCTGGCCGTGCGCGAGGTCCAGAACACCGGCCTGCTGACCACGGTCGCGGTGATGTTCATGGTGGCCTTCGGGGTCAAGGCGGCGCTGTTCCCGCTGTTCTTCTGGCTGCCCGCCTCCTATCACACGCCGCCGGTGGCCGTGTCGGCGATCTTCGCGGGCCTGCTGACCAAGGTGGGCGTCTATGCGCTGATCCGGGCCTTCACGCTGATCTTCGATCAGGACGTGGCCTTCACGCACACGATCCTGCTGTGGCTGGCGGTGTTCACCATGGTGACG
Source organism: Paracoccus sp. ME4 (assembly GCF_046736325.1). GTDB lineage: Bacteria > Pseudomonadota > Alphaproteobacteria > Rhodobacterales > Rhodobacteraceae > Paracoccus. Next base: position 1,036,519 of record NZ_CP151276.1, read on the forward strand.
GGCGTCCTGGGCGCGGCGGCGATGAACGACTTCCGCCGCATCCTGTCCTTCCACATCATCAGCCAGATCGGCTACATGATCCTGGGCCTGGCGCTCTATACGCCCCTGGGGCTGGTCGGCGCGGTCTTCTATCTGGTCCACCACATCATCGTGAAGGCCAACCTGTTCTTCGTGGCCGGCGTGGCCAAGCGCATCGGCGGGTCCACGGACCTGGCGCGGCTTGGCGGGCTCTACGCCCATGCGCCGCTGCTGGCCTTCCTGTTCCTGATCCCGGCCTTCTCGCTGGCGGGCTTTCCGCCGCTGTCGGGCTTCTGGGCGAAATACGTGGTGGTCAAGGCGGCGCTGGACCTTGAGATGTGGGTCGTGGCGGGCGTGTCGCTGGCGGTGGGCCTTCTGACGATCTTCTCGATGACCAAGATCTGGGGCGCGGCCTTCTGGCCCGCCCATCCCGACGGGATCAAGCCGCGCCTGTCGGAGCTGCCGGTCTTCGACCGGGTCGCGCTGATGGCGCCCATCATCGCGCTGGCGGTGCTGACCTGCGTGATCGGCCTCTATCCCGAGCCCTTCGTGCAGTTCGCCGAACGGGCGGCGGGGCAGCTGCTGGACCCGACCGACTATGTCGAAACCGTGCTGGGGGTGCGGCCATGAACATGTTCGCGATCAACGTCGTCCTGGCCTTTGCCTGGATGGCCCTGACGGGCGGTCTGACCATCGGCGGCATGATCACCGGCCTTCTGGTCGGGATGGGCGCGATGTGGATGGTACGGCCGCTGTTTCCCCGGACCGGGCACTATTTCCGCCGGTTGTATTGCGGCACGCGGCTGGCGGTGATGTTCGTCTATGAACTGGTCGTCAGCGCCATCCCGGTGGTGCGCGACGTGCTGACGCCGGGCCAGTCCTCGCAGCCGGCGCTGGTCGCGGTGCCGATCACCATGACAACCGACCTCCAGATCACCCTGCTGGCCAACTTCATCACCCTGACGCCCGGCACGCTGACGCTGGACGTCTCGGAAGACCGCAAGACGCTGTATGTGCACGCCATGTTCGGCGAGGACCCCGACGCGATCCGCGCGCAGGTGCGCGACCGCTTCGAGGTCTGGATCCGCGAGGCGACGGAGTAGAGCCATGATCCTGTCCTATGCCATCCTTCTGGGCTTCGTCCTGGTCATCCTGGGGGTGATCCTGGCGGCCATCCGTCTGGTGCGCGGGCCGTCCCTGGCCGACCGCATCGTGGCGCTGGACCTGATGACGGTGCAGCTGGTCTCGTTCGGCGGGCTGGCGGCGCTGCAATCGGCCAGCGCGGGCTTTCTGGACGTCGCCGTGGTCCTGGCGCTGGTGGGCTTTCTGGCCACCGTGTGCCTCGCCCGCTATCTGGAGCGCCGCATCCTGCTCAAGGCCGAGGAGCTGACATGATCACCGACATCATCATCGCCGCGCTGGTCGTCGCGGGGGGCGTGTTCTGCTTTGCCGCGGGCATGGGCGTGCTGCGCCTGCCGGACCTGCTGACGCGGATGCATGCCTCGACCAAGGCGGGCACCCTGGGGTCCGGGCTGATCCTGGTCGCGGTCGCCGTGGCCTTCGCCGAGACGACGGTGATCGCCCGCGCAGTGGCGGCGATCCTGTTCCTGCTGATGACCGCGCCGGTGGCGGCGCATCTGATCGGGCGGGCGGCCTTCCGCACCGGGGTGCCCATGGCCCGGAACACCCGTTGCGAGCCGGGCGTGGCCGAGGCGCTGCGCGCGCGACCGGAGGATGACGGTCCCCGCTGATGCGCCGGGTCGCGGCGTCAGGTCTTTCCAAGCCGCGCCGCGGGGCGTAATGCTGATGGCTTGGCGGACGAACCGCCCGACCTGAAAGAGCGCATGAGCCACGACATCACCATCATCACCCGCACCGAGGACCTGGCCCGCTTCTGCGAGGCGGCCAAAGAGGCCCCCTACGTCACCGTCGACACGGAATTCCTGCGCGAGCGGACCTACTGGTCCAAGCTGTGCCTGATCCAGCTGGCGATCCCGCCCGCATCGACCGCCAAGACGCCCGGCGGCGATGCCGTGCTGGTCGATCCGCTGGCCGAGGGCCTGTCGCTGGAACCGCTCTACGACCTGTTCCGCCATGAGGCGACGGTCAAGGTGTTCCACGCCGCCCGCCAGGACCTGGAGATCTTCTATCACGACGCCCAGCTGTTCCCGGTGCCGCTGTTCGACACCCAGGTCGCGGCCATGGTCTGCGGCTTTGGCGAGCAGGTCGGCTACGAGACGCTGGTGCGCAAGATCGCGCGGGCCGATCTGGACAAGTCGTCGCGCTTCACCGACTGGTCGCGCCGGCCGCTGTCGGATGCGCAGGCGGCCTATGCACTGGCCGACGTGACGCATCTGCGGGTGATCTATGAATTCCTGTCGGCCGAGCTGAAGAAGACCGGCCGCGAGGCTTGGCTGGCCGAGGAGATCGCGGTCCTGGAGGACCCCGAGACCTATATCACCCGCCCCGAGGAGGCCTGGCTGAAGGTGCGCACCCGCACCAATTCGCCGCGCTTCCTGGCGATCCTGCGCGAGCTGGCGCGGTTCCGCGAGGCCTATGCGCAGGAGCGCGACATCCCCCGTTCGCGCGTCTACAAGGACGATGCGATGATCGAGCTGGCCTCGACCAAGCCGCTGTCCGAGGCCGATCTGGGCAAGTCGCGCCTGCTGCTGCGCGAGGCGCGCAAGGGCGACATCGCCAACGGCATCCTGGCCGCGGTCAAGGCGGGCATGGAATCGAAGGACCTGCCCCAGCCCAAGGGAGAGGAGCCGGGCAAGCCCGGCAATGCCGCCCTGTCGGACCTGCTGCGCGTCCTGCTGAAGGCCAAGGCCGATGCGGCGGGCGTCGCGCCCAAGCTGATCGCCTCGTCCTCGGAACTGGACGCGATCGCCACCGGCAGCCGCGACCTGCCCGCGCTGCAGGGCTGGCGCGCCGAGGTCTTCGGCCGCGACGCGCTGCGTCTGGCGGGTGGCGAGATCGCGCTCTCGGCCAAGGGCGGCGCGGTCAAGGTCGTCCCGGTCGGCTGAGATGACGCCCCCGCCCGTCCGCCTGACCCGCCCCTGGCCCGAGGATGCCGAGGACATGGCGGCGGCTCTGGCGGATTGGCAGGTCGTGCGCTGGCTGACCACGCTGCCCTGGCCTTACGGGACCCAGGATGCGCGCGACTTCATCGCCGTCGCCGGTCTGGAGGAGCACGCGATCCGGCAGGGCGGCCGCCTGGTCGGCATGGTCGAGGCGGGCCGGCAGTTCGGCATCTGGATCGCGCCCGACCGGCAGGGGCAGGGCATCGGCCGGCGCGCGGGCGTGCTGGCCCTGTCGCGCCTGTTCCGGTCGGGGGCCAGGACGGTGCAGGCGCATTGCCTGCTGGGCAACCACCGCTCGGCCCGGTTGCTGGACTGGCTGGGCTTCGTGCCGCAGGGCCGGGTCGTCCTGACCTCGCGGCCCCTGGGGTCCGAGGTCGAGGCCGACCGGCTGGTCTTGGACCGCGCCACCTTCCATCGCCGCCACGCCATCGCGCTGGACACCCCGCGCCTGCGCATCGAACCCATGGCGCCGTCGGACCTGCCCGCGCTGCATGCCATCGTCACGCGACCCGACGTGGCGCGGATGCTGCAGCGCTATCGCCCCGACATGACGCCGGAGGAGGTCGCGCCCCTGCTGTCGCAGGCCGCGATGCGGCTGGCCGTGCGGCGCGACGGACGGGCGATCGGATCGGTCGCGCTGCTGGAGGGGCCGGTGCCGCGGATCAGCTATTTCCTGGACCCGGACCATGCGGGGCAGGGCTTCGGACAGGAGATGGTCGCGGCGGTCTTTGCGGAACTAGTCGCGCGTCTTGATCCGCCGCAGATGCTGGCGGACGTGTTCCTGGACAATGCGCCGTCGCGCAAGATCCTGAAGAACCTCGGCTTTCGCCGGCTGGAGGATGCCGATCTGCCGACCCTGGGCCGCGACGGCCCCGCGCGGGCGGCACAGTATCGCTGGACGCCCGGCCTGCTGGGCTAGGCCTCGGGGTTCGACAGCGGCTGGATCACCCGGAACAGCGCCCGGCGTTCCTCGGGCGTCTCGGCCTGCGGAAAGCCGCGATGCGGCGTCGCCGGGGGCGGCGGGGTGGGGGCGGGCCTGCCGCGCGGTCCGAACTCGGCCATGCCCTCGGCAAAGCCGATGGCCGACGGCGAGGGCGCCATGGTCGTGCCGCCGTCGATGATCGGCATGACCTCGTCGGTCACGATGTCGAAGCGGCGTGGCGCGATGCCGGTGTCGCCCTCGGCCACCAGGCAGCCCAGGGCACGCGTCACATCCCCCAGATCCGAGCGCAGCGGCAGCAGCAGCATCTGCGCCGACAGCTGCGGGCGGGCATAGTCCGCCTTGCCGTCCAGCGTCAGCCGCGCGATCTGCGGGGCCTTGAACACGCTCTCCAGCACGTCCGAGAACCGCCCGCGCGAGCTGGTGTTGAGGAAGGCGCAGATCGGCATGCCACGCACCTCCATGCCCATCAGGTCGATCAGGTGCCGCCCCGCCAGACGCATCCGTCCCGCCCCGGGCGCGATGCGCTCCAGGATGAAGGCATAGTCCAGCGTGCGGGCGATGCCGCGCGGGTCCACGTCCGACCGAGCCGGGATGGCGCGTCCGCGACGCAGCCCGTCCCAGTAGTCCCGCATTTCGCGCAGGATGCGGTCGGGCCTGCAGGCGTCGTAGTCGCGCAGCTGCACCACGCGGTCCCGCTCGTCGCGGGGCTCGGGCATGGAGGGGATGTCTGATCCGTCAGTCCGGTCCGACACGGTCAACCTTTCACCAACTTCCGGCCAGGGCCGGTCACTCTGTTCGCAGGACCATCCTAACGCCTGAACGGGTCGTTCGGACAGAGATTTTATGAACGGATGGTTAAGACGCGCGGGGTCCCCGGGTCTTGACCAGGGCGGCCCGCCGTTGCATCCCCAAGCGCATGACGCACAATGCCGGGAACGACGCCTTGATGATCGACCGCACGGGCCTGATGGTCATTCTGTCCTCGCCTTCGGGGGCGGGGAAATCGACGCTGGCGCGGCGGCTGATGGAGTGGGACGACAGCCTGCGCTTCTCGGTCTCGGCCACCACCCGCGCGCCGCGGCCCGGAGAGGTGGACGGGGTCGACTATCACTTCACCAGCCGCGACGCCTTCCTGCGCATGGTCGTCGAGGGGCAGATGCTGGAACATGCCGAGGTCTTCGGCAATCTCTACGGCAGTCCGCGCGGCCCGGTCGAACAGGCCATGCAGGCCGGGCGCGACACGCTGTTCGACGTGGACTGGCAGGGCGGCCAGCAGATCCGGGCATCGGCCCTTGGCGCGCATGTCGTGTCGATCTTCGTGCTGCCCCCCTCGCTGCCGGAGTTGGAACGCCGCCTGCGCGGCCGCGGGCAGGACAGTGACGCGGTCATCGCCGGCCGCATGGAGAAGAGCCGGTCCGAGATCAGCCACTGGGCCGAATACGATTACGTCCTGGTCAACGACGACCTGGACCGGACCGAGGCCGCGATGCGCACCATCCTGACTGCCGAACGCCTGCGCCGCGACCGGCAGGCGGGCCTGGGCGGCTTCGTCCGCGCGCTGATGGCGGAGGAGACCGCGTGATCTGGGCGCTGGACGGCATCGCCCCGCAGATCGACCCGCAGGCCTGGGTCGCGCCCGACGCGCGGCTGATGGGGCGCGTGACGCTGGCGGCCGGGGCGTCGGTCTGGTTCGGGGCGGTGCTGCGCGGCGATACCGAGATGATCGAGGTGGGGCCGGGCAGCAACGTGCAGGATCTCTGCGTGCTGCATACCGATCCGGGCCATCCGCTGATCATCGGCGCGGATTGCACCATCGGCCACCGCGCGATCCTGCACGGTTGCCGGATCGGGGACGGGGCGCTGATCGGCATGGGGGCCACGGTGCTGAACGGCGCGGTGATCGGTGCGGGCGCGCTGATCGGGGCGGGGGCGCTGATCCCGGAGGGCAAGGTGATCCCCGACGGCGCCCTGGTCATGGGCGCGCCCGGCCGCGTAGTGCGCCAGCTGGATGCAAAGGCGCAGGCGGATCTGCGCGCCTCGGCCGCGCGATACCGGGCCAATGCGGCGCGGTTCCGGGCGGGCCTCGCCCCCGCGGCAGGCTGAGCCGATGAGCGCGGGCCAGCGCCGGGTCGAGGGATTTCTGGACGGCATTCCGGTGCCGATGCTGGCGGTGGACCGCGCCGCCCGCGTGATCGCCGCGAACCCGCTGGCGCTGGCGCTGTTCGGTCCCGACCTGACGGGGCGTCCCTTCGTGACCGTCCTGCGCCATCCGGCCATCGTGCAGGCCGTGGACTGGGTGCTGGACCCCGAGGGAACGACCGCGCCCGCGCCCGATCCGGCGCTGCCCCAACCGCCCGACGGGGTGGCGACGCTGCGCGCGACCTGCGCGGCTGACGGGCGCGAGATCCTGGCCGAGGTGACCGTGGCGCCCTTGCCCGCGCCTCTGGGTCGCGGCGCGACCATCGCCGTCCTGGACCGCAGCGTGGCCGAGGAGGCCGAGCAGATGCGCCGCGACTTCGTGGCCAATGTCAGCCACGAGCTGAAAACGCCGCTGACCGCGCTGACCGGCTTCATCGAGACGCTGCGCGGCCCGGCCCGCGACGACGCCCGCGCGCGCGACCGCTTTCTGGACATCATGGAGCGCGAGGCGGGGCGCATGAATCGCCTGATCAGCGAGTTGCTGTCGCTGAGCCGGGTGCAGGCCGATGAGCGCACGCGCCCGTCGGGGCGCGTCGATCTGCCGGGGCTGCTGCGCGGCACGCTGGCGATGCTGGCGCCGCGTGCCGAGGCCGCGGGCGTCACCGTCGCGACCGAGGGGCTGGAGGTCGATCTGCGCCTGCGCGGTGACGGCGACCAGCTGACGCAGGTCTTTCAGAACCTGATCGAGAACGCGCTGAAATACGGCGGGTCGGGGGGCGTGCTGCGCGTCACGCTGACGCGCATCCCGCACGAGCCGCTGCTGCGCGGTCCGGCCTGGGCCGTGGCCATCGAGGATCGCGGCGAGGGCATCGAGGAGCAGCACCTGCCGCGCCTGACCGAACGGTTCTATCGCGTGGACACGCACCGCTCGCGCGCGCAGGGCGGCACCGGGCTGGGCCTTGCCATCGTCAAGCACATCGTCAACCGCCATCGCGGCCGGCTGCGGATCGAGAGCCGGGTCGGGCAGGGCAGCCGCTTCACCGTGATCCTGCCCGAGGGGACGGGGCGCGGCTGAGGGCCCTCTCGCCCTTGGTCGCCGCATGGCCTATAAGCGGGCGAACGGACAGTCAGGGGAACATCGTCATGTCGCAATCACCGCAGGTCGATCCGGCCAAGTTGGCCGCCGCCAAGGCCGCGGTCGCGCTGGTCGAGGACGGCATGAGGCTGGGCCTGGGCACCGGATCGACCGCCAGCGTGATGGTGCGGGTGCTGGCCGAGCGGGTCGCGGCCGAGGGGCTGCAGCTGCGCTGCGCCGCCACCTCCAAGGCCACCGCCGACCTCGCCCAGAGCCTGGGCCTGCGCATCGAGAGCCTGGACGGCATCGGCTGGCTGGACATGACCATCGACGGCGCCGACGAGGTCGACCCGCATCTGCACCTGATCAAGGGCGGCGGCGCCGCGCATCTGCGCGAGAAGATCGTGGCCGCCGCCAGCGACCGCATGGTGGTGATCGCCGATCCGGGCAAGGTGGTCGAGGTGCTGGGCGCCTTTCCCCTGCCGGTCGAGGTGCTGGAGTTCGGCTTCGAGACCACCCGCACCCTGATCCGCCGCGCGCTGGTGGCGCTGGATCTGGGCGAGCGCGACGTGCTGCAGCGCCTGAAGGGCAGCGATCCCGTCATCACCGATGAGGGCAACCTGATCCTGGATCTGCACCTGGAGCAGATCCCCGACCCCGCGGCGCTGGCCCGCGCCCTGTCCGGCATTCCGGGCGTGGTCGAGCACGGGCTGTTCCTGGGCATGTGCGACCTGGCCATCATCGGCCGCGAGGATGGCAGCGTGGTCGAGCTGGCGCGCGACGACATCGATGCCGACATGCTGGCGCAGGAAGGGGACTGACGTGGAATTCGACTATGACCTGTTCGTGATCGGCGGCGGTTCGGGCGGCGTCCGCGCGGCGCGGATCGCGGCCGGCGAGCATGGCGCCAAGGTGGGCCTTGCCGAGGAGAGCCGCATGGGCGGCACCTGCGTCATCCGCGGCTGCGTGCCCAAGAAGCTGATGATCTTCGCCTCGCAGGCCGGGCTGATGGCCGACGAGATGCGCGGATACGGCTGGTGCGACGCGCAGGCCGGCGCCTTCGACTGGGAGGTGTTCCGCGAGAAGCTGGATGCCGAGCTGACCCGGCTGGAGCTGATCTATCGCGCCGGCCTGACCCGCGCGGGCGTCGAGATCCACGACCAGCGCGCCATGCTGGACGGCCATCACCGGGTCCGGCTGGCCGATGGCACCACCAAGACCGCGCGCCACATCCTGATCGCGACCGGCGGCCGCCCCGCCCCCATCGGCATCCCCGGAGAGGAGCTGGCGATGGTGTCGGACGACCTGTTCCTGATGGAGCGCCTGCCGGGGCGGGTGCTGCTGGTGGGCGGGGGCTTCATCGCCTGCGAATTCGCGACGATCCTGGCGGGGCTGGGCGTCGACACGGTGCAGGCCTATCGCGGCGACGCGGTGCTGCGCGGCTTCGACCGCGAGGCGCGCGACCTGGCGACGCTGCAGCTGGGCGCGGTGGGAGTCGATCTGCGCCTGGGCCTGACGCCCGCGGCGCTGGAACGGGACGGCGACCGCATCCGCGTGCGCTTCGACGACGCGTCCGAGGACCGCTTCGACGCGGTGCTGATGGCGACCGGGCGCGATCCCTACACGAAGGGTCTGGGCCTGGAGACGACCGAGGTCCGTACGAAACCCAACGGCGCGATCGAGGTCGACGACTGGTCGCAGACCTGCGTGCCATCGATCTTCGCCGTGGGCGACGTGACCGACCGCGTCAACCTGACCCCGGTCGCGATCCGCGAGGGGCATGCCTTTGCCGACACGGTCTTCGGTGCGCGGCCCCGGACGGTCGATCACGGGCTGGTCGCCAGCGCCGTCTATCTGCGCCCGCACGAGCTGGCCAGCATCGGCCTGACCGAGGAGGAGGCCCGCGCCCGCGGCCCGGTCGACGTCTTTGCCACGACCTTCCGGCCCATGCGGTCGATGTTCGCGGGCAGCGACGCCAAGGTGATGATGAAGCTGCTGGTCGATCCGGCCGACGACCGCGTGCTGGGCTGCCACATCTTCGGCCCCGAGGCGGGCGAGATGATCCAGTTGGCCGCCATCGCCATCGCCATGGGCGCGACCAAGGCGCAGTTCGACGCGACCGTGGCCGTCCACCCGACCGCTGCCGAAGAACTGGTGACAATGCGCCAGCCCGCGCGGCGCCACGACGGCGTGGCCGTCTGACAATGCCGTGGGCGCGGCCTTGCGTCGCGCCCACGGTGGGGGTGCAGGGTTGACATTTCGGCCCCGCGCACCAGTTTTCAACCAACGGAAATTCTTACGAAAGAAGGTCGAGCGGATGGCAAATCAGGGCCCCTGGGGCGGAGGCGGCGGCGGAAACGGCGGCCGGGATGACGGGGATCGTGACAAGAAGCCTGCCGGCCGCCCCTGGGGAGAGCAGCCGCCCCCCGGCGGCCCGCGCCGCCCGAACGGCGATCCGCAGCGCCCCGAGATCGAGGATCTGATGAAGAAGGGCCAGGAGCGCTTGCGCGTCCTGATGGGCGGGCGCGGCGGTCCGGGCGGGCCGGGGACGGGCGGTCGGCCGCCGCTCGGGCCGAATTTCGGGCTGAACCGCTCGACCCTGATGATCGCGGGTCTGGCGGCGGTGGGCCTGTGGGCCTTCGCCAGCTTCTACCGCGTGCAGACCAACGAGCAGTCGGTCGAGTTCCTGTTCGGCCGCGCCGTGGCCGTGGGCACCGAGGGTCTGAACTTCGCCCCCTGGCCCTTCGTCACCGCCGAGGTCGTGCCCGTCACCAACGAACGCGTGACCGAGATCGGCACCGGCCAGGCCGGGCCGATGGACAGCGGTCTGATGCTGACGCGCGACCAGAACATCGTGAACATGGAATACCAGGTGGTCTGGAACATCCGCGATCCGCAGATGTACCTGTTCAACCTGGCCGATCCGGCCGACACGATCCGCGCCGTCTCGGAGGCTGCGATGCGCGACATCATCGCGAGGAGCGAGCTGGCCCCGATCCTGAACCGCGACCGCGGCGTGATCGGCACCGACCTGCAGGCCGCGATCCAGAGCACGCTGGACAGCTATCAGTCGGGCATCAACGTGATCCGCGTCAACCTGGACCGCGCCGACCCGCCCGAGGAGGTCATCGACGCCTTCCGCGAGGTGCAGGCCGCCCAGCAGGAGCGCGACCGCCTGCAGAGCGAGGCCGACGCCTATGCCAACCGCGAACTGGCCGCCGCCCGCGGTCAGGCCGCGCAGATCCTGGAGCAGGCCGAGGCCTATCGCGCGGAGGCGGTGAACACCGCCGCCGGTGAGGCCGCGCGCTTCAACTCGATCTACGAGGAATACGTGAACGCCCCCGACGTGACCCGCCGCCGGATGTATCTGGAGACGATGGAGCAGGTCCTGGGCCGCGTGAACAAGATCATCATCGGCGAGGGCATCGGCGGCGAGGGCGGATCGGGGGTCGTCCCCTATCTGCCGCTGGACCAGCTGCGCGGCACCGGCCAGCAGGGCGCGGCCCCGCAGGCCGGCACGTCGCAATCCTCGCAGCCGCAGGGCGGCGGCCAGACCGGCGCCGCAGGGACCACCATGACCGGCGGAGGGACGAACTGATGGCCGCGCGCAAGAACATCCTGACGGCGCTGGCCGTTCCGGGCCTCGTGGTCGTGGCCGTGCTGGCCGCATCCTCGCTGTTCATCGTGGATGAGCGGGAGAAGGCGCTGGTGCTGCGTCTGGGCCGGGTCGTGGACGTGCAGGACACGCCTGGCCTGAACTTCAAGCTGCCCTTCATCGACAATGTCGTGCGCTATGACGGGCGCATCCTGGGCCTGCCGACCAGCCCGCTGGAGGTCACGCCCCTGGACGACCGCCGCCTGGTGGTCGATGCCTTCGCGCGCTGGCGCATCACTGATCCGGTGCGCTTCCGGCAGGCGGTGGGCATCCAGGGCGTGCAGGGCGCGCAGCAGCGGCTGGAGCCGATCGTCATCAACGCGATCCGCGACATCCTGGGCACGGTGCCCTCGACTTCGGTCCTGTCGGATGACCGCACGAACCTGATGAACCAGATCCGCGACGAGGCGCGGTCCAATTCGCAGGGCCTGGGCATCGAGATCATCGACGTGCGCCTGACCCGCACCGACCTGCCCGAGCAGAACCTGAACGCGACCTATGCCCGGATGCGGGCCGAGCGCGCCCGCGAGGCCGCCGACGAGGTCGCACGCGGCAACGAGGCCGCGCAGCGCGTCCGCGCCGCCGCCGACCGGACCGTGGTCGAGCTGACCTCCGAGGCGACCCGCCGGTCGGAGATCATCCGGGGCGAGGCCGATGCGCAGCGCAACGCGATCTATGCCGACGCCTATGGCCGCGACCCCGAGTTCTTTGCCTTCACCCGCTCGCTGACCTCCTACGAGCGGGCGCTGCAGGGGCAGAACAGCTCGATGGTCATGCAGCCCGACAGCGAGTTCTTCACCTATCTGTCGAATGACGGATCGCAGAACGCGAACCCGGCCTCGACGCCGGTGCCGCCGGGCAATTCGGCCGAACGGCTTGGCCTGAACGCCGATCCCGCCGCCCAGGAGGAGGGCGAGGCCCTGGTCACCCCCGAGGTCACCGACCGCGACGGCAACCGTCTGGGTGAATCCGCGGGGATCGAGCTGACCCCGGTGCCCGAGAACCTGGCCACACCGCCGCAGGAGGAATCCGAGATCGTCGCCCCCGAGGCCGTGATCGAGGGAGAGGCCCCCGCGGAGGAGCCCGCCCCGGCGGAGCAGCCCGCTCCGGCCGAGGAACCGGCTCAGGATCCGGCCCAGGCACCGGCGAACTGACGCGAGAACGGGCGGGGGGGGCGACCTCCGCCCGTTTTCGTGACCGGGGCTGCAACGAAAATCACGATCAGTTCACGACGCGAGAGCGTGGTTTATTTGCAACGCGACACTAGATTGCAGTCATATCCATGAGGCGACGCGGGGCATCCCTGCCAGGGCGCCGCCATCGAGAGATGAGGACATCACGCATGAAACCGCTTTTCCCTCGGCCCATCCTGACCGCCTCGGCGCTGGCGCTTGCCGTGGGTCTGGGCGCGGCCGGCGCGCAGCAGGTCACCCAGCCCGCCAATGACGACCTGCCCCCCGAGGTCGCGCAGGAGGCGCAGGATGCAGCCGACGCCAACCAGCCCCTGGGCATGGACCAGGCGGCGCAGGCCCCCTCGCAGGTCATGCCCGGCAGCTTCGCCGATCTGGCCCAGAAGGTGTCGCCCGCGGTCGTGAACATCACGACCACCTCGGTCGTGTCCCAGCCCACCGGCGGGCCGGCCTTCCCCGAGGGCAGCCCCTTCTCGGACCTGTTCCGCGAGTTCGGCTTTCCCGGCATGCCGGGCGGACCCGGCGGCCCCGGGGCGCCCGAAGGCATGCCCGGCCCCGCACCGCAGCAGCGCTCGAACGCGCTCGGCTCGGGCTTCGTGATCTCAGCCGACGGGTTCATCGTGACGAACAACCACGTCATCGAGGGCGCCGACCAGATCGAGGTCGAGTTCTACTCGGGCGACACCCTGCCCGCCGAGGTGGTGGGCACCGACCCCAATACCGACGTGGCCCTGCTGAAGGTCGAGAGCGACGAGGCGATCCCCTTCGTGCAGTTCGGCAACAGCGACACGGCGCGGGTGGGGGACTGGGTCTTGGCCTTGGGCAACCCGTTGGGGCAGGGCTTCTCGGCCAGTTCGGGCATCGTCTCGGCGCGCAACCGCGAGCTGTCGGGCACCTATGACGACTATCTGCAGACCGACGCGGCGATCAACCGCGGCAACTCGGGCGGCCCGCTGTTCAACCTGCAGGGCGAGGTCATCGGCGTGAACACGGCGATCCTGTCGCCGAACGGCGGCTCGATCGGCATCGGCTTCTCGATGGCGTCGAACGTCGTCTCGCAAGTTGTTGACCAGCTTCAGGAATTCGGTGAGACGCGGCGCGGCTGGCTGGGCGTGATGATCCAGGATGTGACGCCCGAGATGTCCGAGGCCATGGGCCTGTCGGTCGAGGGCGGCGCGATGGTCACCGACGTGCCCGAAGGCCCGGCCCGCGATGCCGGACTGCAGACCGGCGACGTGATCACCAGCTTTGCCGGAACTCCGGTCGAGGATACCCGCGGGCTGGTGCGCCGCGTGGCCGAGGCCCCCGCGGGCGAGACCGCGCAGGTCGTGGTCATGCGCGACGGCGACGAGCTGACGCTGGACGTGACCCTGGGCCGCCGCGAGACGGCGCAGGGCGGCGGCACCGAGGCGACGCCCGACGAGCCGACCGAGAGCGACGTTCTGGGCATGTCCGTCACCGTGCTGACGCCCGAGATGGCGGCCGAGCTGGGCGCGCCGCGCGACGCGACCGGTCTGGTCATCACCGGCGTCGATGCCGAGGGTCCTGCGGCCGAGAAGGGCCTGGCCGCGGGCGACATCATCACCGATGTCAACCAGCAGACCGTGACCAGCCTGGCCGACCTGACCGCCCGCATCGACGAGGCCCGCGAGGCCGGCCGCCAGTCGGTGCTGATGCTGATCCGGCGCGGCGGAGAGCCGCTGTTCGTGGCGCTGCCCCTGGGCGAGGCCGAACTGGCCGAGTAAGCGCTGCGGCCCGTCCGCGGACAGGGGGCGGTCCTTCGGGGCCGCCCCTTTTCAAATCGGTGCCGATCCCCTAACTCGGGTCCAGCACAAGGGAACGAGCAGATGGCGAAGATTACCTATATCGAACACAACGGCACCCGCCACGAGGTCGAGGTCCGTCCCGGCATGACCGTGATGGAGGGTGCGCGCGACAATGGCGTGCCCGGCATCGACGCCGATTGCGGCGGCGCCTGCGCCTGTTCGACCTGCCATGTCTATGTCGCGCCGGAATGGGTCGAGAAGCTGCCCCCCGTCGATCCGATGGAGCAGGACATGCTGGACTTCGCTTGGAAGCCCGATCCGGAACGCTCGCGCCTGACCTGTCAGCTCAAGGTGACCGAGGCGCTTGACGGTCTGGTCGTCCAACTGCCCGAACGCCAGATCTGACCGGCCGGCGGCCCGTCGCTCACGCGCGGCTCAACTTCGGTTGAACCGCTGCCCTGGGCGGTCGGGGCGGCTTGTTCCGCGTCCCGTTTCATGGTCCGGTCTGCGCAGCGACGGATGGAGACGGGCATGCGGCGATTTCCCTGGTGGAGTGCGATGGCGGTTCTGGCGCTGAGCGTCCCGCTTCGGGCGCAGGAACCCCCTGCCACCGCGATCGAGGTGATCGTGCCGGGCCTGACTGGAGATGACGGCCGCGTCGCCTGCGCCCTGCATGCGGACGCGGCGTCCTTTCCGCAGGGCGCGGGTGTCGCCCATGACGCCGTGACGCCCGCCGATGGGCAGGGCCTGTGCCGCTTCACCGGCGTGCCGCCGGGCCGCTACGCCGTGGCGGTCATGCACGACGCAAACGGCAACGGCCGTCTGGACACCAACGCCCTGGGCATGCCGACCGAGCGGTGGGGCATCTCGGTCGTCGAGGCGCCGCGCCTGCGCGCGCCCCGCTTCGAGGAGGCCGCCTTCGACCTCGGGGCCGAGCCGCTGCGCTTGCGGATCACGTTAGTGCCGTGACAGGATCGGGGGGCGCGCGCGCCCCGGACCGATCGTTCCGGAACGGGGCCGCGAATTCATCGCAAGGGCCTTTCGTTCATGACATTCCGCTTCCTGCATTCCTCCGACCTGCATCTGGGCAAGCCCTTCGGCGGCTATCCCGAAGCGATCCGCAACCGCCTGCGTGAGGCGCGCCACGCCGCCATCGCCGGGCTGGCGCAGGCCGCGCGCGAGGGGGGTGCGACGGTGGTCCTACTGGCCGGCGACAGCTTCGACGCCGAGACCCCCGCGCCCGAGACGCTGCGCCAGGCCCTGCGCGCCATGGCGGAGGAGGGTGACATCACCTGGATCATGCTGCCCGGGAACCATGACAGCCTGGCCGCCTCCGAGCTGTGGCGGCGGATCGGCAGCGATGGCCCCGGGAACCTGGTTCCCGTGCTGAACGATGCGCCGCGCGCGCTGGCGCCGGACGTCTGGCTGCTGCCCGCGCCCTGCACGCAGCGCCGCGCCGGGCGCGACCTGACGCAGGCGATGGACGCCCCGACGCCCGAAGGCGCGCGCCGCATCGGGCTGGGCCACGGTCCCGTCACCGATTTCGACGAGGGCGAGGGGCGCAGCGGCATCATCCCGCCCGACCGCGCGCAGCGCTCGGGTCTGGACTATCTGGCCCTGGGGGACTGGCATGGCCAGCGCCGCATCGGGGCGCGCACCTGGTATTCGGGCGTGCCCGAGGCCGACAGCTTCAAGCATGACGGCCCGGCCGGCGCGCTGCTGGTCACCCTGGCGGGCGAGGCGGAGGTGCGCCCCGTGCCGGTGGGCCGGTTCCGCTGGCTGAGCCCGCAGCTGGACCTGCTGCCCGGAGAGGACATCGACGCCACGCTGGCGCGGGTTCTGCCCGACGCCCGGGCGCGTGACCACCTGGTCAGCCTGACCGCGCGGGGCCGCGTGACCTTGGCCGAACGCGCCGCGCTGGAGGCGGCGCTGGCCGCGGTCGCGCCCGATCACGGCTGGTTCGCGGCGGACCTGTCCGCGCTGGAGGTCGAGGCGCGGCCCGACGATCTGGACCTGATCGACCGCGCGGGCGCGCTGCGCGAAGCCGCCGAGGCGCTGATGGCCGAGACGCAGGACCCGCGCCTGGCGCAGTCCGACCGCGACATCGCCGCCGCCGCGCTGTCGCGGCTCTATGCGCTGGCGCAGGAGGTCCGGGCATGAGGCTGCGCCGGATCGAGCTGACCAACATCCGCCGCTTTGCCGGGCAGCGCGCCGTGCTGGAGGGGCTGGGCGACGGGGTGACGGTGCTATGCGAGCCGAACGAGAGCGGCAAGTCCACCTTCTTCGACGCGTTGCACGCGCTGTTCTTCGAACGCCACCGCAGCAGCCGCGCGCCGGTCCGCGCGCTGCAACCCCATGCGGGCGGCGCGCCCGAGATCGCGGTCGGGATCGAGTTGCCGCAGGGCGATTTCCTGCTGCGCAAGCGGTTCCTGTCGCGCCCGCAGGCCAGCGTGACGGACGGCCAGGGCCGACTGATCGCGCAGGAGGACGAGGCCGAGGCCTGGATCGACCGGCTGATGGCGGGCGGGCTGTCGGGGCCGTCGGGCCTCCTCTGGGTGCGGCAGGGCGTTCTGGGGCTGGAGCCGGAGGGGGCGGGTGCCGATCAGCGCCGTCAGCGCGAGGATGGCCTTGCGGCGCGGCGCGACCTGCTGTCCTCGGTCGCCGGAGAGATCGAGATGATGACCGGGGGGCGGCGCATGGACGCCGTGCTGGACCAGGTCCGCACCGAGATCGCGCGGCTGGCCACCGATACGGGGCGCCCGCGCGCGGGCGGTGAATGGAAGCGCGCCGTGGACGAGGCGAGGGCCCTGGCCGATCAGGAGACCGCGCTGCGCGAGCGCGCGCAGCGGCTGAGCGGCGATCTGGCCCGGCGGGCGCAGGTGCTGTCGGCGCTGGCGGCGCTTGGCGCGCCCGATGCGGTGGCCGCGCGGACCGCCGCGCTGGATTGGGCGCGACAGGCGCATGACGCGGCCCTGGCCCATGCCGACCGGCTGACCCATGCGGCGCGCGACTGCGAGGTCGCGCGGATGGCGCTGCAGGCCGCGACGCGTGAATGGCAGGATGCCCGCCAGCTGTCGGAGCGGACCCAGCAGGCGCGCGCGGGGCTGGCCACGGCCACGGCGGCGGCCGAGGCTGCCCGCGACCGAGCCGCGCTTCTGGCCGCGCGCGACGCGGAGGCGGGGGCGGCGGTCCTGGCCGCGGGTCAGGCGCTGCGCGGCCTGCGCGAGCGGATGGCCGCGGCGCAGCGGGCGCGTCTGGCGCGCGGCGCGCGGCAGCGGGCAGCGGACCTGGCCCGCACGCTGGACCGCGCGCTGGAGGTCGAGGCGCGGCTGCGCACTGACCGCGTGCAGCGGGGGCAGCTGTCGGTGACGCCCAAGGCGCTGGCCGAGGCGGAGCGTGCCCAGACCGCGCTGGATCGCCTGACCGCGCGGGCCGAGGCGCAGGCGGTCAGCATCGAGGTTGAACCTGATGGCCCGCCTGCGCTGCTGCCCGATGGAACCGCGTTGCCGCCCGGCGCGCGGACGGTGCTGGAACGGCTGCGGCTGACCCTGCCGGGCTTCGGGGCGCTGGTCATCGATCCGGGCACGGGGCAGGGCGGGGCGCTGGCGGCCGAGATGGCGGCGGCGCGGCGGGCGCTGGATCAGGCGCTGGCCGCCTGCGGTGCGGCGGAGCTGACGGTGGCGCGGGGCCTGCTGCAGCGGGCCGACCGGCTGGACGAGGCGCTGCGGCAGGGCGCGCAGGCGCTGGCCGATCTGGCGCCCGAGGGGCTGGAGGCGCTGCGCGACGCTTTGGCACGCGCCGAGGCCGAGGCGGGCGACGCCCCGTCCGAGGCCGAGGACCCCGCCCTGCTGGAGCCGGAACTGGACCGGGCCGAGGCGGTCGAGGCCGAGGCGCAGGCCCGCGCGACGGTGGCCGGGCAGGCCGCCGCCCAAGCCGAAGCGGCCAGCGCTGTTGCCGAGGCCGAGCGTCGTGCCGCCGCCCGCACGCTGGAGGCGGCCGAGGCGCAGGCCGGCGCGCCCGAGGCGCTGGCCGCGCGTCTGGCGGCGCTGAGCGCCGAGCGCCCCGCGCAGGAGGCCCGCCTGACCGGGGCCGAGGCGGCGCATCGTCGCCTGGCCGAGACCGCCCCCGACCTGGAGACCGCCCGCGCCGCCCTGACCCGCGCCACCAGCGTGGTCGAGCAGGCCCGCAAGGAGCAGGGCGATCTGTCGCAGGAGCGCGCGGGTCTGGACAGCCGCATCGCCACCTTGGCCGAGGAGGGGCTGGAGGAGACACTGGAGGATCTGGCCGGTCAGCGCGCCGCCACCGAGGCCCGCGCCGCGCGCTATGAGGCGGAGGTGGCCGCGCTGACCCGGCTGCGCGACGCGCTGGAGCAGGCGCGGACCCGTCAGCGGGACGCATACTTCCGCCCGGTCCTGCGCGAGCTGCAGCCCCTGCTGTCGATTCTGCATCCGGGCGCGGGCCTGCAGGTCGACGACGGCACGCTGCTGCCGCAGGCGCTGACGCGCGACGGTCAGGCCGAGTCGCTGGACATCCTGTCGGGCGGCACGCGCGAGCAGGTGGCGATCCTGACGCGGCTGGCCTTTGCGCGGCTGTTCGCGCAGGCGGGCCGGGCGGTGCCGGTGATCCTGGACGATGCGCTGGTACATACCGATGACGAGCGGATCGAGGCGATGTTCACCGCCCTGCACCGCATCGCCGCCGATCAGCAGGTGCTGGTCCTGACCTGCCGCCAGCGGGCCTTCGCCTCTCTGGGCGGGCATCGGGCACGGATGCGGATCGAGCCCGTCTGAGCCTCAGGGCGCGACCTGAGCGGCGATCCAGGCGCGAAAGCGCGCGAAGGCCGGATCGTCCTGCCGCCGGTCGGGCCAGGCCAGCCAATAGGCGCCTTCGCCCGGCACGCCGGCGCGCAGGATGGGATGCAGGCGGCCCTCGTCGATCTCGGGCTGGGCCAGATAGCTGGGCAGCAGCGCCACCCCCAGCCCCACGATGGCCGCCTGGATCATCATCGAGAACTGGTCCATCACCATGCCCGACACCGCGGGCGGCGTGCCGCCCTGGGCCGCGAACCAGGCCGCCCAGCCCGAGGGCCGCGTCTCCAGCTGCAGCATGGGCAGGCCGGCCATGTCTGCGGGCGAGGCGACCGGGTGGCGGGCCAGGAAATCGGCCGAGGCGCAGGCCGTCAGCCGCTCGTCGAACAGCCGCAGGTGATGCGCGTCCGGCCAGTCGGGCTGGCCGAAAAAGATCACCGCATCAAAGGCTTCTCCGGCAAAGCTGAAGCGCTGGATCTTGGTCGAGAGGTTGATCGAGATGCCGGGATTGTCCGACAGGAACTGCCCGATCCGGGGCGCCAGCCAGCGCGTGGCAAAGGTGGGCAGGACCGACAGCGACAGCACCCCCCCGCCCGGATTGGCGATCAGCCCCATGCTGGCGCGCTGGATCAGGTCCAGACCCTGCGTGATGGAGGACGCATAGGTCACCGCTTCGGGCGTGGGGATCAGGCGCTTGCGGTCGCGGATGAACAGCGCCTTGCCCAGCTGCCGCTCCAGCGCGGCGATCAGGCGGCTGACGGTGCTTTGGGTCAGGTGCAGCTCGTCCGCGGCGGCGGTGACCGAGGCGTGGCGCATCACCGCCTCGAAGGCGATCAGTTGGGACAGGCTGGGCAGGAACCGGCGTTGGCGCATGGGATCATTCATAGAATGCATGAACGCATGAGGAAACAGCGTTTTTCATGCCGTCTGCGTTGGGATAGGCTGTCCGCAACAGTCACCCGATGCAGGAATGATGCCATGCTGGACAAGACCACCGTCGATCACAAGGGCACGGCCTTTGCCTGGGAGGACCCCTTCCTGCTGGACGACCAGCTGGAGGAGGATGAGCGGATGATCCGCGACACCGCCGCCTCCTTTGCCGCCGACAAGCTGGCCCCGCGCGTCACCGACGCCTATCTGTCCGAACAGACCGACCCCGAGATCTTCCGTGAGATGGGCGCCAGCGGGTTGCTGGGCGTGACCATCCCCGAGGAATATGGCGGGGTCGGCGCGGGCTATGTCGCCTACGGCCTGGTCGCGCGCGAGGTCGAGCGGATCGACAGCGGCTATCGGTCCATGATGTCGGTGCAGTCGAGCCTGGTGATGTTCCCGATCCATGCCTACGGGTCGGAGGAGCAGCGGATGAAATACCTGCCGAAGCTGGCATCGGGCGAATGGATCGGCTGCTTCGGCCTGACCGAACCGGATGCAGGCTCCGACCCCGCCGGCATGAAGACCCGCGCGACCAAGACCGAGGGCGGCTATGTGCTGAACGGGTCCAAGATGTGGATCTCGAACAGCCCGATCGCGGATGTGTTCGTGGTCTGGGCCAAGTCCGAGGCGCATGGCGGCAAGATCCGCGGCTTTGTCCTGGAGAAGGGCATGAAGGGGCTGTCGGCGCCGAAGATCGGCGGCAAGCTGAGCTTGCGCGCATCCATCACCGGTGAGATCGTCATGGAGAATGTGGAGGTGTCCGAGGACGCGCTGCTGCCCAATGTCAGCGGGATGTCCGGCCCCTTCGGCTGTCTGAACCGCGCGCGTTACGGCATCAGCTGGGGCGTGATGGGGGCGGCCGAGGATTGCTGGTTCCGCGCGCATCGCTATGGCATGGACCGCAAGCAGTTCAACCGCCCCCTGGCCGCGACGCAGCTGTTCCAGAAGAAGCTGGCCGACATGCAGACCGAGATCGCCTTGGGCCTGCAGGCGTCCTTGCGCGTCGGTCGCCTGATGGATCAGGGCCGCTTCGCGCCCGAGATGATCTCGATCATCAAGCGCAACAATTGCGGCAAGGCGCTGGATATCGCGCGGATGTCGCGCGACATGCATGGCGGCAACGGCATCCAGGCCGAATACCACGTCATGCGCCACGCCCAGAACCTGGAGACGGTGAACACCTATGAGGGCACGCATGACGTCCACGCCCTGATCCTGGGCCGGGCGCAGACGGGGCTGCAGGCCTTTGCCTGAAGGCCCGCTCTCCGGCCTGCGCGTCGTCGAGCTGGCGCGCATCCTGGCCGGTCCCTGGATCGGCCAGACCTTGGCCGATCTGGGCGCCGAGGTCATCAAGGTCGAGGCCCCTGAAGGCGACGACACCCGCCGTTGGGGCCCGCCCTTCATCGACCGCCCCCGCGCCGACGGCACGTTGGAGACGGTCGCCGCCTATTTCCACGCCACCAATCGCGGCAAGACCAGCGTCACCTGCGACTTCAACGACGCGGGCGACCTGGACCGCCTGCGGGCGCTGATCGACGGCGCGGATGTGGTGATCGAGAATTTCAAGGCGGGCGGCCTGGCGCGGTTCGGGCTGGACTACGCGACGCTTTCGGCGCGCAATCCAGGGCTGGTCTATGCCTCGGTCACGGGCTTCGGGCAGACCGGGCCGCGGGCCAGCCAGCCGGGATACGACTTCATGATCCAGGGCATGGGCGGCATCATGGATCTGACCGGCGATCCGGCAGGCGATCCGCAGAAGGTCGGCGTGGCCTGGATCGACATCTTCACCGGCCTCTATGGCGTCATCGGCATCCAGGCGGCGCTGGCCGAACGGGCGCGCTCGGGGCAAGGGCAGCAGGTCGATCTGGCGCTGTTCGATTGCGCGGTGGGGGTGCTGGCCAATCAGGCCGCGAACCACCTGCTGGGCGGTGTGGAGCCCGCGCGGTTGGGCAATGCGCATCCGAACATCGTGCCCTATCAGGTCTTTCCGGCCCGCGACGGGCATCTGATCATCGCCTGCGGAAATGACCGTCAGTTTCGCGCGCTGTGCCTGGCGCTGAATCTGCCCGCGCTGGCGGAGGATCCGACGCTGGCCACTAATGCCCAGCGGGTGGCGGGTCGCGAGGCGCTGTGCGCGACGCTGGCGGAAGCCACCGCCAAGCATGCCCGCGCCGACCTGATCGCGGCGTTGACCGCCGCCGGGGTGCCCGCCGGGCCGATCAACCGCGTCTCCGAGGCGCTGTCGGACCCACAGGTGCAGGCGCGCGGCATGGTCGTGGCGCCCGAAGGCATCGCCGGGCTGCGCACGCCGATCACCCTGTCCCGCAGCCCAACGGTCGCCCAAGGCGCGGCGCCGGCCCTGGGCGAGGGCAGCTTCAGCTGGCGGCGGTGACCAACGGCGGCGCCTCGTGCAGAGGCAGCACCGCCCGCGCCGCCAGATCGCCCATCGCGCAGTCGAAGATGATGTCGCTGCCCAGACCGAAGACCCGCGTCTCGGGGCGCAGCGCGTCCTTCAGCTTGTCCACCGGCGACAGGCTGGTCAGGCCTTGCGGCCCCGACCCGATGATCAGCGGCGCGATGGAGACCTGAAGCCGATCCAGCAGACCCGCCTCCAGAAAGCCGGTGATGGTGATGCCGCCGCCCTCGATCAGCAGCGACCCCAGGCCCATCTCGCGCAGCCCCTCCAGCACGGCGGCGGGGTCCAGGCGGCCGTCGGGGGCGGGCAGGCGCAGCACCTCGATGCCGGGCGCGCGGGGGCGGCTGACGCCGGTCACGACGATCCGCCGCGCCCCGTCCGCCGCCAGCACCGGCGCATCGTCGGGCAGACGCCCGCGCGGATCGATGACGATGCGCGCGGGGTTGTGGCCGCTGCACAGGCGCACCGTCAGGCGCGGCTGGTCGTGCAGCGCCGTTTTGACCCCAATCACCACCCCGTCGACCAGCGCGCGCAGGCGGTGCAGATGGGCCAGACCCTCGGGGCCCGACACGTCGCGGGCATCGCCCGTGGCGGTAGCCACGCGCCCGTCCAGCGACTGGCCGATCTGGGCGATGGTGACCGGCCCCAGATCGCGCCGCGCGACCGGCGCATAGAGATCCAGCGCTGCCCGTTCGCCGGGGGTGAAGCGCCCGCAGCAGGCGCAGGCCTGGCCCGACCGGACGGACAGAAGCCGCTCCCAGACCCGAGGGGTGACATCGACGGCGTGCATGGGCAGTCCTCCTCTGGGTGTCAGGCCGTGCCGGGGGGCAGGGCCAGCATGTCGTGATGTCCGATCAGGACGCGGCTGTCGCCCGCCATGGCGGCGCGGCTGCGCCCCCAATCGCCGGCGACCGCCAAGCCTTTCTCGGACGCGGCCTCTGCGATGCCCTCGACCAGGGCGCGGTGCAGCGGGGCCTGATCGGGGCCGATGCGCCACGGGCTCTGGCCGGTCTGGACGTCGAAGCCCGCGTCGCGGAAGATGCGCGCGGCCATGGTCGCCGCATCCGGCCCGAGCGCGGGGCCGAGGCCCTTGTCGCCGCGCTGGTGGTCGTTGAAGGCGGCGGCGATGTCCACGTCGCGGGGCAGCTCGGGCTCCCACCGCATGATCCCGTCATAGGAGAGTGCGGCATAGAAGGGCAGGCCCGCCGCCGCCAGACGGTCCGCCAGCGCGCCGATCCAGTCGGCAGGCATCAGGTCCAGAAGCGCCGAGGCGGTGACCAGCGTCACTCCCTCCAACGGCAGAGCATCCAGATCGCGCAGGTCCAGCGCATGGACGGTGGCACGGCCAGGGGCCTCAGTCGCGGCCCGCTCCAGCAGCGCCGGGTCGTTGTCGACCAGATGCCAGCGGGCGGTGTCGGGCAGGTGGCCGCCAAGCGTGCGCAGCGTCGAGCCGGTGCCGCAGCCCAGGTCCAGCACCACCGGCTCGGGCCCGGCCACCTGCGCGGCCCGCGCCAGCAGCGCCGCGTCGCGGGCCGCCCGGTCGGCGGGTTCACGCAGGCTCAGCCATTCCGCCGAGAACCCCATGCTCAGATATCCCCTTCGAACCAGGCGCGGGCCATGTGGCTCTCGTGCAGCAGGACGCGCAGCTTCTTCACGCGGCCGCCATCCTTCAGCCCGCCGGCCCGCACGGTGTCGGCCATCCGGTCGAAGATGTGCTTGCACAGAAATTCGGTGGTGGTCATCTTCCCTTTGAACTCGGGAATGTCGTCTAGGTTCTTGTAGCGCAGCGGGGCCAGCGTCTCGGCCAGGGCCTCGGTCGCCAGGCCGATATCGACGACCAGGCTCTCGTGATCCATCTCGGTGGCGAAGAAGGCGCAGTCGACGGTGAAGGTCGCGCCATGCACGCCCTGCGCCGGACCGAAGGTCGGCGAGGGGAAGGAATGCGCGATCATGATATGGTCTCGGACTTCGACGGCGAACATGGTCTCTCCAGGGTCAGTAGATGATGCGGTGGCACAGCGTGGCAGGGTCGGCCAGGATGCCGGGATAGGCGTCGGGCAGATCGGCGAAGGCCGTCTGCCCCGAGATGAGCGCGTCCAGACGCGCGTCGCAGAGCAGGTCCAGCGCCTTGGTCAGGCGGCGACGATAGGTCCAGCGGGGTGCACGGTCGGGCGGGATGCTGCCCACCTGCGTGCTGACGATGCGCAGGCGGCGGCTGTGGAACGCGGCCCCCAGGGGCAGGGCCACATCGGCGCTGCCATGCCAGCTGGCCTCGGCGATGGTGGCCTGCGCGCCCGCCAGCGACAGGGCCAGGACCAGCCCGGCCTGCGTGGCGCTGGTGTGGATCACCACGTCCCGGTCGCCCGGGGCGTCCTCCGGGGCCGCGAAGGCGCAGCCCAACCCTTCGGCGACGGCACGGCGGTCGGGCAGGGGATCGACGACCGTCACCTCCGCGCCTGGAAGGCGCGCGGCCAGATAGCCGACCAGCAGCCCCACCAGACCGCCGCCCACGACGGCGATGCGGTCGCCCGCGCCTGCGTCGCTGTCCCAGAGGATGTTCAGCGCGGTCTCCATGTTCGCGGCCAGGACCGCGCGCTCGGGGGGCAGACCGTCCGGAAGCGGGATCAGCGCGTCGTCGGGCAGGCGATAGGCGTCCTGATGGGGAAACAGCGCAAAGACCGTCCGGCCCGCCAGCGGCCCGTCATGGACGGCCCCGACCGAGGCATAGCCGTATTTCACCGGAAACGGGAAATCGCCCTCCTGAAAGGGAGCGCGCATGCGGTCATGCTCGGCAACGGGGACCTTGCCCGACAGGACCAGCCGTTCGGTTCCCCGGCTGATGCCTGAGAACAGCGCGCGGACGGGCGTTCCCTCTCCTTCGGTCGCGGGGCGCATTCGGGCGCGGCCCGCATCGACGCACCACAGAGCTTGGGCGGTCATCCCAGCAGATGCCCGGACTTGCGGGCCTTGGTGTCCAGATAGCGGGTGTTGTCCGGACCGCGGCCGACCTGAAGCTCGACCCGTTCGGTCACGGTGATGCCCTCGCTGTCCAGACGGGCGATCTTGGCGGGGTTGTTGGTCATCAGGCGCACCTGGGCGACGCCCATTTGACGCAGCAGAGCCGCGCCGGTGCGGAAATCACGCTCGTCATCCTCGAAGCCGAGGCGGTGGTTCGCCTCGACCGTGTCGAAGCCCTGATCCTGCAGGCTGTAGGCGCGCATCTTGTTGGCCAACCCAATGCCGCGACCCTCCTGGTTCAGGTACAGCAGGATCCCCGACCCATGCGCCTCCATCGCGCGCAGCGCGGCGTTCAGTTGCGGGCCGCAGTCGCATTTCAGGCTGCCCAGAACGTCGCCGGTGAAGCAGGCCGAATGCAGGCGGACCAGCACGGGCTGGCTGCGGTCGGGGCTGCCGACCTCGACCGCGTAATGCTCGGGGCCGCCATCGGGGGCGCGGAAGACGTGCAGGCGCCCGTTCCGGGCCGCCAGCATCGGCACGCGCGCGTCCGAGACCGGGCGCGGATCGCGGGCCAGCAGGATCTGATCCATCACCTCATGCGCGTCCATCACGCCGAGGCCGCTCTGCAGCGCCATCTGCACGACATCGGGACCGGTCACGACCAGCGCGGCGGGCAGCAGCTCGGCCGCCTTGACCAGCCGGATCGCCGCGCGATGCAGCAGGGTCGGCGCCTGCTGGGGGGCCTGCGGCACGGCGCCGGAGGCCGGCATCTGCCGCGACGGATCGGCCAGCGCCTGGACCCAGTCAAGGCGCGCGCCGGCGGGGACTGGGATGCGGGCGACCTCGCCCTCGGGGACGCGCAGGCGCAGCGATTCCGCGCGGCGCGCGGTCAGGACCAGCTCTCCACCATGGCACAGGGCTGCGAAGCGGTCTGCGGACAGGGTCTCGACGGGCAGGACCAGCGTCGCGGCCGCACCGCCCAGCAGAACGACCGGCAGGCCCAGCCTGAGGTCCGAGACCATGCGCGCAACCCGCTCGGGGGTGTGCAGGGCAAGGGGGTTGGAAGATGGATCGGCCTGTTGGGAAACCGAAAGCGACACGGGAGTTATCGGAGGAAATACGCGCATATTCTATCCTTCGGCCCATTTTTGGGAAAGTGTCACATGACTGGCAACGCCTTGAAACACGGGCCAGTTCCGGTTCTGGTGCAGCTCTGTGGCAGAATGTCGCGAAACCGGTGGAACCCGGCCATGTTGTCGCAGCTTTCTGGACGCGGACCGCGGACCTGCCCTAGTCTGGGTGCCTGATCCAAAAGGAACCCACATGCAGTTTCGCGCCTATCTGGGGCTGATCCGGTCGCTTGCCATCTACTACAACCCGCTGCGGCGGCGTCAGTTGCGGGGCTTCTATGCCGACCTGCTGCGCCCCGGTCAGCTGGCCTTCGACATCGGCGCCCATGTCGGCAGCCGCGCCCGCGCGATGCGGGCGGCGGGCGCGCGGGTCGTCGCCTGCGAGCCGCAGGAGCCCTTCGCGGGCTTTCTGCGCCGCAGCCTGCCGCGCGACATCGTGCTGATCCGCCAGGCCGTCGGTCCTGCGGAGGCCGTGGCGCGGATGGCGGTGTCGTCGCTGCACCCGACGGTCTCCTCGCTCAGCACCAGCTTCGCGGCGGAGGCGGCCGAGGCGCCCGGCTTCGAGCATGTCCGGTGGGACCGCAGCCAGGAGGTCCGCGTGACCACCATGGACGCGCTGATCGCGGCCCACGGCCTGCCCGACTTCGTCAAGATCGACGTCGAGGGGTTCGAGCTGGACGTGCTGGCCGGGCTGTCGCGGCCGGTGCCGATGCTGTCGGTCGAGTACCTGCCCGCCTTCCGCGACCGCACGCTGGCGGTGATCGACCGGCTGGAGGCCTTGGGCGCCTATCGCTTCAACCCGGTCGCCGGAGAGGCGGGCGGGTTCCTGTGGCCCGAGTGGCGCGACGCGGCGGGGGCGCGGGACTGGCTGGCGGGGCTGCCCGCCGATGCCGGGTCGGGCGACCTTTACGCGCGGCTGGCCTGAGGCGCGCGCAGCCGGGCGGCCAGGTCGTCGAACAGCGCGGGCGGGGCGGTGATGACGGTGCCGTGGGTCTCGGGGCGTTCGTCGGGGGTCCAGCCCTCGACGCGCATCCCGGCCTCGCGCACCAGGACCAGCCCGGCCGAGATGTCCCACGGCCGCAGCCGCCGTTCCCAGAAGCCGTCCAGCCGCCCGGCCGCGACATAGGCCAGATCCAGCGCCGCCGCCCCCATGCGCCGGATGCCCGCCGTGCCGGGCAGCACCCGCGCCAAGTCGTCGGCGTGATCGTCGATATGGGGCATGGTGCCGAAGGGCAGGCCGGTCCCGAACAGCGCCGCGTCAAAGCCCACGGGCGCCGCCGGCACGACGGGCGCGCCGTTCAGGTGCAGCCCGCCGCCGGTGACGGCGCTGAAGGTCTCCGCTTTCAGCGGGTCGTGGACCACGCCCAGGACCAGCCGCCCGTCCACCTCCAACGCGATCGACACGGCCCAATGCGCGATGCCGCGCAGGAAGTTCGTCGTGCCGTCCAGCGGATCGACGATCCAGCGCCGCGTGCCGGGGCTGGGGGCGCTCTCCTCGCCCAGCCAGCCGTCGCCCGGCCGCGCCTCCAGCAGCCGCTTGCGCAGCAGCGCCTCGGACTGGTGGTCGGCCTGCGACACGAAGTCGCCCTGCCGTTTAGCGTCGATGGTCAGCGTGCCGCGGTCGTCCCAATGGGCGCGCAGCAGGTCTCCCGCCTCATGGGCGGCCTGTTCGGCCAGGATCAGATCGTCGGCAAGGGTCATGGGACGGGTCCTTCGTTCGGGCGCGAGGCGGCCGCACACGGGATTATCAGTTGCACCGCCGCTGCCAAGCGGCAATCTGCCCGCAACGCCGCGCGGGCGAGGGTCCCGCGGCATCTCCGGACCACTGCAACCCCGCCACCTCGGGGAGAACAAGGAACCGAACCGCATGCGCATCGTCAAGGCGACCCTGGGGGCCATCGTGATCGTGGGTGCGGGGGTTCTGGGTATGACCCTGGCCGACCGTTTCCTGTCCGCGCCCGAACCGCAGGCCGGTGGCGGCGGCGGGCCGGGGCGCGGCGGCGATGCCGTGGCGGTCGAGACCGTCGCCGTGGGGATCGAGCGTTTCGTGGACACGGTTCGGGCCGTCGGCACCGCCCGGGCGCGCAGCGCGGTCGACCTGATGCCCGAGGCCAGCGGCCGGATCGCCCGCATCGCCTTTGAATCGGGCGCCGAGGTGCGGCAGGGCGACGTCCTGCTGGAACTGGACGCGCGGGCCGAGGAGGCCGACCTGGCCGCCGCCGAGGCGACCCTGGCCGAGGCCGATGCGGCCTTTGCCCGGCAGGAGCAGCTGAACGCCAGCGGATCGTCCTCGGACGCGGCCTTCCAGACGGCGCGGGCCGCGCAGCTGCGCGCCCAGGCCGAACGCGACCGCGCCCGGGTGGCGCTGGAGGATCGGCAGCTGCGCGCGCCCTTCTCGGGCGTGATCGGCCTGACCGACCTCGTCGAGGGGCAGATGCTGGACAGCGGCACCCTGATCGCCACGCTGGACGACCCGTCGGTGATCGAGGTCGATTTCGCCGTCCCCGAGACGCTGCTGCCGCGGCTGGCCACGGGGCAGGCGGTGCAGCTGCGCTCCTCGGCCTGGCCCGACCGGGTGTTCGATGCGCGCATCACCCGCATCGACACGCGCGTGGACGCGGCGACGCGCTCCATCGCGCTGCGCGCCGAGATGCCCAACCCCGACCGCGCTTTGACCGGCGGCATGTTCCTGCAGGTCGAGCTGGTCCTGGCCGAACGCGAGCGTCCCGCCGTGCCCGAATCCGCCCTGAGCGTCGAGGGCGACACCAGCCGCGTCCTGGTGGTCAGCGACGGCGCCGCGGCCTGGGCCGAGATCCGCACCGGACAGGAGGAGGGCGGCCTGGTCGAGGTGCTGGAGGGCATCGACCCCGGCACCCAGATCATCGTGTCGAACCTGCACCGCGTGCAGCCCGGAACCCCCGTCGCCGCGACGCTGCGCGCCGAACGCACCGCCAAGGCCGCCCCCGTGACCGGAGCGGACGGATGAGCGTCCCGCATTTCTCGCTGCGCCGCCCGGTCTTCGCCATCGTCATCAACCTGCTGATCGTGCTGATCGGCGCGGTCGCGCTGACGCGCCTGCCGGTCCGCGAGCTGCCCTCGGTCGAAGCGGCCGAGGTCAGCGTGCGCGTGAACTACACCGGTGCAGCGCCCGACGTGGTCGACAACCAGCTGGCCACCGTGATCGAGGGCGCGCTGGCCGGGGTCAGCGGCGTCACCGCGATGCGCACCAGTTCCGACCGGGGCCGCATGCGCACGGTGCTGACCTTCGATCCGGGCCGCGACATCGACAGCGCCGCCAACGACGTGCGCGCCGCGGTCGAACGGGTGCTGAACGACCTGCCCGACGGCGCCGACACCCCGAGCGTCGAGAAGAACGACGACGAGGGCGACCCGGTGATCCGCCTGGCGCTGTCCAGCCCGTCGCTGACGCCGCTGGAGCTGTCGGACTATGCCGACCGCTTCGTCACCGACCGCCTGGCGCGCCTGCCCGGCGTGGCCAGCGCGCAGATCTTCGGAGAGCGCGCGCCCTCCATGCGCATCTGGCTGGACCAGACCCGCATGGCCGCCTACGGCATCACCTCGGGCGACATCATCGCCGCGCTGCAGGCCAACAACGTCGAACTGCCCGCGGGCCAGATCGAGACCGACGCCCGCCAGTTGCAGGTCCTGGCGCAGACGCGCTTCACCACCGCCGACGTGTTCGCGCAGGTCGTGCTGCGCGACGAGGGCGGCCGGCCCCTGCGCCTCGGCGATGTCGCGCGCATCGAGGAGGGGGCCGAGACCACGACCACCATCTATCGCGCCAACGGGGTGATCGCCCTGGGCCTGGGCGTGCTGCCGCAGGCGCAGTCGAACACCGTCGCCATCTCCAGCGCGGTCAAGGAGGAGCTGGAGCGCATCGCGCCGACCCTGCCCGACGGCATGGAGCTGCGCGTGACCACCGACGAGGCGGTCTTCATCGAGAGCTCGATCGAGCAGGTGGTCAAGGTCTTCCTCGAGGCGGTCGTGCTGGTCATGGCGGTGATCTTCCTGTTCCTCGGCTCGGCGCGGCTGTCGCTGGTGCCGATCGTGACGATCCCGGTCTCGGCGCTCGGGGCGGCCCTGGGAATGCTGGTGCTGGGCTTCACCATCAACATCCTGACGCTCTTCGCGCTGATCTTGGCGATCGGCCTGGTCGTGGACGACGCCATCGTCGTGCTGGAGAACATCCAGCGCCACCGCGCCATGGGCAAGTCGCGCCTGGAGGCCGCCCGCGACGGCGCGGCGCAGGTCAGCTTCGCCGTCATCGCCACCACCGCCGTGCTGATCGCGGTCTTCGTGCCGGTCAGCTTCATGGAGGGCGAACTGGGCCAGCTCTTTGCCGAATTCGGCATCGTGCTGGCCATCGCGGTGGCGGTGTCGGGGCTGGTCGCGCTGACGCTCAGCCCGGTGCTGGCCGCGCGCGTCATGCCGCGCGAGGACCGGCCGAACCTGCTGACCCGAAGCGTGAACCGCGTCATCGGCTGGCTGGAGCGGGGCTATGACCGGATCCTGGCGCGGATGATCGCGCGGCCCGTGGCGATCCTGGCGGGCACCGCCTTCATCGTGGCGGGGTCGGTCTCGGTCTATCAGGCGCTGCCCCGTCAGCTGACCCCGGACGAGGATCGCGGCAGCCTGCGCATCATGCTGAACGCGCCGCAGGGGTCGAACCTGGACTATACCGACGCCGCCGCCCGCCGGGTCGAGGCGATGATCCAGCCGCTGCGCGATCAGGGCATCGTCGAGAACATCACGACCATCGTCGGGCTGGGCAGCGATTCGCGCCGCGCGCTGATGCTGATCAACCTGTCGCCCTGGGATGCGCGCGACCTGTCGGTGGACGATGTCATGGCCGAGCTGCGCCCGCAGCTGAGCGCGATGACCGAGGTCTCGACCTCCATCCGGCCCTCGGGCGGGCTGGGCCTGGGCGGCGGCAGCGGCTCGATCAGCTGGTCCATCGGCGGGCCGGACCTGGCGCGCGCCGCGCAATGGTCCGACGAGGTCGCGGCCCGTCTGGCCGACGCGCCGGGCCTGGCCGCGATCGAGGTCGATTACGCCGCCAACCAGCCCGGCGCCTCGCTGGAGATCGACCGCACCCGCGCGCAGGACCTGGGCCTGGACAGCCAGACCGTGGCCCAGACCCTCCAGGTGCTGTTCGCGTCCCGCACCGTGGGCGAATACAGCAGCGACGGGCGGCAGTATCCAGTGATCCTGCAGGCCGCCCCCGAGGATCGCGACAGCGTGCAGGACATGCTGTCGGTGCTGATCCGCAACACCCGGGGCGACCTGATCCCGCTGTCGGCCTTCGCCGAGATCACCACGGGCGCCACCGTCCCCTCCATCGACCGCTATGACCGGCTGATCTCGGTCGAGACCCAGGCCGACCTGGTCGAGGGCACCGATCTGGCCCGCGCCATCGCCACGGTCGAGGCCGCGGCGGCCGACCTGCCCGCTGGCGCGCTGCTGGTCTGGCGCGGACAGGCGGCGGATTACCAGGAGAACCAAGGGGGCGTCGCCACCGTCTTCGCCATGGCGCTGCTGATCGTGTTCCTGGTGCTGGCCGCGCAGTTCGAGAGCTTCCGCACGCCGCTGACGATCATGCTGACCGTGCCCCTGGGGCTGGCGGGCGCGGTGGTCACGCTGCTGCTGACGGGGGCGTCGGTCAACATCTTCTCGCAGGTGGGGATGATCCTGCTGATCGGGATCATGGCCAAGAACGGCATCCTGATCGTGGAATTCGCCAACCAGCTGCGCGAGGAGGGGCGCGACCTGCTGACCGCCGCGCGCGAGGGCGCGGTGACCCGCCTGCGTCCGGTGATGATGACCACCATCGCCACCATCCTGGGCGCGGTGCCGCTTGCCACCGCCACGGGCGCGGGGGCCGAGAGCCGCCGGGCCATCGGCGCGGTCATCGTGGGCGGGCTGTCGCTGGCCTTCGTGCTGACGCTGTTCCTGACGCCGGTCATCTACGTTCTGATCGAACGGATCGGCCGGCGCGACACCGTCCCGGAACCCGCGCCTCAGCCCGCGGAATAGGACCGCGCGGCCAGCATCTCCAGGATGACGCCCAGGGATGCGCCCATATGCGCGCGCATCCGTTCGGCGGCCAGATCGGCGTCGCGCGCGGTGATCGCGGCCAGGATCGCCCGATGCTCGGCGCGCGAGGTCGCGATGCGGGCCTGACGCGCGCTGAACTGCGCATTGCGCCAAGGCAGGCTGCGGCGGTCCAGATCCACCAGCAGCTCGGCCAGCACCGCGTTGCCCGCCCCCTGCCGCAGCCGCGCGTGAAAGCGGATGTTGGCCTCGGCATAATCCGATCCGGGAAGGTCGTCGCGGTCCAGGATGCCCGCCAGCAGCGCGTGGTCGGTGGGCGTCATGCGCAGCGCGGCGAGGCTGGCGCAGAGCGCCTCCAGCTCGGCCAGGGCCTCGAACAGATGGCGCAGGGCGTCATCGCTCATCCGGCGCACGACGAAGGCGCGGCGCGGCCCGCGTTCGACCAGCCCCTCGGCCGCCAGCCGCTGCAGCGCCTCGCGCACCGGGGTGCGCGACAGGCCGAACCGCGCGGCCAGTGCCGTCTCGGCCAGCGGATCGCCCGGACGCAGGCCGCCCGACACGATCTGCTGGGACAGGGCGGCGTGGACCTGATCGGCCGAACGGGTGGCGGTCATGCGGGTCGTCCCCTGATTGTATTCCTGTGCCATGAATATGTATACATGTGCGGACGACATGGCCACCTGATTCCCGAGCGGAGGACCCCCATATGACGACATTCGATTTCCTGTCCGGCAGGCGCCCGCCCAGCTATGCGGGCCGGGCGATGGTGGCGACCTCGCATCCGCTGGCCAGCGCCGCGGGCTTGCAGGTCCTGGCCGAGGGTGGCAATGCGGTCGATGCGGCCATCGCGGCCAGCGCGGTGCAGGCGGTGGTCGATCCGCTGATGACCGGCATCGGCGGCGACTGCTTCGCGCTCTATGCGCCCGCCGAAGGACCCGTCCGGGCGCTGAACGGATCGGGGCGCGCGCCCGCCGCAGCCACGGTCGAGGCGCTGCGCGAGGCCGGCCTGACCGACGCCATCCCGCAGGGCAGCCCGCATGCGGTGACCGTGCCGGGCGCGATCTCGGCCTGGTGCCGGCTGCATGCCGATCTGGGCCGCCTGCCGCTGTCGCGGCTGTTCCGCGACGCGATCGCCCATGCGCGGGACGGCTTTCCGGTCACCCCCCGCGTGGCCCAGGACTGGGCGGAACTGCAGGCGACCGTCGCGGCCCATCCGCAGGCTGCCGCGCATTTCCTGCCCGTGCCCGCCCCGGGCAGCCGCTTTGCCCAGCCCCTGCTGGCCGACCGGCTGGAGGAGATCGCGGCGCAGGGACCCGCGGCCTTCTATCAAGGCGCGACCGCCGCGCGGATGGTCGCGCATCTGCGCGCCTTGGGCGGCCTGCATACCGAACAGGATTTCGCCGAGGCGACCGACGGCGCGGAATGGGTTGCGCCGATCAGCGCCGCCTATCGCGGCTTCGACATCCACGAATGCCCGCCGAACGGGCAGGGGCTGGCCGCGCTGCTGATCCTGAAGATCATCGAAGGGTTCGACATGGCTGCGCTGTCCCCGGCCGACCGCATCCATGTACAGGCCGAGGCGACGAAGCTGGCCTATCACCACCGCGACGAACTGCTGGGCGACCCCGACCATTGCGCGGGTCTGACCGAGCGGCTGCTGTCGGAGCCGGCCATCGCGGCGCTGCGGGCGCGCATCGAAATGGGTCGCGCCCAGCCCCCCGCGCTGTGGGACGAGCCCGAGCACAAGGACACCATCTATCTGTGCGTGGTCGATGCCGAGGGCAATGCGGTGTCCTTCATCAACTCGATCTTCCACGGCTTCGGGTCGGGGCTGCTGGACCCGGCGACCGGCGTCCTGTTCCAGAGCCGCGGCGCATCCTTCCGGCTGATCCCCGGCCACCCGAACGCCATCGGACCGCGCAAGCGCCCGATGCACACCATCATTCCCGGCATGGTCACCCAAGGCGGCCGCACGGTCATGCCCTTCGGCGTGATGGGCGGGCAGTATCAGGCGGCGGGCCATGCGGCCTTCCTGTCGGCGGTGATCGACCGGGGCCTGTCGCTGCAGGCGGCCATGGACGAACCGCGGACCTTCGCCACCGAGGGCGTGCTGCAGGTGGAGGCCAGCCTGCCGCAGAAGATCTGCGACGATCTGGCCGCGCGCGGCCACGTCATCCGCCGCCTGACCGGCCCGATGGGGGGCGCGCAGGCGATCCGCATCGGCGACGGCGTGCTGGAGGGCGGGTCCGACAGTCGCAAGGACGGCATGGCCATCGGCCTGTAAGGAGAACGACATGGGCTTTCTGAAACGCATCGGGATCGACAGCTACATGCTGATGCTGCTGGGCACGGTGCTGCTGGGGCTGGCGCTGCCCGCGCGCGGCGTCGCGGCCGAGGGGCTGGGGCAGGTGACCTACTGGGCGGTCGCGCTGCTGTTCTTCCTCTATGGCGCCAAGCTGGACCCGGCCTCGGTCAGGGCAGGGATGCTGAACTGGCGGCTGCAGGGGCTGACCTTCGCCGCGACCTATCTGATGATCCCGGTCCTGGGCATGGCCTTCGCGTTGATCTTCGGCGACCTGCTGGGACCGCAGGTGACCCTGGGGCTGGTGTTCCTGGCGCTGCTGCCCTCGACCATCCAGAGCTCCATCGCCTTCGTGTCGATGGCGGGCGGCAACGTGCCCGCGGCGATCTGCGCGGCATCGCTCTCGAACCTTGTGGGGGTGGCGCTGACGCCCGCGCTGGTCGCGCTGCTGCTGAAGACCGGCGAGGGCGGGGTCGAGCTGGATGCCGTGCTGCGCATCGGCACGCAGATTCTGCTGCCCTTCGTGCTGGGCCAGCTGCTGCGCCCCTGGGTCGGAGCCTTCGTGCGCAACCGCAAGACGCTGACGCTGGTCGTCGATCGCGGGGCGATCCTGCTGATCGTCTATTCGGCCTTCAGCGCGGGCACGGTCTCGGGGCTCTGGGCGTCGATCCCGCCCACGGCGCTGATCGCGCTGATCGCGGTGATGCTGGTGATGCTGGCCTGTGTCTTCGGGATGATGGCGGGGGTGGGGCGCGCCTTCGGCATGCCGGTCGAGGACCGCACCGTCCTGTTCTTCTGCGGGTCGACGAAGAGCCTGGCCACGGGCCTGCCCATCGCCACCGCGCTGTTCCCGGCCGAGACGGTCGGCGCCACGGTCCTGCCGCTGCTGGTCTATCACATGGCGCAGCTGTTGATCTGCGCGATGATCGCGCAGGGTCGCGCGCGGCGGAACGCGACCGCGCTGGTCGCCTGAAAGGCCTGCGGCGCAGGGAACCGCCTTGCGCCGCCCACGTTGCCTTGGACCCAAGCCCGCGGTCCAAGGAGCCCCCGAATGGCACAAAGCCCCGCCGCCAGGTTGTCCATCAACGGTCAATCCCATGAATACCAAGGCGATCCCCGCCGCAGCCTGCTGGACGTCCTGCGTCTGGACCTGGGCCTGACCGGCACCAAGAAGGGATGCGATCACGGCCAGTGCGGCGCCTGCACGGTCATCGTCAACGGCCGCCGCATCAATTCCTGCCTGACCCTGGCCGTCATGCATGACGGCGACGAGATCACCACCATCGAAGGTCTGGGCACGCCCGACAGCCTGTCGGCGCTGCAGGCCGCCTTCGTCACCCATGACGGGTTCCAGTGCGGCTACTGCACGCCCGGCCAGATCTGTTCCGCCACCGCCATGATCGAGGAGATCCGCCAGGGCTGGCCCAGTGCCGTGACCGCCGATCCGGCGGACTGCAGCAAGGCCGACTGGCTGGACATCGCCGATGCCGAGATCCGCGAGCGCATGAGCGGCAATCTGTGCCGCTGCGGCGCCTATGACAACATCCTGACCGCCATCCGCGACGCGATGGCCAGCGAGGCCGCGCGATGAAGGCGTTCGACTATACCCGCGCGGGCGTGCTGTCCGACGCGGTGGGCAGCCCCGCCATGCTGATCGCGGGCGGCACCAACCTTCTGGACCTGATGAAGCTGGAGGTCGCGACCCCCGACGCGCTTCTGGACATCAATCCCATCGGCCTGCGCGACATCGCGCCCGAAGGCGCGGGCCTGCGCATCGGCGCGCTGGTCAGCAACGCCGATTGCGCGGCCCATCCGCGGGTGCGCGCCGACTGGCCGCTGCTGTCGCGGGCCATTCTGGCGGGCGCCAGCCCGCAGCTGCGCAACAAGGCCAGCATGGGCGGCAACCTGTGCCAGCGCACGCGCTGCGGCTATTTCATGGATGGCCATTCGCCCTGCAACAAGCGCGAGCCGGGCAGCGGC
Organism: Paracoccus sp. ME4; assembly: GCF_046736325.1. Classification (GTDB taxonomy): domain Bacteria; phylum Pseudomonadota; class Alphaproteobacteria; order Rhodobacterales; family Rhodobacteraceae; genus Paracoccus. The sequence goes on from NZ_CP151276.1 coordinate 1,072,987, forward strand.
TGCGCCGCGCAGGGCGGCGTCAACCGCAACCACGCCATTCTGGGCGCGTCGGATGCCTGCATCGCCACATATCCGGGCGACATGGCCGTGGCCTTGGCGGCTCTGCGCGCCACGGTCGAGACCGAGGGTCCGGACGGCGCGCGAGAGATCGCGATGCGCGATTTCCACCGCGTCCCGGGCGACGACCCGAGCCGCGACAACGTGCTGAAACCGGGCGAGGTCATCACCGCCATCCGCCTGCCCGCGCCCGTCGCGGGGCGGCAGCTCTATCGTAAGGTCCGCGACCGGGCCTCCTATGCCTTTGCGCTGGTTTCCGTCGCGGCGGCAATCCGCGTGTCGGGCGGGCAGATCGAAGCCGCGCAGCTGGCCTTCGGCAGCATCGCCCACAAGCCCTGGACCGACGAGCGCATCGAGAAGATGCTGATCGCCCAGGCGCCGTCGCCCGCGCTGTTCGACCGCGCCGCCGACCTGCTGCTGGAGGAGGCCCGGGGGCAGGGCCACAACGACTTCAAGATCCTGCTGGCGCGCCGCACCCTTGCGGCCGTGCTGGCCGAGGCCACGCAAGACGCGACGGGGGAATGACGATGAGCGACACCTATGACACCCCCGACACCCGCGACATGCTGGACCGCACCCGGCAGGGCGTGATCGGCAAGCCGCTGGACCGGCCCGAAGGCCCGCTGAAGGTGGCGGGCACCGCGACCTATGCCGCCGAATTCGCCCGCGAGGGCTGTGCCGAGGGCGTGCTGGTCGGCGCGACGATCAGCACCGGCCGCATCCGCAAGATCCACCGCGAGGCTGTCATGGCCATGCCCGGCGTGCTGGGGGTCTTCTCCTCGGAACGCATGCTGCGGCGCGCGGCGCAGGGCACGGCGGGCGAGGCGCCCGAGCAGGACGTCTCCAAGGTCGATTTCCCGATGCAGCCGGTGGCCCTGGTCGTGGCCGAGACCTTCGAGCAGGCGACCGCCGCCGCCAAGGCCTTGCGAATCGACTATGACGACGCATCCGGCGACGCGCGCTTCGTTGCGACCGAGGATAGCGCCCAGCCCGCCGACGACCCGGTCGAGGCCGGCGACCTGGACCGGGCGCTGCGCGAGGCGGCGCATGCGGTCGACCTGCGGCTGACCACCGCCGGCCATGTCAGCGCCGCGATGGAGCCGCATGCGGCCGTGGCGGAATGGCAGGGGGGCGAGCTGACCCTGTGGGGCAGCCTGCAGATGCTGGGCTACAACGTCGCGGAACTGGCCGACAGCCTGGGGCTTGCCGAGGACAAGGTGCGCATCCTGGCGCCCTATGTCGGCGGCGGGTTCGGATCGAAGCTGGGGATTTCGCACGAGGCCGTCGCCGCCGCGCTGGCCGCGCAGGAGCTGGGCCGCCCGGTGCGGGTCGTCATGACCCGCCAGCAGGTGTTCCAGTCGATCATGCGCCGGTCCGAGACCGAGCAGCGCATCCGCCTTGGCTGCGACGCCGAGGGTCGGCTGACGGCCTTCGCCCATGAGGCACTGGTGTCGAACCTGCCCGGAGAGAGCTTTTCCGAACCGGTGACGCAGGCCTCCGAGTTCCTCTATGCCGGAGAGAACCGCCTGCTGGCGGTGCGCAAGTCCGACATCACCCGCCTGACCGCCGGTTCCGTCCGCGCGCCGGGCGAGGCGGTCGGCATGCAGGCGCTGGAAGTCGCCATGGACGAGCTGGCCGAGGCCGCGGGCATCGACCCGGTCGAGCTGCGCAAGCGCAACCTGCCTGACGCGGTGCCGGGCGAGGGCACGCCCTATTCCTCGCGCCGGCTGATCGAGGCGCTCGATGCGGGCGCCGCGGCGTTCGGTTGGGACAAGCGCGCCACGAAGCCCTGTGCGCGGCGCGAAGGGGAGTGGTGGATCGGCATGGGCGTGGCGTCGGCCGCGCGGGTGAACATCCTGGCCAAGGCCGAGGCCCGCGTGACCCTGACCGCCGATGGCCGGGTCGTGGTCGAGACCGACCACACCGATATCGGCACCGGCAGCTATGCCATCCTGGGCCAAATTGCGGCCGAAATGCTGGGCCAGCCCATCGAGCGGACCACCGTCCAGCTGGGCGACAGCCGCCTGCCGACCGGTGCCGGATCGGGGGGCAGCTGGGGCGCCTCCTCGACCGGATCTGCGGTGTTCTATGCCTGCGAGGCGATCCGCGCGACGCTGGCCCAGGCCTTCGGCTGCGCGGCGGACGAGCTGATCCTGAAGGACGGGCAGGCCTGGACCGAAGGGTCCGAGCCGCGCGCCGTGACCGAGCTGCTGTCGGGCGACCTGACCCGGACGGGCCGGATCGAGCCCGGTGCGCTGATGGAGAAGGTTAACCAGTCGACCTATGGCGCCTTCTTCTGCGAGGTGGCGGTCAACGCCTTCACCGGCGAGACGCGCATCCGCCGCATGACCGGGGCCTTCGGCTTTGGCCGGGTGCTGAACGCCAAGACGGCGCGGTCGCAATGCCTGGGCGGCATGGTCTGGGGCATCGGCAGCGCGCTGACCGAGGCCTTGGCCTTCGACACGCGGGACGGCCATCTGGTGAACCACGATCTGGGCGAATACCATGTGCCGGTCCATGCCGACATGCCCGATTTCGAGGTGATCCTGCTGGAGGAGCGCGACCCCCACGCCTCGCCCCTGCAGGCCAAGGGCGTCGGAGAGCTGGGCATCTGCGGTGCGGCCGGCGCGGTCGCCAACGCGATCTACAACGCCTGCGGCGTGCGGGTGCGCGACTTTCCGATGACGCCGGACCTGCTGCTGCCGCATCTGCCCGATCCCTTCGCGCCCGCCGCATGACGCACGGACCGGGGGTCGCCTCACGCGACCCCCGCACCATTTCAGGAGCCTGCCATGCCCGATGACACCGCCGCCCCGCATGGTGATCGTGCCGATCCGATGACCTATGACGGCCCGGTCGGCGGGTGGGGCTCGGCGCGCGGCATGGCCGCGGTGGCCCGGACGGCGCATCCCGTCGCCGGGGCGCTGGACACGCTGCGCCGCCTGAACAAGCCGGGCGGGGTCATGTGCTCCTCCTGTGCCTGGGGCAAGCCGCCCAATCCCCACGTGGTCGAGTTCTGCGAGAATGGCGCCAAGGCCACGCTGTGGGACCTGACCTCGCTGCGCTGCGGGCCGGACTTCTTCCTGGAGCATCGGGTCGCGGATCTGGCCGGCTGGTCGGAATACGACCTGGAGATGGCCGGGCGGCTGACCCATCCGCTGCGCTATGACGCGGCCAGCGACCGCTATCTGGAGACGGGCTGGGAGGAGGCCTTCGCCGAGATCGGGGAGGCGCTGCGCGCGCTGGACCCCAAGGCCGTCACCTTCTATGCCTCGGGCAAGGCGGGGCTGGAGGCGTCGTTCCTCTATGGCCTCTTCGCGCGCGCTTACGGCCATGTGAACCTGCCCGACAGTTCCAACATGTGCCATGAGACGACCTCGGTCGGGCTGAAATCGGTGATCGGATCGCCGGTCGGCACCTGCACGCTGGACGATTTCGACCATTGCGACATGATCCTGCATGTGGGCCAGAACCCCGGCACCAACAGCCCCCGCATGCTGCACCCGCTGCAGGAGGCCGCCAAGCGCGGCTGCTGCATCGTGGCCATCAACCCGCTGCGCGAGAAGGGTCTGATGGAGTTCGCCAATCCGCAGAGCCCGTGGCAGATGACCGTCGGCGCGCCGACCGAGATCGCCGACCGCTATCTCCAGGTCCGGGCGGGCGGCGACATAGCGGCGCTGACCGGCATCGCCAAGCATGTCCTGGCGCTGGAGCGGTCGATGGGCGGCGTGCTGGACCACGACTTCCTGAATGCGCATGCGCATGGCCTCCAGGACTGGATGGACTGGGTCGACGCGACCGACTGGAGCGATCTGGAGCGCGTGAGCGGCCTGTCGCAGGCCGCGATGGAGGGGATCGGCGCGATCTATGCCCGCGCGCGGGCCGTGATCGGAGTCTATGGCATGGGCCTGACGCAGCATGTCCACGGTTCGGACGCGGTGGCGGCGCTGGTCAACCTGCTGCTTCTGCGCGGCAATATCGGCCGCAAGGGCGCCGGGTGCAGCCCGGTCCGCGGCCATTCCAACGTCCAGGGTCAGCGGACCGTGGGCATCACCGAAAAGCCCGATCTGGTGCCGAACGACCGGCTGCGCGACCTCTACGGCATTCAGCCGCCCATGGAGGAGGGGTGGAACACCACTGCCTTCGTCGAGGCGCTGCTGGAGGGGCGGGCGCAGGGGTTCGTGGGTCTGGGCGGCAATCTGGCGCGGGCGGTGCCCGATATCGACCGGGTGGCCGCGGCCTGGGGCGCCATGCCGCTGACGGTGCATGTGGCGACGCGGCTGAACCGCACGCATCTGATGCCGGGGCGCGCGTCCTGGATCCTGCCCTGCCTGGTCCGGGCCGAGGAGGATCTGCAGGGCGGCGTGAACCAGCAGGTCACGGTCGAGGACAGCTTCAGCCATATCCATGGCTCGATCGGCAGGCGCCGTCCCGCCAGCCCGCATCTTATGTCCGAGACCGCCATCGTCGCGCGCCTGGCCCGGGCCACGCTGGCGCCGAACCCGAAGATGCCCTGGTCGCGATGGGCGGCCGACTACGCCCAGGTGCGCGCGCAGATCGCCGCCGTCTATCCCGAGGACTTCCACGATTTCGAGGCGCGCATGGATCAGCCCGGCGGCTTCTATCGCGAGAATCCGGCGCGCAACCGGGTCTGGAAGACCGATTCGGGCCGCGCGCAGTTCACCCGCCCCGCCGATCTGGACGCGACGGGTCTGGGCGAGCGGGATGGCGTCTATCGGCTGATGACGCTACGCTCGAACGATCAGTTCAACACGACCGTCTATGGCATGTCCGACCGGCTGCGCGGGATCGAGGGCGACCGGATGCTGGTGATGATGTCGCCCGCCGACATGGAGGCCGAGGGCCTGTCCCCCGAACAGCGGATCACGCTGGAGGGGGCGGCGGATGACGGGGTGGCGCGGCGCGTGGCGGGGCTGCGGGTCCTGCCCTATGATCTGCCGCGCGGCTGTCTGGCGGGCTATTTCCCAGAGCTGAACCCGCTGTCGCCACTGTCGCGCGGTGATCTGGCCTCGGGAACGCCCGCGTCCAAGGGCATTCCGGTGCGGCTGGCCTGACGGCGGCCGGGCGGGGTGGCGCGGCGGCCACAGCCCGGCACCGAATGCGCCATGCCATTGACCGGGCGCGGTTTTGCGCCATTCTCCGCCGCGCAAAGGGCGGAGGACCACGCAATGACGGGCTATGCTGACCCGCGCCGGATCGAGGCGATGATCGAGGGGCTGGACCGCTTCACCGCCACGCCCGGACGCGGCACGACGCGGCTGACCTACAGCGCGGAATATCGCGCGGCGGCGGATTTTGTGGCCGGGTGGATGCGCGATGCGGGTCTGACGGTGCGTCAGGACGCGGTCGGCACCATCATCGGCCGGATCGAGGGGCGCAACCCGGACCTCGCGCCGATCCTGGTCGGATCGCATCTGGATTCGGTGCCGAATGGCGGGCGGTTCGACGGGCCGGCGGGCGTCGTCGCGGGCATCGAGACGGCGTTTCTGTTCCGCGATCTGGGCCTGGTGCCCGACCGGCCCGTCGAGGTCGTGGCGATGATCGAGGAGGAGGGCACGCGCTTTGGCGGCGGCCTGTTCGGGTCGCGCCTGCTGACCGGGGCCATCGGGCCCGAGGCGCTGGAGGATCTGCGCGACGGGCAGGGGGTCTCGGCCGCCGAGGCGATGCGCGCCTATGGCCTGGACCCCGCGCGTGCCGGAGAGGCGGCGCGTGCGCCCGGTTCGGTCCATGCCTTTCTGGAGCTGCATATCGAACAGGGGCCGGTCCTGGAGGCCGAGGGCCGCGACATCGCGATCGTGGAGACCATCGTGGGTCTGGCGCAGCTGCGCGTCACCGTGCGCGGGCAGGCGGCCCATGCCGGTACCACGCCCATGGATCAGCGCCGCGACGCGCTGGTGGGGGCGGTGGGCATCCTGGCGCAGCTGCCCGACCTGGCGCGGCAGGTGGGCCGCGGCGCGGTGCTGACCGTTGGGCGGATGGAGGTCCTGCCGGGCGGCGCGAACGTGATCCCCGATCTGGTGACCTTCACCATCGACCTGCGCGCCCCGGCCGAGGCGGACGTGCTGCGTCTGATCGAGATGGTCGAGGGCACCGTCGCCCATGCGCAGGGGAACGGCCTGTCCTGCACCATCGAACGCCAGCTTTACGCCCCGCCCACGCCGCTGTCCGACCAGATCCAGACCGCGCTTCTGGCGCAGGCCGAGGGTCTGGGTCTGTCGCATCGGGTGATGGTCAGCGGCGCGGGCCATGACGCGATGATCCTGGCGGGGCTGGCGCCCACGGGGCTGATCTTCGTGCCAAGCCGCGGGGGCGTGTCGCACGCGCCCGAGGAATGGACCGACTATGCGCAGCTGGCGCGGGGGACGGACCTGATCTTCGCTACGATCCGCCAGATGTCGGGGGCGGTGCCGGGCTAGCGCTCCAGGATCAGCAGGTCGCCCTCGAAGCTGACGCGGGCGAAGCGGCGCAGATAGGACATGCCCAGCAGGCTGTCGGGCAGGTCGCTGTCGATCACCACGGCGCGTACGTCGCGATCCACCGCGTCGCCGATGACGAATTCGCCGATGGTCACGGGCGCGGTCGCCACCCGCCCGTTCGCGGTCACCGCGACGCCCGAGAAGTTCAGCCGGTCCAGATCCAGCCCGATCGCCTGCGCATCATCGCGCGACAGGGCGACGCTGGTCGCGCCGGTATCCACCATGAAATCGACCGGCGTGCCGTTCAGCAGGGCCTCGAGGTGGAAATGCCCGCCGCGGCCCAGGGGGATCTCGATCCGGGCGCCGTCCTCCAGCACCTGCTGGCGCGGCGCGGTGCGGGTCTGCCACCAGTCATGGCCCATGGCCAGCGCCGCGATCAGCACCGCCCAGAGGACCAGCGCGCGCAGCGCCCGCCCGCCCCGGCCCGACAGCTCGAACAGCATCGCCCCGCCCACGACGACCAGCAGCAGCACCAGAAAGGCCAGCCGCGCCAGATCGTCGCCGGACAGCCCCCCCGTCACGGAAAGAGGCCCGATCCCTGCAGCCCGTCGATGACGAACTGCACCGACAGCGCCGCCAGCAGCATCCCCAGCAGCCGCGTGACGACCATCACCCCGGTCCGCCCCAGGGCGCGCGCCAGGGGCGTCGCCAGCACGAACAGCACCATGCAGATGCCCAGCACGACCAGCATCACCAGATGCACCATCAGCACATGGGCCGGGCCCTGGTTGTCGCCCACCAGTAGGATCATCGTGGCCAGCGCCCCCGGACCCGCCAGAAGCGGCATGGCCAGCGGAAAGACCGACGGGTCATGGGCGTGATCCTCGCCCTCGGCCTGGCCCTCGCGGCGTTCGGTGCGGCGCTCGAACAGCATGTCCAGCGCGGTCAGGAACAGAAGCAGCCCCCCCGCGATCCGGAAGGCCGAGATCGAGATGCCGATGGCCGACAGGATCGCATCCCCAGTCAGCCCGAACAGCGTCAGCAGGATCGCCGCGATGACCAGCGCCCGCGCGCCGATGCGACGGCGCTGCGCCCCCGACTGTCCGGGGGTCAGCGCGATGAAGATCGGGGCCAGCCCGATCGGGTCGATGACCACGAACAGCGTGACGAAGGCGGTAAGGTAAAGCGAGGCGTCCATACCCGCTTATGGCCTGCCGCGCGCAGGGTGCCAAGCCCGTCCGACGCGCCGCGACGGGTCCGCGCGCGGCGTCACTTCCGCGTCATCGCGACGCGGCGGGCCGGGCGGTCGGCGGGATTCGGCGGCGGCGGGCTTTCACTGTCGGCGAACTGGGCCTATAGTCTCGTCATCCCTGATGCAGGGCGTGCCGGGACCGCCCGGGCCGCCCCTCAGACACCGGAACGGAGATTTGGAATGCACGCACCGTCCCCCATGGCCCTTCTGGTCATCGCCATCGTCGTCCTCGTGCTGTTCGGGCGCGGCAAGGTCTCGTCGCTGATGGGCGAATTCGGCAAGGGCATCACCGCCTTCAAGAAGGGCCTGAACGACGGTGGCACCGCCCCCGAGGACAAGCCCGCCACGCTGGAGCAGCCGACTCCGACCGTGACCCCCACCGCCGCCCCGGTGCAGCCGGTCCATCAGCCGGTCCCCGGCGCGGACGCGCGCGACGTCACGCCGCATACCGACAACCGCGCCTGATCATGTGCGCCGCCGTCGAGGTCGCCGATGCTTGATATCGGCTGGAGCGAGCTGCTGCTGATCGGCGTCGTCGCGCTGGTCGTGATCGGCCCCGAGGATCTGCCCAAGCTGTTCCACACGCTTGGCCGCCTGACCGCGCGTGCGCGCGGGATGGCGCGCGAGTTCACCTCGGCGATGGAGGAGGCGGCCAAGGGCAGCGGCCTGGACGATGCGGCCAAGGGCCTGCGCGACGTCTCCTCGCTGGCCTCGAAGAACAACCGCGGCCTGCAGGCGCTGGACCGCGCCGTGACCCGGTTCGAGAAATGGGACCCCAAGATCGCCACGGGCGGCGCCCCGGCGGGCATCCAGCCCGATCCTGCCGCGCCCAAGGCGCCCGCCGCCCCGCAGGCACAGGCCGCGTCGAACACCGCCGCCGCCCCGACCGCTCCGGCGACGGAACCCGCGGCGGCGACGCCCGGCCCGCGCCAGGCCGGGCGTCGTCTTGCCGGCGTGCGCCGTTCGGACATGAAGGACCAGTAAGTGACATCGCAAACGCCGACGGATGACGAGCTGGACGGAAGCTCGGCCCCGCTGATCGAGCATCTCAAGGAGCTGCGCACCCGGATCATCTGGTCCGTGCTGGCGCTGGTCGTGGCGATGATCCTGGCCTACACGGTCTGGAACCCGATCTACAACTTCCTGACCCGGCCGATCTGCGCGGCGCTGCAGGATCGCGGCCAGGAATGCGGCCTGATCCTGCTGAAGCTGCAGGAGGGCTTCTCGGTCGCCATCCGCATCGCCTTCTTCGGCGGCTTCGTGATGTCCTTCCCGATCATCGGCTATCAGCTGTGGCGGTTCATCGCGCCCGGCCTCTACCGCAACGAGAAGCGGGCCTTCCTGCCCTTCCTGGTGGCGTCGCCCGCGATGTTCGTGCTGGGCGCGGCGTTCGCCTATTACATCATCCTGCCGATGGTCTTCGCCTTCTTCCTGGGCTTCCAGCAGGGGCCGCTGGCCCTGCCGGACCAGAGTGCGGGGGCCGAAGGGTCGTCCGCCCTGGCGGGGATCGTGTTCCAGGGATCGGTCAGCGAATACCTGAACCTGACGACGCGCTTCATCCTGGCCTTCGGGATGTCCTTCCAGCTGCCGGTGGCGCTGGCGCTCTTGGGCCGCGCGGGGCTGGTCTCGGCCGAATCGCTGGCCTCGACGCGGCGCTATGCGGTGGTGATCATCCTGACGCTGGCGGCCTGTCTGACGCCGCCCGATGTCGGCAGCCAGCTGGTCCTGTTCTCGGTCATCTACGGCCTCTACGAACTGTCGATCCAGATCGTGCGCCAGATCGAACGCCGCCGCGAGGCCAAGCTGCGGGCCGAGGGGCTGTGGTTCGAGGACGACGAATGAGCCATGCGCTGACGCGCATCGCCGAGGCGCTGGAGCGACTGGCCCCGCCCGCCGCGCCCGCCCCGCGCTTCGATGCGGCCGACGCCTTCGTCTGGCATCCCGATCCCGACCGGCTGGAGCCGGTGGCGCGGGTGTCGGGCGTGGCGCTGGAGCGGTTGATCGGCATCGACCGGTCGCGCCGCACGCTTCTGGAGAACACGCTGCAATTCGCGCGCGGCCATGCGGCGAACAACGCCCTGCTGTGGGGCGCGCGCGGCATGGGCAAGTCGTCGCTGGTCAAGGCCGTCCATGCCGAGGTGGTGGGCCGGGGCCTGCCGCTGACCTTGGTCGAGATCGGGCGCGACGACCTCTCCTCGGTCGCGCGCCTGCTGGCGCTGCTGGGTGCCGCGCCCGAGCGGCGCTTTGTGCTCTTCGCGGACGATCTGTCCTTCAGCCATGACGACACGCAATACAAATCGCTCAAGGCGGTGCTGGACGGCGGCATTGCCGGGCGGCCTGCGAACGTCATCCTCTATGCGACCTCGAACCGCCGCCACCTGATGCCGCGCGACATGATCGACAACGAACGCGCCAGCGCCATCCATCCCGGCGAGGCGGTCGAGGAGAAGGTCTCGCTGTCGGACCGCTTCGGGCTGTGGCTGGGCTTCCATCCCTGCGACCAGGACCAGTATCTGGCGATGATCGAGGGCTATTGCGCGGCCTACGGCCTGTCGGTCGATCCGGCCGAGCTGCGCGCGCAGGCCATCGAATGGCAGGCCACGCGCGGCGCGCGGTCGGGCCGGGTCGCCTGGCAGTTCTTCACCGATCTGGCCGGTCGGCACGGCCTGGCGGTCTGATCCGTGGCGGATCGCGTCGGCACCGTCCTGACCGGAACGCGCATCCGGGAACGCCGGCTGGCGCTTGGCCGGCGGCAGGCGGACGTGGCGCGTGCGGTGGGCATCTCGCCCGCCTATCTGAACCTGATCGAGCACAACCGTCGCCCCGTCGGTCCCGACCTGATCGCCCGGCTGGCCGAGCAGCTGGAGGTCCCCGCCGACGAGCTGGCCGAGGGCCGCGAGGAGGTCCGCATCGCCGCGCTGCGCGAGGCCGCGGCCCATCCGGTGGCCAGCGGCACCGCGCCCGAGCTGGACCAGATCACCGAGTTCCTGGCCCGCTTTCCGGGCTGGGCCGCGCTGCTGGTCGCGCAGTCGCGCCGCGCGGGCGCGCTGGAGCGGCAGGTCGTCGACATGTCCGACCGCATGACCCAGGACCCCTATCTGCTGACCACGCTGCACGAGGTGCTGTCGGCGGTGACCTCGGTCCGCTCGACCGCCGCGATCCTGGTCGAGGAGGGCGAGATCGCCCCCGACTGGCGGCGCCGCTTTCACGCCAACCTGCATCAGGACAGCCAGCGCCTGTCGATGACCGCGCAGGCGCTGGTCGCCTATCTGGACAGCTTCGAGGCCGAGGGCAGCGCCGCCACCCCCCAGGACGAGGTCGAGGCCTGGCTGGCCGATGCCGGGCCGGACCTGCCCGATCCCGACCAGCTCAGCTCGGACAGCGCGCGGGCGATGGCCGGGGCGCTGCTGGCCGGGATGCAGGCCGACCGGACCGCCCTGCCGGACCGCAGCCTGACCGAGGCCATCGCCGCGCTTGGCGCGCCCGCCGATCCGGTGCGGCTGGCCGCGCGGCTCGGCCTGCCGCTGGACCTGGTGATCCGCCGGCTTGCCGATCTGCGCCCCGAAGGGTTCGAGGGGGCGGGCCTGCTGGTCTGCGACGGCTCGGGCGCGCTGGTCCATCGCCGCGCGCCGCAGGGCCTGGCGCTGCCGCGCCCGGGCGACAGCTGCCCGATCTGGCCGCTGTTCCAGGCGCTGGCGGCCCCGCAGGCCGCGCGGGCGCAGGCGGTGGTGATGCCCGACGGGCGCGCGTTCCGCACGCTGTCCTATGCCCACCGCCATCAGCCCGCGGGCGTGGACGGCCCCGTCCTGACCGAGGCGCTGATGCTGATGCTGCCGGTCGAGGGTCCGGCCCCCGGCGACGCGCTGCCGGTGGGGCCGGCCTGCCGGATCTGCCCGCGCGCCGCATGCCCCGCGCGGCGCGAGCCGTCGATCCTGGTGGCGCAGCCCGGCTGACGCCCCGGACCGCCTTGCGGGCGCGATGGGGCTTTGACACGGGGGCGTGATCCGGACCATGATCGCCGCCACGGCCCGGCCCGCCTGCCGGACCGCAAGGGGGGACGAGGCGGATGCAGCTGGACATCCTGATGATCGAGGACGAACCCAACATCGCCGAGGCGGTGCGCTTCATCCTGTCGCGCGAGGGGTGGCGGGTGGGTCATCACGCCGACGGCGCCGGCGGGATCGAGGCGATCCGCGCCGCCCGCCCGCGGCTGGTGATCCTGGACCTGATGCTGCCCAACCGCTCGGGCGCCGAGATCCTGGACGAGCTGCGCGACACGGCCGATGCCGACCTGGCGGCGACGCCGGTGCTGATGCTGACCGCGCGCGGCCAGTCGCCCGACAGCGGCACGCGCGCCGACGCGGTCCTGGCCAAGCCCTTCGAGAATGACGACCTGCGCGCCATGGTGCGCCGCATGCTGCGCTGATGCCCGAGCGGCCGCTGTTCCTGGAGCGGGCGTCCTTTCACCGCCGCAGGCTGGGCGACGCGGCACGGGTGCTGCCGGTGCTGACGCTGATCCTGCTTCTGGTGCCGGTCTGGTGGGCGCCGGCCAGCCTGTCCTATGCCGGAGGCACGGTCTGGCTGTTCGGGCTGTGGACGGTGCTGATCGTCGCGGTGCGCCTGCTGCACCGCGCGCTGCTGCGGGCCGAGGCCGCGACGCAGCCCGTCGAACGCGCCGGGGACCGCGATGCCGTTTGAGGCGCTGCTGGCCACCTGCCTGGCCTATGTCGCGCTGATGTTCGGGGTAGCCTATGCGGCGGACCGGGCGGCGGCGCGCGGCCATGTGCGCTGGCTGGACCATCCGCTGGTCTATACGCTGTCGTTGTCGGTCTACTGTTCGGCCTGGACCTTCTACGGGTCGGTCGGCTACGCATCGCGCTCGGGGCTGGAATTCGCGACGATCTATCTGGGACCGACCGTCGTCTTCACCGGCGCGTGGTGGGGCCTCAGGCGGCTGGTGCGGGTGGCCAGGATGCACCATGTCACCTCGGTCGCGGACCTGGTCTCGGCCCGCTTCGGCAAGTCGAACCGGCTGGCGGCCATCGTGACGCTGATCGCGGTCGTGGCCTCGACCCCCTATATCGCGCTGCAGCTGCAATCGGTGCGCCTGTCCTTCGAGGTCTTCGCCGAAGGCACCGCGCAGGCCACGCGGGGCGGCACGGCGCTGTGGGTCGCGGCGGGGCTGGCGCTGTTCACCATCCTCTTCGGTACGCGGAACCTTGCGGCGGACGAACGCCATCACGGCGTGGTCACCGCCATCGCGCTGGAGGCGCTGGTCAAGCTGGCGGCCTTCATCGCGCTTGGCGTCTATGTGGTCTGGGGGCTGGCGGACGGGCCCGCCGACATGCTGGCGCGCATCGCCCGCGCCAGCCGCGATCCCGTCCTGGCCGAAGGCTGGCTGATCCGTCCCGACCGCTGGACCGCGCTGATCCTGGTGTCGGCGGCCGCGATCCTGACCCTGCCGCGCATGTTCCAGGTGATGGTCGTCGAGGCCGCCGACGAGGAGCGCCTGCATGTCGCGGGCTGGGCCTTTCCGGCCTATCTGATGGCCATGTCGCTGTTCGTGCTGCCCATCGCGGTGATGGCGCGCGACCTGCTGCCCGCCGGGTCGGACCCGGACCTCTACATGCTGACGCTGCCCACGGCCACAGGCCAGAGCGGACTGGCGCTGCTGGTGTTCCTGGGCGGGTTCTCGGCGGCGACGTCGATGGTCGTGGTCTGTGCGATCGCGGTGGCCACCATGGTGTCGAACCACTGGATCGTCCCGGCTTGGCTGGCGCTGCGCCGGGTGCCCGCGCCCGATGAAATGGAGGACCTGCGCGGCTTCGTCCTGAACGCGCGGCGGCTGGCGATCCTGGCGGTCGTGGCGGCGGGCTGGGTCTATCACGAGGCGTCGGGCGGCTCGGCCGCGCTGGCCGCGATGGGGCTGGTGGCCTTCACGGGCATGGCGCAGGTGTTGCCCGCGATGCTGGGCGGGCTGCTGTGGCGGGGCGCGAACCGCAAGGGGGCCTATTCGGGCATCGGATCGGGGGCCGCGCTGTGGATGGCGCTGATCTTCCTGCCCTCGGTCGGGGCGGGGGTGACGCTGCCGGTCCCAGAGGGCGTCGATCCCTGGACCGCGGCCGTGGCGCTGTCGCTGGCCGTCAACACGCTGGCCTTCATCGGGCTGTCGATCTTCGGCTTTCCCGACCCGGTCGAACGGTTGCAGGGCCTCTCCTTCGTCTCGGCGGTCGAGCCGATCCGCCATCGCCGCATGCTGCGCGGCGAGGACCGGGCAGAGCCGCTGCTGGCCATGGCGCGACGGCTGTGGGGGGCGGATGCCGCATTGCGCTATTTCCAGGCCGAGGCCCGCGCCCAAGGGAAAAGCGGCTATCTGCCGGACCTGACGCCGCGCTTCCTGAACGCGCTGGAGCGGCGGCTGGCGGGGTCCATCGGCGCGGCCACGGCCCATGCGATGATCGACCGCGTCGCGGGCGGCGTCGCGCTGACGGTGGCCGACCTGATGCAGGTCGCGGGCGAGGCGCAGCGCGCCAAGGAGGAGACGCAGCGCCTGGAGGCCGCGCGGGCCGAACTGACCCGCACCGCCCGCCAGCTGCGCGAGGCCAATGACAAGCTGACCGCCCTGTCGGTCCAGAAGGACGCCTTCCTGGGCCAGATCAGCCACGAGCTGCGCACGCCGATGACCTCGGTCCGGGCCTTCTCCGAGATCCTCAAGGACCCCGGCCTGACCGCCGAGGAGCGGGGCCGCTTCGCCGGGATCATCCATGACGAGGCCGGGCGCCTGACGCGGCTGCTGGACGACCTGCTGGACCTGTCGGTCCTGGAAAGCGGGCGGGCGCAGCTGACGGTGACGGTGGCCAACCTGCACGACCTGATCGGGCGCGCGCTGGCCGCGGCCTCTGCCACCCGCCCCGAGCGGGGCTTCGCGATCGACCGCGACGTCCTGGCCGAGCATCTGGGTGTCATCACCGACGCGGACCGCCTGCTGCAGGTGCTGATCAACGTGATCAGCAACGCCCGCAAGTATTGCGACGCCGAGCGGCCGCAGCTGATCATCCGCGTGCGCCGGCCCGAGGGCGGCGGCGCGGTCATCGACATCGTCGACAACGGCAGCGGCATCGACGCGGCGCGCCAGTCGCTGATCTTCGAGAAGTTCGCCCGGCTGAACGATCCCGCGCGCGCGGGGGGCGCGGGGCTGGGCCTGGCCATCTGCCGCGAGATCATGCTGACCCTGGGCGGAGAGATCAGCTATCTGCCGGGGCAGGGCGGGGCCGCCTTCCGCATCCAGCTGCCGCAGCGCCCGCCGGTCCCGGCTTAATGGTTTCTCAACCTCGATGGTCCAGTCTGAGGAGGCAGCGACAGCCTGATTCGGACCGGACATGACCCAAGCAGACCCAAACAGCCACGGATCGGGCGTCTTGCGCCGCATGTTGCAGGCCAAGGCGCAGGCCCGGCTTGGACAGGGGGGCGCGCCCCAGCTGCCCGCGACGGCCCCGCCGACACCCGCCCGCGCCGGGGCGACCGCCATCGGCCGCGCGGCCGACCGCCTCTATCAGCTGCCGGTGCGGGCACTGTCCGTCCAGCCCGGCGCGCTGACCCTGGCGGAACTGCCCGAGATGCTGCCCGAACTGCCGCTGGTCGTGGTGCTGCAGGGGCCGGGCGACCTGCTGGGGGCCATCGCGCTCTGTCCGCAGGCGGTGGCGGCGCTGGTCGAATGGCAGGCCCTGGGCCGCGTGACCTCGCGCGGGTTGGAACGCCGCCGCCCGACGCGCAGCGACGCGCTGCTCTGCGCCGACTTCATCAACGCCTTCCTGACCGATCTGACGGCCGAGATGGAGGGGGTCGAGGGGTTCGAGGCCATCGCCGGCTATCGCTTCCTGACCCATCTGGACGATCCGCGCCCCCTGTCGCTGATGCTGGAGGACCGGCCGCTGCGCAGCCTGTCCTTCCACCTCGCGATGGGCGCCCCCGACATGCGCGAGGGGCAGGTGCTGCTGGCCCTGCCGCAGCCTGCCGGCGCCGCGCTGCGGCCGCGCCCGGACGCGACCCCGGCGCTGTCCGCGCCGGTCGCGCCGCCCGTGCCCGCGCCCGCCCCGGTCCGCGTGAGCCTGGCCGCCCCCATGCTGGAGGCGCCGGTCGTCGTGACGGGCGTGCTGTGCCGCAAGCGGGTGTCGCTGGCCGAGCTGCGGGGCCTGTTGGCCGGCCGCCTGATGGCCCTGCCGCGCAGCTGCCTGACGCAGGCCACGCTGGAGACCGCCGACGGGCAGGTGCTGGCCACCGCCAAGTTCGGCGAGGCCGAGGGCTGTCACGCGCTGCGCCTGCGCGACCCCGAGGCGTCGGACGCCGATGACGGCGCGCCGACGCTCTCGACGCACGGCCTGTCCCTGGGGGCCGCGCTTGGCGCCGCGGCGATGCCTGCGGACCTCGCGCAGCCCGACCCGTTCCGCCACGCCGCGGGCGCATCCGGTCCCATCGACCTGCCCCTGGGCCGCGACCTGACGGCGCTGCGCAGCTGACCGGGCGCTTTTCCCTTGAATTCCGCGCCTTTCGGACGCATGTAACGGCGGTCCCGAATCTGACGGGATGTTGAGAACGGAGTGACCATGGCCAAGGAAGAAATGCTCGAATTCCCCGGCGTCGTTAAGGAACTCCTGCCCAATGCGACATTCCGGGTCGAGCTTGAGAACGGCCATGAGATCATCGCACATATGGCGGGAAAGATGCGCAAGAACCGCATCCGCGTTCTGGCAGGCGACAAGGTTCAGGTTGAGATGAACACCTACGACCTGACCAAGGGTCGGATCAATTACCGCTTCAAGTGAGCCGTCCCCCGGGACGGAGCACGCAACCGGAGGCCGGATGATGGCCGACCTGCGCCCCAGGCTGATCCTGGGATCGGCAAGCCCCCGGCGGCTTGAACTGCTGGCCCAGATCGGGATCGTGCCCGACGCGCTGCGCCCCGCCGATATCGACGAAACCCCCCGCAAGGCCGAGACGCCCCGCGACTATGTCCGCCGCATGGCCGCCGAGAAGGCCGCCGCGCTGGACCTGGCCCCGGACGAGGCCCTGCTGACCGCCGACACCACCGTGGCCGTCGGCCGCCGCATCCTGGGCAAGCCCGCCGACCGCGCCGAGGCCGCGGCCTTCATGCGGCTGATGTCGGGGCGGCGCCATGTCGTGCTGACCGCCATGGCCCTGCGTCACGGCTCCCGCACCGCTCTGCGCCTGGTCGAGACGCGCGTGCGCATGCGCAGCATCGACGCGGCCGCGCTGGAACGCTATCTGGACGCGGGCGACTGGCAGGGCAAGGCGGGCGGCTATGCCATCCAGGGCGCGGCCGCGGCCTTCATCCCCTGGCTGGAGGGGTCCTTCTCCGCCGTGGTGGGCCTGCCCCTGTCCGAGACCGCCGCGATGCTGGCCGCCATCGGAATCCACCCCACCCCGCAAGGAGCCTTTGCATGAAGGGACGTCAGGTCGTTCTGGGACATCTGTTCGGGCTGGAGGCCGCCGCGCTGATGGTCGACGGCCAGCTGGCCGATCTGCTGGTCGCGGGCGATCCGCTGACCCCGCTGGCGCCGGGCTCGATCTGCCGCGCCACGACGGACCGCTTCATGAAGGGGCAGGGCGGGGTCTTCCTGCGCCTGCCCGACGGCCAGACCGGCTATCTGCGCGACCGCAAGGGCGTCCCCGAGGGCAAGCCCGTGCTGGTCCAGATCGCCGGTGTGGCCGAGGAGGGCAAGGCGCTGCCCCTGTCCACGCGGCTTCTGGTGCGCGGCCGGCACGGGCTGGTCACGCCGGGCGCGCCGGGGGTCAACGTCTCGCGCAGCATCCGCGACGAGGACCGCCGCGATGCTCTCGCGGCCCTGGGTCGCGAGGTTCTGGGCGCGCGCGATCACGGCCTGATCCTGCGCAGCGTCACGCTGGACGCCGACGACGCCGAGATCCGCGACGAGCTGGCCCAGCTGATCGACCTCGCGGACCGCATCTGCGCCGAGACCACGGGCGGTCCCGAGCTGCTTCTGGACGCGCCCAGCCCGTGGGAGCAGGCGTGGATGGACTGGGCCGAACCCGCCCCCGACGCGGTCGAGGAGGGCGAGGACAGCTTCGAGCGCTGCGGCGTGCTGGAGGCCGTGGACGCCCTCCTGACGCCCCGCATCGCCCTGCCGGGCAGCGCCGACGCCTTCGTCGAGGCGACGCGCGCGCTGGTCGCGGTGGACGTGAACACGGGCAACGACACGTCGCTGGCCGCGGGCCTTAAGGCGAACATCGCGCTGGCGCGCGAGCTGCCGCGACAGCTGGCGCTGCGCGGTCTCGGGGGGCAGGTCGTGGTCGATTTCGCGCCCATGCCCAAGCGCGACCGCGCCACGCTGGACCAGGTCCTGCAGGCCGCCTTCCGCGGTGCGGGGTCCGAGACCACGCTGGTCGGCTGGACCGCGATGGGCCTCTACGAGCTGACGCGCAAGCGTGACCGCGTGCCCCTGGCGCGGCTGGCGCAGGCCGCCGGGGGCGCCTGATGGCCTGTCCGATCTGCGCCAAGCCCGTCGATCCGCGCTATCGTCCGTTCTGCTCCAAGCGCTGCGCGGATGTCGATCTGGCGCGCTGGCTGCGCGGCAGCTACGTCATCCCCGGCACACCCCTGGACGAGGTCCCGAGCGGTGGCGCCGATGACGATGGCGAGGGCCGCAAATAATACCGCCGCGGCGAAGAATCGGCGATTTCGGTCTGGACAGTCCCTGCGCCTCTTCGTAAACACCACGCATCCCGCGCCGGACGGCGCATCAGGGGCCCGGATAGCTCAGTTGGTAGAGCAGCGGATTGAAAATCCGCGTGTCGGCGGTTCAAATCCGTCTCCGGGCACCATTTATCAAGCACATAGCCACCGAAAATTTGAAGCCCTTGTCGGATTCCTCGATAGGGCTTCCAGCAAGTCCATTCTGGTCCTATGCTGTCGCACGCATGGATTGCGCCCGCTTGGCCCGGCATGCTGGGCAGTCATGGCGATGGTCTTGTGCCCCGTGATCGCCGCAACCACTTCATTGCCACAGCCTGCGGCTGCCAGTTCTGCGGTCGTCGCATAGCGCAGGCTGCGGACCCAAGGTCCTTGATCGGAAACGAAGCACTGGTTCGCCTTGATCTCACGAATGTAAGGCATTCCGCCAATGTGCGGCAATAGGCACCTTCTAAGCTCCATCAACGGAGTGCCCTGCTTTGCCGATCGCATAAAGAATCCGGACATTCCGCTCGACGATATCGAGACGTCCGAAAATCACATCTTGGCGGTCCCTTGGCGCCGCTTCTGCCATTGCTGCGGCGTGGGATCGCATGGTGGCACGGTGGCATGGTGGCATGGTGGCATGGGAGCGGATGCGGTTTCAGCATCCGGCTGGCGTGGATCCATGCCGCGTCGGCCTCGAGATGCGGGCGGCAGTGGGGGGCGGCCCGTCGGGGACGCGCGCTGCATGGGCCGGATGCTGCGGGGCCGGCAGCTAATACAAGCCTGCGGGTCCCACCTCTCACGCCGTCAGACTCAGCGCCGCGTCCGTGCGATACAGCGTTGCTACGCAATGCGTTCATGTCTTGGCGGTCGCCTCACGCCCTCGGACCAACTGTAGGGCGTGAGGCGATCCTGCCTCGGGCCCGTGCCGAGCGGGGCCCCCGCCGTCAGGCTTCGCGGCTGCTGTCGTCCAGCAGGCGGCGCTGCTCGGGCGTCAGGGTGATCCGCACGGCGCCGAGGTTGCTCAGCGCCTGCTCGGGCGAGCGTGGGCCGATCAGGGGCGTCGCGCCGCGGGAGGCGACCCACGCGATCGCGATCTGGTCGGGGGTCGCGCCCTGTTGCGCGGCGACGGACAGCACCGCATCCAGGATCCGCGTGCGCTGGCCGCCATCCTCCGGGCGGAAGTTCCGGCCATCCATGCCCTCGGCCCGGCCCGTCTCGCCCTGGCGATACTTGCCGGTCAGCATGCCGCCGCCCAGAGGCGTGTAGGTGATCGTCGCAAGGCCAAGCGCGGCCGATGCCGGGATCAGGTCGGCCTCCGGGGCGCGATGGACCAGGCTGTATTCGAACTGCGCCGCGGCGATCGGCAGGGTGCCGCGCAGCTCGGCCAGGGTCGCGGCGCGCGACAGCTGCCACGCCGGAAAGTTCGACAGGCCCGCATAGAGGATCTTGCCGGCCCGGGCCAGATCCTCGAAGCCGCGCAGGATCTCCTCGACCGGGGTGACGCCGTCGGGCTGATGGGTCCAGAGGATGTCGATGCGGTCCGTCGCCAAGCGGCGCAGGCTGGCCTCGACCGAGGCGATCATCGCCTGTCTGCTGTTGCCGGTGACCAGGCGCCCCGCATCGGGCGCTGCCCCGCTTGAATATTTGGTCGCCAGCACGAACTCGTTGCGTCGCCCGGCCAGCAGCCTGCCCAGGATCTGCTCGGACTGGCCGAACTGATAGATGTCGGCGGTGTCGATCATGGTGCCGCCCGCCTCGGCATAGGCGTGAAAGATCGCGGCGGCCGTTTCCTCGTCCGCGCCGTGGCCCCATACGGTGCCGAAATTGGCGGTCCCGAGCGCCAGATCCGAGACCATCAGCCCCGTCCGTCCGAAAGGTTTGCAGTCCATGGGTCGTCGTCCTTGTGTTTTCGGAATGTCAGGCGTCGGGATGCAGGGCCACCACAACCTTGCCCCGCGCGTGACCGGTATCCAGGTGGGCGAAAGCCGCGTTCACCTCGGCGAAGGGCAGGATTCGGTCGATGACCGGGCGGATCGCGCCCTGATCGACCAGGGCCGCGATGCGCGCCAGTTGGCCCCCGTCGGCGCGCATGAACAGGAATTCGTAATGCACCCCGCTTGCGCGGGCCTTGCGCCGAATGCTGGCGCTCAGGACCCGCGTGACCTGCCGCATGGGCCAGTTCAGCCCCTGCCTCTGCGCGAAGTCCGGCGTCGGCGGCCCCGAAATCGAGATCAGCCGCCCGCCCGGCCGCAGCACCTTGAGCGACCGCACCAGCGTGTCGTCCTCCTGCCCGCAGATGACCAGGTCATAGCCGGACAGCCGCTCCTCGAACCGCTCGCTGCGATAGTCGATGACCGTCTCGGCCCCCAGATCGTGCAGCATCGCGGCGTTTCGGGCGCTGGCCGTCGTGGCGACGCGGGCGCCCAGATGCCGGGCCAGCTGGATGGCGACGCTGCCGAAGCCGCCCGAACCGGCATGGATCAGCACCTTGTCGCCTGCCTTCACCTGTCCCTGTTCGACCAGCGCCTGCCACGCGGTCAGCGCGACCAGCGGCAGGGACGCGGCCTCGGCCATGCCGATCGTGGCGGGGGCCAAAGCCAGATCGTCCTGATCGACGGCGATGCGTTCGGCCAGCGTGCCGATGCGCCCGTCACGGGGCCGCGCCCAGACACGGTCGCCGGGGGCGAAGCGGGTCACCTCGGCGCCCACGGCCTCGACCGTGCCAGCCAGGTCGTGACCCAGGATCAGCGGCGGCTTGTAGGGCAGCAGGGGCTTGAACGCCCCGTCGCGGATCTTGCTGTCCAGCTGGTTCAGCCCTGCGGCATGGATGCGAACCAGAACGTCGCGGGGGCCGGGCCGAGGATCGGGCCAGTCGGTCAGGCGCAGCGTGGCGCCCTTGGCATAGGCGTCGAGGATATAGGCCTTCATGGGAATACTCCGGTCGAAACGGGCAAGGCGAACACGGGCGACTAGCCGAGATAGCGTGCGGCGGGGCGCGTGTTCGCAAACTCCGGCAGCATCGCCTCGCGCGCCTTCTGATAGGCGTCCCACAGCCCGGCATCGCCAAGGGCGGGGATGGTCACGGCCTCGCCCGCGTCCAGGCCCGCAAGGGCGGCATCGACCAGGTCGGCGGCCTCCATCATCGGCGGCAGGCCGGACAGATCGGCACCGGCGCGATCCCACAGTTCGGTCCGCGTGGCGGCGGGCAGGACGGCCTGCACCCGCACGCCCCGCGGCGCCAGCTCGACCGACAGCCCCTGCGACAGGAACAGCACGAAGGCCTTGGTCGCGCCATAGACGGTGTTGGCGAATTCCGGCACCAGCCCCACGACCGACCCGATGGTGACGATCGTGCCTGACCCCTGCCGCGAGAAGCGGGTGGCCGCAGCGTGGGCCAGCAGCGTGACGGCGGTCGTGTTCAGCGCGATGAGCCGGGCGATGTCGGACGCCTGCTGGTCCGCGACCAGGCCGCCCAGACCCGCCCCCGCATTGTTGATCAGCATCGAGATGTCGCCATCCTCGCGCAGACGGTCCGCGACGCGGGCGATGTCGGCATCGTCGGTCAGGTCGGCGCGCAGCACCTCGACGGCGATGCCGGTCCGGGCGTGCAGGTCGCGGGCCAGTGTGTCCAGCCTGGCCTGATCGCGGGCGACCAGGACCAGATCGTGGCCGCGCCGCGCCAGGCGGTCGGCATAGACGGCGCCGATGCCGCTGGAGGCGCCGGTGATCAGGGTTTTCGGGGACATGGCGTTGCTCTCCGGCAATCAGGGGGCTATATTCATGATGGTCATCATCATTGAGGATTTTATATGATGGCCATCATGAATAAGTCAAGCCCATGAGAGCGAGGTCCGGCGATGAAGGTGTCCAAGGAGCAGATGGCCGAGAATCGCGGCCGCATCCTGACCGAGGCGGGGCGCCTGTTCCGCGACAGGGGTTTCGACGCGGTCTCGGTCGCCGAGATCATGAAGGCTGCCGGGCTGACCCATGGCGGGTTCTACGGCCATTTCGCGTCCAAGGACGACCTGATCGCGCAGACCCTGGGCCATGCGATGGCGCAGCCGGGCGCGGATGCGTCGCGTGGCTTCGCGAGCTTTCTGGATGCCTATCTGTCGCCGCGCCACCGCGACGCCCCGGATCGCGGCTGTCCGACCGCCGCGCTGGCCGGCGACACCCGCAGGCAGACGGCCGAGGCGCGCGCCGCCATGAGCCGAGGTCTGCAGGACCAGATCGGCCGGCTGACCGAGGCGCTGGCGGCCGAAGGCGCGCCCGATCCGCGCCGCGCCGCCATCGGCGCCTGGTCGGCGGCGGTCGGCGCGATGATCCTGGCCCGCGCCATCGACGATCCCGCCCTGTCGGACGAGATCCTGGAGGAGACCCGCCGCTGGATGCTGGAGGGCTGATGCACGAAGATGCATATGCAACATTACATCGATGATGTATATGCATCAAACGTGATTCCGTCCGGGGAGACAGCGCCATGACCGACCATCCGCCTGAAGGCGCGCCCCTGGGGCCGATCCTCTGCGCCGGGACCAACCTCAAGATCGCGGCGCGGGCGACCGGGCGGCTCTATGACCGGGCGCTGGCACCGCATGACCTGAACACCATGCAATACGCGATCCTGAGCAATCTGGCGCGGGCGGGGCGGATGGCGTCGATGGCGCTGGCCGACCGCCTGTCGATCGAGCGCACCGCGCTCTATCGCGCGCTGGCGGTGCTGGAGCGGCGCGGGCTGGTGCAGGCCGAACCGGGCCGGGGGCGCGAGCGCATCCTGTCCCTAACCCCGGCCGGACTGGACCTGCGCACCCGCGCGCAGGCGGACTGGGCCGCGACGCAGGAGGCCTTCGTCGCGGGCTTCGGCCCCGACTGGCCGGCGTTTCAGGCCATGCTGGCCCGTGCCCGCGCCCTGTCCGACAGCCTGTCCGACCCTGAGGGGGACGCGGAATGACCGCCCTGTCCCGCGCCCTTGCGGCCCGTCTGGCGCGCCGCGACATCCATTATGCCTGGGTCGTGGCGGGGGTCACCTTCCTGACCATGCTGGTCACCGCGGGGGCGGTCGGCATTCCCGGCGTGCTGATCGGCCCGCTGCAGGACGAATTCGGCTGGACCACCGGGCAGATCTCGGCCGCCTTCGCGGTGCGGCTGGTGCTGTTCGGCCTGATGGGGCCCTTCGCGGCGGCTCTGATGAACCGCTTCGGGCTGCGGCCCGTGATCCTGGCGTCGCAGGCGCTGATCGCCCTGGGTCTGCTGGGCGCGATCTGGATGACCCAGCTGTGGCAGCTGACGCTGCTTCTGGGCGTGGTCGTCGGGCTGGGCACCGGGCTGACCGCGATGGTCCTGGGCGCGACCGTGGTGTCGCGGTGGTTCGTGGCGCGGCGCGGGCTGGTGATCGGACTTCTGACCGCCAGCACCGCCACCGGGCAGCTGGTCTTTCTGCCGGTCATGGCGGCGCTGACCGACAGCATCGGCTGGCGCGCGGCGCTGGCGCTGTCGCTGGTGACGCTGATGCTGGCCGCGGGGCTGGTCATGGCGCTGATGCGCGACCGCCCGCGGGATCTGGGCCTGACGCCCTTCGGCACCGACCGGGACGCCCCGCCGCCCCCGCGACAGTCCCTGGGCGCGATGATGCTGTCACCGCTGACGGTGCTGCGCGACGCGGTGCGGGTGCCGATGTTCTGGCTGCTGTTCGGGACGTTCTTCATCTGCGGCGCCTCGACCAACGGTCTGGTGCAGACGCATTTCATCGCGCTCTGCGGCGATTACGGCATGGCCGCGATCACCGCCGCCGGGATGCTGGCGGTCATCGGGGTATTCGACTTCGTCGGCACGGTCGGGTCGGGCTGGCTGTCGGACCGCCATGACAGCCGCTGGCTGCTGTTCTGGTATTACGGGCTGCGGGGGCTGTCGCTGATCTGGCTGCCGTTCAGCGACTTCAGCCTCTATGCGCTGGCGATCTTCGCGATCTTCTACGGGCTGGACTGGGTCGCGACGGTGCCGCCCACGGTCAAGCTGGCGACCGAGCATTTCGGCGAGCGTGCCAACATCGTCTTCGGGTGGGTGTTCACCG
This sequence comes from Paracoccus sp. ME4, assembly GCF_046736325.1. GTDB lineage: Bacteria > Pseudomonadota > Alphaproteobacteria > Rhodobacterales > Rhodobacteraceae > Paracoccus. Next base: position 1,097,520 of record NZ_CP151276.1, read on the forward strand.
GCCATCAGCTGGGCGCGGCCACCGCGGCCTGGGCCGCCGGAGAGACGCGGACCGCGCTGGACAGCTATCTGCCGGCCTTCTTCGCGGCAGGTGTGCTGTGCATCGGGGCCGCGCTGGCCATCGCGGCCTTCATCGCGGCCAGCGGACCGCGCGTCCGGGCGGCCGCGACATGACCGGCCCCGCAACCCCCAACGGACCGGAGAGCCGTGACATGACGGGACATCACCTTGAGGATTTCGCGCCCGGCCAGACCTTCGTGTCGGGCCGCCACCGGATCGACCTGGCGCAGATCAGGCGGTTCGCGGCCGAGTTCGACCCGCAGCCCTTCCACCTGGACGACGCGGCGGCGCGGGACACGCTGTTCGGGGGCCTTGCCGCCAGTGGCTGGCACACGGCGGCGATCACGATGCGCCTGATGCTGGACAGCGGCGTGGTGCCCCGGGGCGGGATCATCGGCGCGGGCTTCGACGAGCTGACCTGGCCCCGCCCGGTGCGCCCGGCTGACGAACTGCATCTGCGCATCGAGGTGCTCGAGGTCCGGCCCTCCCGGTCGCGACCCGATCGCGGGATGATCAAGCTGCGGACCGTGACGCTGAACCAGCACGACCAGCCGGTCCAGATCTCGGTCGGCAACCTGGTCGTGCCGCGCAGGCCCTCCGCGGGCGGAGACGCCTAGAACCGCAGGGTCGCGCCGATGATCGGGCCCGCCATCGTCATGTCGATGCGGGTGCCCCCCTCGCGATAGTCGACGTTCAGCTGGCGGTAGCCGCCCGACAGGTACAGCCGGTCGGTCACCTGATAGTTCGCCGTGGCAACGACCTGGCTGGTGTCATGCGCGCCGCCCATGTCGAAGCCGCCGTAATCGGCATGGAACAGCGCGCTCCAGCGCGGCGACAGGGTGTAGTTCACGCGCAGCGCCACGATCGGATCGGCGAAGGACTTGTCCCCGCTGCGCGTGATCGCCCCGCCCGCCACGTCGGCGGTTCCGTCGATCTGCCACAGGCGCGCGCCCGCCAGCACGTCCATGTGCATCCCCGGCATGTCGATGGCCCGGTATCCGCCCAAGAGCGTCAGCGAGCTTTGGCGGACCTTGGCGCGGGCCGGCAGGCCCGGCGGCACCATCCCCTCCTCGCTGGCCGAGGCGACGCTGAGATCGCCCATCAGCACGAACCGGTCCCGGCGCGCATAGCCCGACAGGAAGAAGGCGCCGTCCAGGTCGTCCAGCACGTCCGACAGGGACTTGTCCACCCGCACGGTCGGCGCGCCGGTGAAGGGCGTGACGTCCCCGCCAAGGCCCGCCCCCCAGACATAGGCCGTGGCCTGGCCCTGCCACGCGCCCTCCTGCGCGGCGGCGGGCAGGACGGGCAGGACGGTCGCGGCCATCGCCGCCATCAGCTTGGTCAAACGCATCGTCGGGGTCCTTTCACAGGCTGTTCTTGTGGATGCGGCCGTTCTTCAGGATCAGCCGCAGGTTCGTCGTGTCCTCCAGCCAGTCCAGCCCGGCGGCCGGGTCGCCGTCGATCACCAGCAGATCGCCGAAGGCGCCCGGCGCGATGACGCCGAGCCGCCCGTCATAGGGCGCGCGCGGTCCCGACAAAGCCAGCAGCCGCCCCGCCGCGCCGGTGGCCCGGTGCAGCGCCTCCAGCGGCGACATGAAGCGGGCCAGCTTGGTCAGGTGCCGCCCCTGCTTCTCGGCCCCGCCGAACAGCACGTCGCTGCCGAAGGCCCAGTCCACCCCGTGCGTGCGCGCCAGATCGAAGGCCCGCAGCGTGCCTTCGGCGACCATCTTCTGGGCGGCGATGGCGGCGGGGTCGGTGTACTGGTTCGAATCCTCGTCCGCCAGGAAGGGTTGCAGCGACCACCAGACGCCGTTGTCGGCCATCATCCGGACGGTCTCCTCGTCGGCCAGCTGGCCGTGCTCGATGGACTTCACACCCGCGCGGATGCAGCGCTGGATCCCGCGCGAGGTATAGACATGCGCGCAGACATAGGTGTTCCAGTCCTCGGCCGCCTGCACGGCCGCGCGCATCTCCTCCTCCAGGAACTGCGTCGAATCGATGGGGTCCGAGGGAGAGGCGACGCCGCCCCCCGCCATGATCTTGATCTGGCTGGCACCCTTCATCAGCTGTTCGCGGGTCCGGCGCAGGACGTCGGCGGGACCGTCGGCGATGGCGGTCATGCCGTTCTGCATCGCATAGTCAGCCTTGTCCGACGCCATCAGCGGCAGCTGGTTCGGAAAGCGGAAATCGCCATGCCCCGAGGTCTGCGAGATCATCGCCCCCGACGGAAAGATGCGCGGCCCCTCGACCACGCCGCGGTCGATCGCGGCCTTCAGCCCGAAGGCCGGACCGCCCACGTCGCGCACCGTGGTGAAGCCGCGCTGCAGCGTGGCCCCGGCCTGCTGGCCGGCCAGCAGATGGACCAGTCCGATGTCCTGGGTCAGCGCCACGACCTGGCTGACCGCCGCCAGCGTCGCGTGCCAATGCGCGTCGATCAGCCCCGGAATGACGCTGCGCCCGCCGCAGTCGATGCGTTCGGCATCCTCGGGCCCCTGACCGGCGGCGGGAAGGGCCGCGATGCGTCCGCCCTCGATCAGGATCTCGACGCCCTGGCGCATCGACAGGGTCTCTCCGTCGAACAGGCTCAGGTTGGTCAGCAGCAGCGGACGGGCGGGCGTCTGCGCGCGCAGCTCCGCAGGGGCCAGGCCGAAGCCCGCGAACATGCCCACCACCGCCGCCATGCCGCCCACCATCTGACGGCGCGAGATGTCCGCCTCGATCCGCCGCATGGCCATCTGCGTCTCGGGGCGCCCGCAGTGGCAGAAGCTCTGCGTTCCCGGCTGCCCGACGCCCTCAAAGCAGGCAAAGCACATGACACCCCCTCGTCGCCGTGACGGCGAGCCGCGGGCAGGGCCGCAGGCTCCCCTTGCATGAATTAAATCCCACATCACGGAAAACACCTAAGAAAATCATCTCGCCATCCGGTCTTTCTTGTGCGTCATCATGACACGCGACGGGACGGCGGGCGCGCGATCGGCGCGACCCGGTCGAAGGGGGGAGAGGTCAGGATGATCACGCACCAATCCGGCAGGGTCCGGTCCGCGCGCGCACGGGGCCTGCGCGCCTGCGTCGCGGTGATGGTCGTGGCGGTGCTGGCGGCCTGCGCCGCGCGCCCCACGAACGAGGTGCTGCGCCCGGTCGCGGCCACGGTCGAGGGCGCCCGGGTCACCCAGGTCTATGTCGCGACCACGCGCGCCCCGCGCGCGGCGGGCAGCGCCGTGTTCGGCGCGGCACCCTCGCTCGGCACCAGCCATGCGGCGTTCCGCGTCTCGGTGCCGCCGGGGCATCGGCCGGGGCGGATCGAATGGCCCGACGGGCCCGCCGATCCCGCGACCAGCTTCGCGACGCTGGAGGGCCGGGTCCTGCCCGAGGACGCGTTCCGCAGGGCCGTCTCCGCTGATCCGCGCCGGCCGGCGGGGGTCGTCGTCTTCGTCCACGGCTTCAACCACAGCTTTCCCGAGGCGCTCTATCGGCTGGTGCAGCTGTCGGTCGATTCGCGCACCGAAGGGGTGCCGGTCCTGTTCTCGTGGCCCTCCGCCGGATCGCCCTTCGCCTATCTGGCGGACAAGGACGCGGTCGCCTTCTCTCGCGACGCGCTGGCGCGCACCCTGCAGGCGCTGGTCGAGGATGCCGACGGCGCCCCGGTTCAGGTCATCGCCCATTCGATGGGCGGGCTGCTGACCATGGAGACGCTGCGCCAGCTGCGGCTGGACGGGCGCGACGACGTTCTGGACCAGCTGTCGGTGACCATGGCCGCGCCCGACATCGACCCCGACCTGTTCCGCGCGCAGATCGCGGTGATCGGGCCGATGGCGCGGACCATGACGCTGCTGGTGTCGCGCGACGACCGGGCGCTGGACCTGTCGTCGCGGCTGTCCAGCCACCGGCCGCGGGTGGGGGCGCTGGACGTGGCCGATCCGCGGCTGGCGCGCACGGCACGGGCGGCCAACATCGCGATCGTGGACATCTCGGCGCTGCCCGCCTCGAACAGGGTCAACCACGACCGCTATGTCGAGCTGTCGGCCATCTATGGCGAGCTGCATGCCGAGACGCTGCCCTATGGCCCGCGCGCGGCGCGCTTGGGCGAGGCGGGCGTCTATGTGCTGGACGCGATCCTGGGGAACTGAGGCGGGGCGGCCTCACGCGGCCGGGCGCAGCGCCGGCAGCGCGCGCAGCCGCGGCGCCGCGAAGTCGATGAAGGCCCGCAGCTTGGTCGCGACGCGGCGCCCCTCGGCATGGACCAGATGCACGGGCATGGGGTCGGGTTCGTGCCCGGTCAGGACGGTCCGCAGGCGATCGGCGGCCACGTCCGCCGCGACCTGATAGGACAGCGCCCGCGTCAGGCCGCGTCCCTCGCGGGCCAGGTCCAGGCAGGCCGCCACGCTGCTCAGCGTCAGGCGCGGACCCGAGGGCCCGACCCGCCACGGCGCCGCGTTCCCGTCGCCACCCCCGACGATCAGGCGGTGGCGCGCCAGATCCGCAGGATGGGCGGGCGTGCCGTGACGCGCCAGATAGCCGGGCGCGCCGCAGACGACCCGGCGGACCTCGCCCAGCCTGACCGCGGTCAGGTCGGACGGCGGCAGCGGGCCGATGCGCAGCGCGACGTCGAAGCCCTCCTCGATCAGGTTCACGACGCGGTCCAGCATCACCACCTCGGCGCGGATGCCCGCATGCGCGTCCAGGAAATCCGCGACCAGCGGCGCGACATGCAGGCGGCCGAACTCCTGCGGGCAGGTGATGCGCAGCGTGCCGACCGGGCGGGCGGCGGTGCCGGACGCGGCCTCGTCCGCCGCCTGAAGCTGGGCCAGGATGTCGCGCACCTCCTCCAGATAGGCGCGGCCGGGCTCGGACAGGCGCATCTGCCGCGTCGTGCGGGTGAACAGCCGCGCCCCGAGCGACGCCTCCAGCGCGGCCACGCCCCGCGTGGCCGAGGGCGCGCTGATCCCCAGGGCGCGCGCCCCGCCGGCAAAGCTGCCAGCATCGGCCACGGCCACGAAGACCCGAAGGGATTGCAGCCGATCCATCGCGCCCCATTCGTTCAGTTTCCGAAATGGTCCCCTATCGGGAATGCCCATTCGTTCAGGAACCGATCATCGCTATCTCTGCGCCGGACGCAAGGAGAACGACGCATGACTGCTGACAGACCGCACATCCCCGCCCCGGTGATCCTGTATCGCCATCCGAAATCCGGCCACTGCCACCGGGTCGAACTGATGCTGTCGCTGCTGGGCCTGCCCTGCCGGACGGTCGATCTGGATATGGCGGCGGGTGCCCACAAGACGCCCGAGCATCTGGCGATCAGCCCCCTGGGGCAGGTCCCGGCCATTGACGACGACGGCGTGCGCCTGTCGGATTCGACCGCGATCCTGACCTATCTGGCGCTGCGCCACGGCGACGGCCCGGCCTGGCGGGGCCGCGATCCCGTCGAGGCGGCCGAGATCCAGCGCTGGCTGTCCATCGCCTCGGGCGAGATCGCCGCGGGTCCCTGCGCCGCGCGGCTGGTGACGCTGTTCGGCGCGGATCTGGACCATGCGGCGGCCGTGGCGCGCAGCCACGCGCTGCTGGCGGTGATGGAGGCGCATCTGCGCGACCGCGACTGGCTGGCGGCGGGGCGGGTGACGCTGGCCGACATCGCGGCCTACAGCTATGTCGCCCATGCGCCCGAGGGCGGGGTCGGGCTGGCCGCCTATCCCGCCATCCGCGCCTGGCTGGCCCGCGTCGAGGCGCTGGAGGGCTTTGTCGGCATGGCGCGCTCCGCGGCGCTGGCGTGACGGGGGGCGGGTCATGACCTCTCCCTTCCACGCGGGCGAACGTCAGGCGCAGCGGCTGGCGGGCCGGGCAGAGAGCGCCGCGGCATCGGGCGGCTTCATCCGCGAGGCCATGCCCGATCAGCACCGCGCCTTCTTCGCCGCGCTGCCCTTTCTGGTCGCCGCGGGCGAGGGGACGGACGGGCGGATCTGGGTGTCGATCCTGGAGGGGCCGCAGGGTTTCGTGACCTCTCCGGACCCGCGGCATCTGCGGATCGACCGGACGCTGCCTGCGGCCGATCCGCTGGCCGCGGGTCTGGCGCGGGGCGGGGCGGCGGGGCTCTTGGGGATCGACCTCTCGACCCGGCGACGCAACCGCGTGAACGGCGTCCTGACCCCGCTGGCGCAGGGCGCCCTGCTGCGTGTGCGGCAGAGCTTCGGCAACTGTCCGCAATACATCCACGCGCGCGACTGGCATCGCGTGGCGTCGGGGACCCCGTCGCCTGCGCACCGTTCCGACCGGCTGGACGGGGCGCAGGCCGCGCGCATCGCCGCCGCCGACACGCTGTTCATCGGCTCGGGGACCGCGGCCCGGGGGATGGGCTTCGACGCGTCGCACCGGGGCGGACCGCCGGGCTTCGTGCGCGTCGCGGGTGACGGGTCGCTGCTGATCCCGGACTATGCGGGGAACGACTTCTTCAACACCATCGGCAACCTGCTCTGCGATGCGCGGGTGGGGCTGACGATCGTCGACTTCGCGACGGGCGACCTGCTGCAGATCAGCGGGCGGGCGCGCGTCGACTGGTCCCCGCAGGACAGCCACGACCCCGCCGCGCGCCGCATGATCCATGTGCGCGTCGAGGCGGTGGTGGACCGCCCCCGCGCCCTGTCGCTGCGCTGGCGCCAGGCGGAGCCGGACCTGCGTCTGCGGGTGGTGGACCGGGTGCGCGAAAGCGCGGACATCACCTCTTTCCATCTGGCGCGGGACGACGGGGCGCCGCTGACGCCGTTCATCGCCGGACAGCACCTGCCCCTGCGCCTCCCTGGCGCCGATCCGGCCGCCCCGCTTGCGCGCAGCTATTCGCTGTCCGGCGATCCGGCCGCGCCGACCTGGCGCATCAGCGTCAAGCGCGAGGATCGGGGCCGCGCCTCGCGGTTCCTGCACGACCGGATTGGCCTGGGCGACGTGCTGCATGCGGGGATGCCGCAGGGCGATTTCGTCCTGCCGCCGGGCGAGGCGCCGCTGATCCTGGTCAGTGCGGGGGTGGGCGTCACGCCGATGCTGTCGATGCTGCACGCGGTCACCGCCACGCAGCCGCAGCGCCGCACGCTGTTCGCCCATGTCGCGCGGGACGCCCGGACCCACGCCTTCCGGGCCGAGGTCGACCGCCTGATCGCCGCGGGCGGTCAGGCGACCCGGCAGGTCCACTACACCGCGCCGGGCACCGCGGACGACCCCGCGGCCTACGACCGGACGGGCCGGATCGCGGTGGCGGACCTGCTGCCCGCGGCCAGGGACGGCGACGTGATGCTGTGCGGGCCGATGGGCTTCATGGCCGGGCTGTGCGCCGATCTGGATGCGCATGGAGTTGACCCCGCCCGCATCCATGCCGAGGGTTTCGGTCCGGCCGGCCAGCCCTAGCCGTTCGGTCCCGGCCCCCGGCGAATCGTGTTCAGGGTGCGATTGCTGGGTCGGGATGCCCGGATCCCGCGGGGGCGTCGATCCGGTGCCAGCCCGCTGCGTGTCCCGAGCCTGCGGGCGACATAGCAGTTTGCCATGAGTTCCGCGAGATGCGGCTGCAGCCGGTCATGCCTGTAGTTGCAGTATCTGGTGGTGCAAGTGGTTCGCCAGATCTGGCCGCTGAGGCACGGATGGTCGGGCGATGGTCGATCCCGCCGGCCGCCACGGGCCATGTCGAAACGCATGGGCTGAGAGTGAACGATGGTCCGGTTCGGCGGCTGCTTGGCGAACCGACAGCCATTGTCGGTTGAGGACGGGCTTGCGCATGTACTGCGGGAACTCCCATGCCGTCTGCTGCCTCCACCGGTCGGCTCGCGGCGAGCCTGCTCGTGCGGTCCGGGCCGACGATGAGGACGCGCTTTCCTTCGGCAGTCTGGGCCCCGGCGATGCCGGTATGGAGGAAGCCTCTTTTGCGGCGCCTGAATCTCGAACGCTTCGGTTCGCCGCCTGCGCCATGAGGCGCCCGGGGGATATCGTGATGCTGTCGGCACCGATGCAGTTCCCGGAGTGTCGGATGGGGGTAGAAGGCTGCAGGACAAGGCGGCTGTCGTCTGCCAGAACCGGCGTCCCGCGGCGTCCCGCGGCGAAACGCAACGAGGGCAGCCTCCTCGACCTCTGTCAGGACCGCCGAACGCGGGTTCTTCGGACCCGCCGTGAGATCATCGACTGTCCGGGGTCCGCGCCTCATCGTGACAGTCCCGGGTTTGGTCGCCGGGTCCCGGCTCGGCGTCGCGGGCGACGCCTGCGATCAGTCGGGCGAGGCCGTTGGACCGACGGCGGGCGGCCCTCATTTCTGTAGCTTCGACGGGGTGTGGGCATGGCCCTTCCACGATGAGCGTGCCCCATGAGGCATCCTTTCAGACCCGATGAAGAACCCAGCCATCGGACGCCCGAGCCTTCGCGTCGCGCCCGTGACCTGCCCGTGCCATGCCCGCACCGCCCGCCCATGGAAGGACCGACGCCATGCCCATCGAGGAGGAGATCCACGCCCCCAGCCCATAGGGGCCATTGGCCGGCACGCTGACGCGGCCGGACGTGGCGCTGGCCGACGGGATGCCGGTGGTGCTGATCGTGCCGGGATCGGGGCCGACGGACCGGGACGGGAACTCTCCGCTTGGCGTCGCGGCGGTGGCCTATGCGCTGCTGGCGCGGCAGGGCATCGCCTCGGTTCGCATCGACAAGCGGGGGCTGTTCGGCTCGGCCGGGGCGGTGGCCGGTTCGAATGCCGTGACCATCGCGGATTACGGCGACGACCTCATCGCCTGAACCGGGGCGATCCGGGAGCGGCTGCCCGTGGCCGCGGGCCACCGGCGCGTGATCCCCCTGGGCCACAGCGAAGGCGGGCTGGTCGCGCTGGCCGCCATGCCGCGGTTGCCGGCGCCCGCGGGGCTGATCCTGGTCTGCGCGCCGGGGCGGCCCCTGGCGCAGATCATCCGCGGACAGCCGCGCGCCAACCCCGCCAACGCGGCCCTGCTGGATCAGGCCGAGGCGCCCTCGCGTCGCTGGAGCGCGGCCTGCGCGTCGATGCCGAGTCGCTGGACCCGGCCCTGCGAGGGCTGTTCGCGCCGCAGGTGCAGGGCTATCTGATCGACGCGTTCCCGCATGATCCGGCGGCGCTGATCGCCGACAGGCCGGGGCCGGTGCTGATCGTGCAGGGCGGGTGCGACCTTCAGATGACGCCGCAGGACGCCCGCCGCCTGGCCGGTGCGGCGCCTTGGGCCGAGCCCTGCCTGCCCGAACGGATGAGCCACGCGCTGAAGGAGGTGAACCCGGCCGACAACCTGGCGTCCTATGCGGACCCGGATCGCCCCATCGCCCCGGACCTTGTGCGGGCGGTGGCGGGGTTCGTCACGCGCCATGCCGGGGTCAGTGCGTTCATCCGGGCGGGGAATGATCCCCGAACCGCCAGCCGCGCAGATGCGTGATCAGCGCCCGCAGCTTGGGCGCGACATGGCGACGCTGCGGATAATACAGCAGGAACCCCGGGAATTCGGGCAGGTAGCCCTCCAGCAGCGGCACCAGCGCGCCCGACGCGACATGGGGCGCGAAGCAGTCCCACGGACCGAAGGTGACGCCGCCATCGGCCAGCGCGACGCGCAGCATCAGGCGCAGGTCATTCGTGGTCACGCAGGGCCGGACAGCGACGTCGAAGGGGCGGTCGTCCTCGACGAACTCCCACCGCCAGGGGGCGGTCGCGGGGGTCGGCCGCCAGCCGATGCAGCGATGCGCCAGAAGGTCGCGCGGATGGACGGGCGTGCCGTGCCGCGCCAGATAGCGCGGCGTCGCCACCGCCGCCTCGCGCTGCGCACCGCCGACGGGGACGGCGATCATGTCGCGCTCGATCACCTCGCCCAGACGGATGCCCGCGTCGAAGCCATGGGCCACGATGTCGAACTCGGCATCGGTGACGGTGACGTCCACGACCACCTCGGGGCAGGCCTCGGCAAAGCGCGCCAGCAGCGGGCCGGACAGGAACGGCTCGGCGATCGAGGTCACGGCCAGGCGCAACCGCCCGCGGGGCAGGTCGTCGCGCTGCTCCAGCGCGTCCTGGATGGCGGCGACCGGGTCGCGCAGGGCCGTGACCAGACGCGATCCGGCCTCGGTCAGGCGCACCGACCGGGTGGTGCGCGCCACCAGCTGCTGGCCCAACGCATCCTCCAGCCGCCGCACGCCCTGGCTGACGGCGGACCGCGTCACGCCCAGGCGGTCGGCCGCGGCGCGAAAGCTGCCCTCGTCGGCGACGGCCAGCAGCAGGGGCAGAAGGTTCAGGTCCATTGTCCAGCACCGCTAACCACCGCGTCCATCATCGGGTGAATACCGCGCCCTGGGCGATGCGTCCATCCTGCGTCCATCACAGGCAATGGAAGGGAACACATGCCATGGACAAGGTCATCCTGATCACCGGCGCGTCGGGCGGCATCGGCGAGGGTCTGGCGCGCGACCTGGCCGGGACGGGTGCCCGGCTGCTGATCGGCGCGCGCCGGACCGACCGGCTGGAGGCGCTGGCCGCCACGCTGCGCGCCCGGGGCGGCGAGGTCCGGACCGCCGCGCTGGACGTCACCGACCGCGCGGCCATGCAGGCCTTCGCCGATCGGGCGACGGCGCTGTGGGGGCGCATCGACGTGCTGATCAACAATGCCGGCATCATGCCGCTGTCACCCCTTGCGGCGCGGCATTTCGACGAATGGGACCGGATGGTCGACGTCAACATCAAGGGCGTCCTGTGGGGCATCGGGGCCGTGCTGCCGGTGATGGAGGCGCAGGGGGCGGGGCAGATCATCAACATCGGCTCGATCGGCGGGCTCCAGGCGGTGCCGACGGCGTCGGTCTATTGCGCGACCAAGTTCGCGGTCCGCGCGATCTCGGACGGCCTGCGACAGGAGACCCCCGCCATCCGCGTCACCTGCGTCAATCCGGGCGTCGTCGAGAGCGACCTGGCCGCGAGCATCACCCATCCCGGCACCCGCGCGCTGATGCAGGATTACCGCGCCATCGCCCTGCAGCCTGCCGACATCGCCCGCGCCGTGCGTCAGCTGATCGAGGCACCCGCAGGCGTGGATGTCAGCGAGATCACCATCCGGCCCACCGCCGCGATGCAGTAGGCGCGTCCCTCACCGGCGCGTCAGGCGGCCCGCCAAGGCCGACAGGGCCGCCGCCGGGACGGACAGCGCGATCAGGATCAGCACCGCGAAGGCCGTCATCGACCCCGCCGACCCCAGGGCGACCATCACCGGCAGCTGCGCCATGGTGACGACCGCTCCGGCCCGCCACGCGCGCCGCCCGACCACCGCCCCCGCCACCGCCCCGAGCGCCAGCGACAGCGGATAGGCGAGGGTCCAGTAGCCCGCGGCGTCCCACGGCTCGGCCGTCCGTGAGGTCATGGCGACCACGGCCCAGTAGCACAGGGCCAGGGCGGCGATGGCGATCAGCGCGGTTCTGTCACGGGTCGGTGTCATCCTGTCTCCTCCGGCATCGCGGGCCGATGCGCCCGTGATGCCCATAACATGGGCTGATGCGCGCCCATGGAATTTCTGGCTTGGGGACCGCCATCCGCAGCCCTATACCCTCGTCCGTCGGCACCATGCCGCAAACCCTGCGGCTGCGCCATCCGGCATGCCGCATCCGTTCCGACCCGCGGACAGGCCGCACAGCCCGCGACGACCCCGGGGATTGTCGCAGGGCGGGCCATCCCGCATGATGCCGCCCGTCCCCCCCATGCAGACCCCGCCACAGCGAAAGGCCGACCATGACGATCACGCATGAAGACGAACTGGAGGGCCTGCGCCGCATCGGTCGGGTCGTCGCGAACACGATGCAGGCCATGGCCGCGGCTATGGAGCCGGGCATGACCACGCGAGAGCTGGACGGGATCGGCCGCGCGCTGCTGGACCGCGAGGGGGCCGTCTCGGCCCCGCGGGCCACCTACGACTTTCCGGGCGACACCTGCATCAGCGTGAACGAGGAGATCGCCCATGGCGTCCCCGGCCCGCGCCGCCTGGCCGAGGGCGATCTGGTCAATATCGACGTCTCGGCCTCGCTGGACGGCTATTACGCCGATACCGGGGCCAGTTTCGCCCTGGGCACGGTCGCGCCGTCGCTGGACCGGCTGTGCCGGGACGGTCGCCGCGCCATGCAGGTGGGCATCGCCCAGGTCGGTCCCGGCAAGCCTCTGTCGGGCATCGGTCGGGCGGTGGGCGCCTTCGCCGCGCGGCGCGGCTATACGCTGATCCGCAACCTGGCCAGCCACGGCATCGGCCGCGCGTTGCACGAGGCGCCCGAGGAGATCGCGACCTGGCCTACGCAAGGCGACCGGCGCCGGATCCATGACGGCCTGGTCCTGACGGTCGAGCCGTTCCTGTCCCGGGGCGGGGCCTGGGCGGTGCAGGGGGGCGGGGACGAATGGACGCTGCATGCCCGCCCGGCCGCCCCGGTCGTGCAATATGAACATACCGTCGTCGCGACCCGGCGCGGTCCGGTCATCCTGACCCTGCCGGGCTGAGGCAAGCCGGGGGGCACCATGCGCATCATGCTGGTCGAGGACGAGGCCGGGCTGGCCGAGATGCTGGCGGGCTTTCTGCGCCGCGAGCGGTTCGTGGTCGATCACCTGGCCTGCCTGGGGGACGCGTGCGAGGCCGCGGCGATGGTCGATTACGACCTGGCGCTGCTGGACCGCAGCCTGCCGGACGGGGACGGGCTGTCGCTGCTGCCGGCGCTGCGCGCGCGCAATCCGGGCATTCCGGTCATCATCCTCAGCGCGCGCGGCGAGGTCGAGGACCGCGTGGCGGGTCTGGATCACGGCGCGGACGACTATCTGGTGAAGCCCTTTGCCCTGGACGAGATGCTGGCCCGCATCCGCGCCGTCCGCCGCCGCCCCGCCCAGGTGCTGCAGGACCCCATCGGCGCGGGCGCGGTGATCTTCGATCCGGTCCATGACACGGTCGAGATCGGCGGCCGCCCCGTCATCCTGCCGCGCCGCGAGCTGCGCGTGCTGGCCACGCTGATCCGGCGGCGCGGGCGCACCGTGCTGCGCGAGACGCTGGAGCAGGGGGTCTTCGGTATGGACGACGAGATTCAGTCGAACACGCTGGATTCCCACGTCTCGCGCCTGCGCCGCCGCCTGCGGGAGGCGGATGCCGGGGTCGAGATCCACGCCATCCGCGGGGTCGGCTATCTGCTGCGCGCGGCGTCCTGATGCGCGCGCCCTCGCTGAAGCGGCCGCTGATCGTCTATCCGCTGATCGTGCATCTGGTGACGCTCCTGGTCTCGGTGCTGATCCTGATCGCGGGCGCGCTGCGCCTGGACAGCGGCGGGCCCTATGCGGATGAGAAGATCACCCCCGTGATCGCCGCGGCCGTCGCGCGCGACCCGGACGGCGCGCTGCGCCTGCGCGAGACCCCGGCCCTCGACGCGCTGCGGGCCGAGGCGCCCGAGCTGTGGTTCATGGTCGAGGACGAGGCCGGGCGCGGCCTGCGCCATGGCGACGTGCCCCCGGCCTTCGACGCGTTCCGGGGGCGCCTGTCGGATCTGTCCTTCGCCCAGCTGCGCGACCGCAGCCCGCCCCACCGCATGACCGCCGTCCTGCGCCGCGAGACGACGGCCATCGGCACGCTGACGGTGCTGGGCCATGGCCCGCTGCTGGAGCTGAACGTGATCGTGCTTCTGGCCTCCAGCGTGGTGTTCCTGCCGATCGTGGTCCTGCTGTCGCTGAGCACCTTCGCGATCACGCCCTGGATCGTGCGGCGGGCGATGGCGGGCATGTCGCGCATCGCGCGCGAGGCCGAGCGGATCGACCCCGACCGCCGCGGCCGCCGCCTGAGCGAGGCCCATGTCCCGCGCGAGATCGCGCCCCTGGTCCGGGCCGTGAACGACGCCCTGCGGCGCCTGGACGAGGGGCATGCGCGCCAGCAGCGCTTCATCTCGGCCGCGGCGCATGAGCTGCGCACGCCCGTCGCGGTGCTGCGCGCCCGCGTCGAGGGCGGCCGCGACCCGGCCCTGCGCGCGCTGGAGGGCGACATCCAGCGCCTGACGATCCTGATCGAACAGCTGCTGGACCTGCAGCGGATGGGGCAGGGCGGCCCCGCGGCACCCGTCGACCTGGCGGCCTTGGCGCGCGGGGTGGTGGCCGACATGGCGCCCTTGGCCATCGACGCGGGGCGCAGCCTGGCGGTGCAGGTCGACGCCCCCGCCACCGTGCCGGGCGATGCCGCCGCGCTGGAACGGGTGCTGATGAACCTCCTCCGCAACGCGCTGGACCATGGCGGGCGGCATGTCGTGCTGCGCGTGGCGGGGCGGGTGCTGGAGGTGCGCGACGACGGGCTGGGCATTCCCGCCGATCAGCGCGACCGCGTCTTCGAGCCCTTCACCCGCCTGCGCCCGGGGTCCGGCGGCAGCGGGCTGGGACTGGCCCTGGTGGCCGACGTCGTGGCCCGGCATGACGGGCGGGTCGCCATCCACGCGGCGCCCGGCGGCGGGACCATCGTCCGGGTCGAACTGAGCGCGGGAACGCCCGCCGCGTCCTGAAGGCCGGCACGGGCATGCCATGTTCGCGCAACCTTTATGCCCCATAGGGGCCGCGATGCCGGTGCGGCCCGCCCGCGCCCGCGTCGTGGAAGAAACGACAAGAAGGCGAATGAGATGCGTGAAACCCTGCTCCCCCTGTCGCGTGGCGGCCTGATGGGCCTGGCCCTGACGGCGACGGTCCTGCTGGCCGGATGCATGTCCGAAGGAAGCTCGACCGAGAGCCTCTATCGGCAGAACATGGTCAGCGAGACCGCGCTGAACGCCCAGATCATGAGCGACCGCGCCCGCGACCAGCGCTGTCAGCGCGATCCGGCGCGCCGCGAATGTGGCCCGCGCGACTGATCGTCCTGTCGATCCGACAGGCCGCCCCGCATCCGCAGGGCGGCCGACATCGCCCCCGAAGGAGACCCCCGATGACGCCCGACGCGACCCGCGATCCGGCGGCGGCGCACCCCCGCGCGACATGGCTGCCGCGCATCCTGCACGGGGCGGCGGTCGCGCTGATCCTTTCCACCACCGCCCCGGCCGCCCAGGAGACGCCCTTGACCTATCCCCCGACCCCCCGCAGCGCCGATGTCGAGGAGCATTTCGGCATCCGCATTCCCGATCCCTTCCGCTGGCTGGAGGCCGATCCGCGCGACGATGCCCGCGTGGCCGCCTGGATCGACGCGCAGAATGCCGTGACGGACCGCCATCTGGCGACGCTGCCGGGCCAGGACATCCTGGCCGACCGGCTGACGCTGCTGAACGACCACGATGTCGTCCTGCCGCCGCAGGTGCGCGGCGACCGGCATGTCTTCCTGCATCAGCGCGGCACCGACGCCCAGGCCCGCCTGCTGATGCGCGACGGCCCGGACGGGGCCGACCGGGTGCTGCTGGACCCGAACGCTTGGTCGCCCGACGGCGCCATCGCGCTGGCCGAATGGGACCTGTCGCCGGATGGCGATTTCTTGGCCTATGCAGTGCAGCGCGACGGCTCGGACTGGCGCAGCATCCGCGTGATGGACACCCGCAGCGGCGAGGTCCTGGAGGACCGGGTGGAGCATGCGCGCTTCACCACCATCGCTTGGTCCGGGGATGGCACGGGCTTCTACTATTCGCGCTTTCCCGATGACGCGAAGGGGGCCTCGGCCAGCGCGCCGCTTCGCGATCACGCGGTCCATTTCCACCGCCTGGGCACCCCGCAGCAGGAGGACCGGCGGGTCCATCACCAGGTCTCGGACCGGCCGCTGCTGCATACCGCGACCGTCACCACCGACGGGCGGTTCCTGGTGATCTACAGCTCGGCCCTGTCGGGCGGGGTGGCGGTGCGGGTCACCGACCTGTCGCGCCCCGATGCCCGCGCCGTCACTCTGGTCGAGGCTCATGACGACCCTTGGGCGCTTCTGGGCAATATCGGCACGCGGCTGTTCTTTGCCACCCAGATGGGCGCCCCGCGCGGCCGCGTCATGAGCATCGACCTGGCCGATCCCCGCCCCACCTTCGCCGAGCTGATCCCCGAACATCCCCGTGCGGTGATGCGCGCGGGCTCGGGCGGCGTCCTGGGCGGGCGGATCGTGCTGGGCTATATCGTGGACGCGGTCTCGCGGCTTGAACGGTTCACGCTGGACGGCAGGCCCGACGGCACGATCCCGCTGCCGGGCATCGGCACGACGGGCCTGTTCATGGGCCGGCCCGATCGGAACGACGCGCATTTCCTGTTCACGGGGCATGACACGCCGCCGACCGTGATGCATCTTGACGTGGCGGCGAACCGCACGACGCCCTGGCAGCCGCCCCGCCTGCCGGTGGATCTGGATAAGGTGGTGGTGGAACAGCGCTTCGCCCGGTCGCCGGACGGCACCCGCATCCCGATCTTCGTCATCCGCCGCAAGGGGGCCAGCGGACCCGCGCCCACGATGCTGACCGGCTATGGCGGCTTCGGGATCAGCATGCTGCCCGTCTATCTGCCCGAGGCGATGGCCTGGGTCGAACAGGGCGGCGTCTATGCGGTGGCCACCATCCGCGGCGGCGGCGAATACGGCAGCGCCTGGCACCATGCCGGGCGCCGCGACCGCAAGCAGGCCGTGTTCGACGACTTCATCGCCGCGGCCGAGCATCTGGTCGCACAGGGCGTCACGGCGCCGGACGGGCTGGCCATCCACGGCCAGTCGAATGGCGGCCTGCTGGTCGCGGCGGTCGCGAACCAGCGGCCGGACCTCTTCGCGGCGGTTCTGCCGGATGTGGGGGTGATGGACATGCTGCGCTTCGACCGCTTCACCGGCGGCGCGCTGTGGGTCGAGGAGTTCGGCAGCCCAGCGATCGAGGATCAGTTCCGCACCCTGCTGGCCTATTCGCCCCTGCACACCATCCGCGAGGGCGTCGACTATCCCGCGATCCTGGTGACGACCGCCGATACCGACGACCGCGTCGTGCCCGCCCATTCGCTGAAATACGCGGCCGCCCTGCAGGAGGCCGAGATCGGCGGGAGGCCGCATCTGCTGCGCGTCTCCAAGGGCGCGGGGCACGGGCAGGGCACCCCCCGGGCGGCCCGGATCGCGCAGATCGCGGCGCAATGGGCCTTTGCCGCGCGCTGGACCGGGCTGGACCTGCGCGGCCCGGACTAGGCCGCGCCATCGACGGGCAGCGACGCGATCAGCGCCGCCGCGTGCCGCAGGGCGCGCGAGGGCAGCATCGCCACATGATCGGACCCGCGCAGCAGGTCCGCCACCATGGCAAAGCCCGGCACGACCATCCCCGCCCGGCGGCCGAGGCCCCGTTCGGCCAGCTGCCCATCCAGCGGACCGCGCGCCTCGCCCCGGCCCGAGACGACGACATGCGGCCAGTCCGGCCAGCGCCCGAGGTCGAAACCGTCCCGCTACGCATCGCCACGACATGGTGGTCGTGCAGGATGTCGGTGCGGCGGATGTCGGGATCGTCTTGAGACAGGATCGACAGGACCATGTCCGAGCGCCCCTCGATCAGCGCGGCGCGCGCGGCCCGCGCCAGCCCCGCCTGAACCCCGACCGTCAGCAGCGTCGCGGCATCCCCCAACCCCTCGGAGGCTTCATGACAAGCACCCTTGTCCTTCTGTTCCACCCCGACCTGTCACGCTCGCGCGCGAATGCGGCGCTGGCCCGCGCGGCGGCGACCGTGCCGGGCGTCACCGTGATCGACATGGCCGCGACCCGCGCGCCCCGGGACCCGACGCCTTTCCCGATGCCGCGGCGCAGGCCGCGATGCTGCTGGCCGCCAACCGGATCGTGCTGCAGTTCCCGCTGCGCTGGTATTCGACGCCGCCCCCGCTGCAGAAGGGGCAGGACGCGGTGCTGACGCGCATGGTCCATCTGGCCTTCGACAGCGAGGGCCAGCGCCTGCGCGGCAAGCCGGTGCTGCTGACCGTGACGGCGGGCAGCCGGGCCGACGCCCATCGCCGCGGCGGGGCGAACCTGATGCCGCCTGCGGATCTTCTGGCGCCGCTGCGGGTAAGCGCCAACCGCTGCGGTCTGGTCATGGCCGAGCCGTTCCTCCTCCACGAGGCCGACGAGCTGACGGCGGCGGAGCGCGATGCGACCGCCGCCGACCATGCGTGGGCGCTGACGCGCTGGATCGACGTCACTACGCCGGCGGAGGTCTGACGATGCAGGGGCATGATACGTTGCGCGTTCTGCCGCGCGACACGCCGCCGTGGTTCACGGGTGCGGCCTTGGTGCTGCCCCCTGGGTCTTCTGGCGCGGTTCCTCCGTGCCGGGCGGGCGCTGTTCGGCGGTGCCGCGTCCGTGGGACCTGCACGGTGCGACGGGCGGCCTGCTAATGCTGATGGCGGGGGCGGCTGCGGGGGGTCGGCTGGTGGGCCGGGATCGTGCTGATCCTTTACCTCTTGCAGGTCGTTCTGGCGGCGAGGTCCGGCCCGGCAATGCTGTCGCTGCATCCGCTGAACGGGGCGCTGCTGCTGTCGGCCAGCCTGGTGCCGGCGGCCAGGGTCGACCGGCGCCGCCGGATGGCGCGGTCAGCCGGCGGGGTCGTCGGCGATGGTCCGGGCCAGCCATGAGCGCAGCCGGGCCATCGCGTCGCTTTGCGTCCGCCCGCGCGGCCAGGTCAGCCAGTAGCGCCCGGCATCGACCTCGGCCGCGAAGGGGCGGGCCAGGATGCCCGCGCGCAGCTGCCGTGTGAACATCGCCGCGGGCAGCAGGGCCACGCCCTCGCCCGCGGCGGCCAGATCGGCCAGCGCGACCGAGCTGTCCAGAACCGGCCCGTCCAGGACCGGGCAGGACGCGTCGACCCGGGCGAACCAGCCCTCCCACTCCTCGGCCCGATAGGAGCGCAGCAGCCGCTCTCCCGCCAGGTCCTGCGGCCGGCGCAGCCGCGCCGCCAGCCCCGGCGCGCAGAGGGGCGTCATCGGGGCCGCGACCAGCGGGTCGGCCTCGTGCCAGGGCCATGCGTCCGGATCGCCGAAGCGGATCGCCATGTGCAGCCCCTCCTTGGCGATGTCGATGCGGTTGTTGTGGGTGAAAACGCGCAGCGCGACCTGTGGGTGGGCGGCCTCGAAGGCGCGCAGGCGCGGGATCAGCCAGCCGGTCGCGAAGGTGGTGACCACGCCCAGGTTCAGCACCTCGCGGTGGCGGCCGGTCTGGCAGCGCGACAGCGCCTCGGCCATGTCGTCCAGGCTGCGGGTCAGCACCGGGTGCAGCGCGGCGCCGATATCGGTCAGGATCAGCCCGGTCGAGGCGCGGGTGAACAGCGGATGGCCCAGGATGTCCTCCAGCCGCTGGATCTGCTGGCTGACGGCGGCCTGGGTCACGCGCAGCTCGATCGCGGCGCGGGTGAAGCTGCCCTGACGTGCGGCGACCTCGAAGGCGCGCAGCCCGTTCAGGGGAAGGTTGGGTCTGTCCATCATGTCAGCTTATGCGCCCCGTCAGGATTTGTCGTTTGGCCCGGATGCCGCATCCGGATTATAGGATCGGCACGGCCCGGGCGCCATCCGCCCGGGGCCGATCCAGATCATCGACGGACACCGCCCCTGACGGCGGCAGGGCCGCGCCATCCCGGCGCCCGGCCCTCCGTGGACCCTTGCCGGAGAGTGCCCATGACACGCATGACCATCCTTGCCGCCCTGCTGCTGACCGCCGTCGCGGTCCCCGCCGGGGCCGAGACCATCACCGAGGCCGCCCGCGCGGTCGAGGCCCAGCTGGGCGGCCGCGTCGGCGTCGCGCTGCGCCCGCAGGGCGGCCCGCTGGCCCGGGGCCACCGCGCGGATGAGCGGTTCCCGCTGTCCTCGACCTTCAAGGCGCCGCTCTGCGGGGCGATCCTGACGCTGGTCGATGCGGGCGAGGATCAGCTGGACCGCGTCATCGGCTACAGCAGCGGCGATCTTGTGAGCCATTCGCCGGTGACGGAGACGAGCAACGCCCTGAGCCTGGCCGAGCTGTGCGAGGCGACGATCACGCTCAGCGACAACACCGCCGCCAACCTGCTGCTGGAGCGGGTGGGCGGGCCGCGCGGGCTGACCGACTATCTGCGCGCCATCGGCGACGAGACGACGCGCCTGGACCGGTGGGAGACCGACCTGAACGAGGGCACGCCCGGCGATCCGCGCGACAGCTCGACGCCCGAGGCGATGGTGGCCACGCTGGACCGGATGCTGTTCGGCCCGGTCCTGTCCGAACCGTCGCAGGATCAGCTGGAGGCCTGGATGCGCGCCGATCAGGTGGCCGACGACCTGATCCGCGCCAGCCTGCCCGAGGGCTGGATCATCGGTGACAAGACCGGGGCCGGGGGGAACGGATCGCGCTCGATTGTGGCGGTGATCCGTCCGCCCGAAGAGACGCCTTGGCTGGCGGCGGTCTATCTGACCGGCAACGAGGCCGACATGGCGACCCGCAACGCCGCCATCGCCCGCATCGGCGCGGCCATCGTGACCGAGATCGAGAGCCGCTGAGGCGCGATCAGTCGCGGCGCAGCAGCCCCTCGGCCAGCAAGCGGAAGGCGTGCTGGGCGCGGGGCAGGGTGGCGGCCGGGTCCTCGGCCGCCCCGACCCACAGCGCCGCGTTCAGCGCCGCCCCGTTCAGCAGCCGCGCGGCCGCCTCCAGATCGACCGGGCGCAGCCGCCCGGCCGCCTCCAGCGCCGCGACCGCGGCGCGCGTGGCCTCCAGACAGCGGTTCTGGCTGGGCCAGCGCGACGGATCGCCCAGGAATGCCGGGCCGTCCAGCAGCACGATCCGCTGCACCTCGGGGTCCAGCGCCATGCGGATATAGGCGCAGCCCTCGGCCATCAGCGCCTCCCACGGGTCGGCGGCATCAGACCCGATCTGGCGGGCGCGGTCGGCCATCTCGGCATCCATGCGGTCCACGACGGCGGCCAGAAGCCCGGTCTTGTCGCCGAAATTGTGATAGAGCGCGCCGCGCGTCAGCCCCACCGCCGCCGTCAGCGCATCCATCGAGGTCGCGGCGAACCCGTCGCGCGCAAAGGCCTGGCGGGCGGCCTCGATCAGACGGTCGCGGGTCTCCTCGGTCATCTGGGCGCGGGTGCGGGCCATGGTCGTCCTTCAGGCATCGCCTGCCGCAGCGTGACAGGTGTTTACATACGCGGCGTATGTGAATAACAACTGACATACGCCGCGTATGTCAGTTCGGGCGGGTCGCCGCGACCCTGTCCCGCCTTGTCGGACGCCGCCCCCCTGAATGCAACACAAGGACAGACCCATGACCCCTCGCGACGCGATCTTTCCCGAAGGGGCGGCCCGGCACGCCCTCTATCACGAACACGGCTATTCCCCCGCGATCCGCAGCGGCGGGCTGCTGTTCGTCTCGGGGCAGGTGGGCAGCCGCCCCGACGGCACCCTCGAGGCGACTCATCTGGCCCAGGTCGAGCGCGCCTTCGACAACCTCGCCGCGATCCTGGCGGCGGCAGGCTGCGGCTTTGACGACGTGATCGACGTGACGACGATGCACACCGACCCCGCCGCGCAGTTCGGCGACCTGATGGCGGTCAAGGCGCGGCACTTCCCCACCGCCCCGCACCCCGCCTGGACTGCCATCGGGGTCACCTGGCTGGCGGGCTTCGACTTTGAGATCAAGGTCGTGGCCCGCATTCCCGACGCGGCGGCCTAGCGCGCGTCAGACGCGAAGGCCCGGGGGGCCACCCCGGCATGGCGCTGGAACGCCATGCCGAACGCGCTGGCCGAGCCGTATCCGATCCGCAGGGCGATCTGGTCGTTCGTCAGCCGCCCCTCGCGCAGCAGGGTCCGGGCCAGCGCCATGCGCCAGTCGGTCAGGTACTGCGCGGGCGTGCAGCCGACCTCGCGGGCGAACCGCGCGAAGAGGCCCGACCGCGACAGGCCCGCCGCGCGCGACAGCGCCGCGACCGACACATCCCCTGCCGGATCGTCGTGGATGCGCGCCAATGCGGCGGCGATGCGCGGATCGGCCAGCCCCCGCAGCAGACCCGGCGCCGCCCCCACCCCCGGACCCGAGCGCAGCGCTTCGATCAGCAGGACCTCCAGCAGGCGCCGCAGGGCGAGGGTGCGGCCCGCGCGGTCGGCCCGCGTCTCGTCGTGAATCATGCGCACCAGCGCGGTCAGCCGCGGCTGATCGCCGACATGGATCACGCGGGGCAGCAGGGTCGGCACGACATGCGGCGCATGGGTGCGAAAGCGGCAATGCCCGACCAGCGCGCGCATCGCGACCGGCGCCCCCTCCGGTCCGAGGCGCACCACGCCCGGCCCGACCTGCAACCGCCGTTCGGTCCCCTGTGCGCCGGGGGGCGGCAGGCTGGTCATGCGCAACCCGGTCAGCGCCGGGACCAGCACGAAATCGCCCGCCCGAAGGGTGACCGCCGGCGCGCCCGCGACCTCCATCCGGCAGACCCCCTCGACCACCGCGCAATAGAGCGGGCTGTCCAGGTCGTCGCGGCGCACCTGCCAGTCGCCCCCGGCCTCGATCCGCTTGGAGAGCTGCATCTCGGGGCGCAGCAGCGCGACCGTCGCCGACAGCGGGTCGGAGGCGTCCGGATCGGGCATTTCGGACTTTCGCTGATCATTCATGGATGATCCTGCATAGATCGGTTCATGCCCGCGGTCTATCCCTGAGCCGACAGATCGCACAGGAGACCGCCCATGCCCCGCATCCTCATCACCGGAACCTCATCGGGGTTCGGACGCGCCACCGCGCTGCATTTCCTGGACCGGGGCTGGGAGGTCCTGGCCACGATGCGCAGCCCTTCGGCCGACGGCTGGCCGGCGGACCCCCGCCTGCGGCTGATGGCGCTGGACGTCACCGAGCCCGACGGCATCGCCGCAGCCGTCGCCGCGGCGGGTCCGCTGGACGCGCTGGTGAACAACGCGGGCGTGGGGATGCTGAACGTGCTGGAGGGGGCCGAGATCGACCGGGCGCGCGCGCTGTTCGACATCAACGTGCTGGGAACCATGGCGATGACGCGCGCCGTGATGCCGGGCATGCGGGCCGCGGGCGGCGGGGTGATCGTCAACATCAGCTCGGCCGTGACGCTGACGGCGCTGCCCGCGCTGTCGGTCTATTCCGCCAGCAAGGCCGCCGTGAACGCCTTCACCGAGAGCCTCGCGCTGGAGGCGGCGCCCTTCGGCATCCGGCTGCGGCTCGTGCTGCCGGGCAGCGCGCCGGACACGGCCTTCGGGCGCAACGCGGTGGCGCGGATGGGCATGGAGATCCCCGAGAGCCACGCGTCCTTCATGCAGGACAGCCTTCGGACGCTGCGCGCCGCGCCGGAACGGACCCTGCCGCAGGACGTGGCCCTGGCCGTCTGGCGGGCGGTCACCGACGACCGCGCGCCCATGCGCCTGCCCGCCGGGGCGGATGCCTTGGCGCTGGCGCGCGCCGCCGGGCTGGCGGCCTGACCCGTGAACCGCCTCATCGACCGGTCCCGCGCCCTGCCCACGCCCGATGCCGCGCTGAGCGTGGCCTATGCGCCGATCCGGATGGAGATGCCCGGCCGCCCGCCGCTGGAGCTGCGCCTGACCGCGCCCGCCGCGGGGGACCACGTGCCCGTGGTGATCCTGTCGCATGGCTTCGGCCCGTCGAACGCGATCCCCTCCAAGGACGGCTATGCCCCCCTGGCCCAGTTCTGGGCCGAACGCGGCATGGCCGTGATCCAGCCGACCCATGCCAGCGCGCGCATCGGCGGGCTGGACCCGGCGCTGCCGGGCGGCCCGTATTTCTGGCGGGAACGCGTGGACGAACTGCGCGCGGTCATCGACGGGCTGGACCTGCTGGACCGGCTGCCGGCGATCGCCGGGCGGCTGGACCGCGACCGGATCGCCGTCGCGGGCCATTCGCTGGGTGGCCATACCTGCAGCCTGGCCCTGGGCGCCCGCCTGCGCGGCGAGGACTTCCACGATCCGCGCATCCGCGCCGGGGTCCTGCTGGCGGCGCCGGGGCGGGGCGGGGGTGACCTGCTGCCCGCGCATGCCGCGCGGCTGGACTTTCTGGACGTGGACTTCACCACGATCCGCGTGCCGACCCTGGTCGTCTGCGGCGAGCGGGACGATCCGTCCTTCACCGATCGCGGGCCAGACTGGCACGCGGACGCCTTTCACGACGCGCCGGGCGCTGAGGCGCTGCTGACGATCCGGGCCGTCGGGCATGGCCTGGGCGGCATCGCCGGTCTGGACGCCCGAGAGACCGACACCGAGGACCCCGACGCGCTGGAGGCCGTGCGCCGCCTGACCCTGGCCTGGCTGCGCCGCGCCCTGGGCGTCGAGGCGCGGATGTGGGCCCGCAGCCGCGCCGTCCTGGACGGCGCCGCGGGCGGGCTGGCATCGGTCAGGATCAGGGCTTAGGGCCGCGCGCGTCGCCAGGCGGCACCTGCGCGGTCACCGCCACGCCGCGACGGCGCGTGCGGCGAAGGTCGCGAAGGCGGTGGGTTCGCGGCCGGTCAGCTGCCGGACGCCGGGGGTCGTGCGGTCCTCGCCGCCCGCGGCGATGATCCCGTCCATCCGCGTCAGCGTCCGGGCATAGTCGGCGGGCAGGCCTTGGCGCATCAGCCGGGCGGTCATCTCCGCCGGATCCAGCGCGACGTGCCGCACCGGCCGCCCCAGGGCGGTCGCGATGATCGCCGCGGCGTCGTCATAGCTCAGCGCCTGCGGCCCGGTCAGCACCACGTCGCCGTTCAGTGGCGCCGCGGCCGTCAGGGCGGCGGCGCCTGCGGCCGCGATGTCCTCGGCGTCGATGAAGCCCACGCGCCCGGTGCCGGTTGCGGTGTAGAGGGCGCCCTCCTGCCGGATCGTCGCGGCATGGGGGCCTTCGGTGACGTTCTGCATGAACCAGGACGGGCGCAGCACGGCCCATTCGGGCGCGTTCGCGGCCAGCCAGGCGTGGACCGCGCCCATCATCGGCCCGCCAGGCTCCAGGAGCGAGGCGCTGAGCAGGACGAACCGCCGCACGCCTTGGCGCATCGCCGCCTCCAGCAGCGGCTGCATGACCGCTAGGTGGTCGCTGCGGTCCGTCGGCGCCACCAGATAGGCCGCATCGCACCCCTCGAAGGCCGCCGCCGAGGCGGGATCGGTCCAGTCGAACCGCCTGTGGCCGGTCGCCGCGGGGCTGCGCGTGCCGATCAGCGCCGCGCAGCCCGCCGCGGCCAGATGCGCGGCGACGCGGCGGCCCGTCTTGCCCGTCCCGCCGGTGACCAGAACCCGCGACACCGCCATCACGCGCCCTCTGCCAGCGCCGCGGCCGCCGCCTCCGCGCCACCCAGGGCGGTCAGCACCGCCAGCGGGTTCCAGAAGTCGCGATACCGCACGATCCGCCCGTCGCGCAGCGTGACGACCGAGACGTAGTGCTGATCATAGGGCGCGCCGGTGACCAGGCCCCGGCCGCAGCACGTGAACTCGAAGACCACCGTGGCGCCCGCGTCATGGACATCGCCCAGCTGCATCGGCCCGAAGCTCAGAAGCGGGCCCAGCCTGGCCATGTGCGCGCCAAGCGCGGCCGATCCGTCAAGCCGCCGCGGCAGGCCCTCCGGGGCATAGGGAAACTCGAACACGACATCCTCGGCGAACAGGTTCACAAGACCCTCCGCCGGGGCCAGCCGGTCGCCCAGTGCGGCGCGCAGAAGGTCTGAGAAACTGTCGAACTTGCCGGCCATGGGGAAACCTCCTATCAATGGAACGGTAGCGTATCGACCATATAGGAGGGCTTACGTTGGAACGCAACCGTTCCGTCGACGCGGTGAAACGGAAACCGTCCGGGGCGGCCCTGCCCAATGCCGCGCTGACCGAGGCGCTGCACCGCGCCTTCTTCCGGGAATGGGCCGAGCGCGGCTTTGCGGCGATCAGCCTGGAGCGGGTGGCGGCGCGGGCGGGGGCGGGCAAGGCCGCCATCTATCGGCGCTTCTCGTCGCCGCAGGAGTTCGCGGCGGCGGCGGTCACCGCCCTTGGCCTCGGCGTCGCCATGCCCGAGGATCGCGGCAGCCTGCATGCCGATGTGCTGGCCTTCCTGATGCGCCTGCGGGCGGTGCTGCGCCATCCGCTGATCCGGCGCATCCTGCCCGACCTTCATGCCGAGGCCGCCCGGTCCACGGCCATGCGCGCGCTGAACACGACCGTGGCCGAGGCGCGCCGCGCGCAGGCGCAGGTCCTGCTGGACCGCGCCATCGCCCGCGGAGAGCTGGACCCCGCCGTGGACCGGGACCTGGCGCTGGACCTGCTGCCGGCGGCGCTTTACTGGCGGATGGTCGTCCTGGGCCGGACGCCCACGCGCGCGCAGGTCGCGGGGCAGGCCGATGCCGTCGTGGCGGCGCTGCGGGCGGCCGCGCCCCCGGCCTGAGCGGCGCCGGGCGCGGCATCGGGGCGGGAACTGGCCCGAGCGGTACGGTGTTGTCCGGACAGCTTCGAGACGAACCCAAACAGACAGCACAGCGAGCAAGATCATGAAGAAACTGGCAGTCGGCACCACCCTCGCCGCCCTGATGATGTCGGGCGTGGCCTTCGCCCAGACCTCCGCCACCGTGTCCACCGACCTCAACGTCCGCTCGGGCCCGGGAGTCCAGCATCCGGTCATCGGCGCGATCTCGACCGACGCGGACGTGACCGTCGAGGGCTGCATCGACAGCGCGAACTGGTGCAAGGTGGCCTCGGGCGACCTGCAGGGCTGGGCCTATGGCGACTATCTGAACGTCAAGGCGGGCGACGAGGTCGTCTCCCTCTATCCCAACCGCGAGACGGTCGGCGTCGCCATCATCGAGGCCCCCGCCGATGACACCGACACCGGCCAGGACGTGGCGGTGGGCAGCGTCGGCGGCGCGGCCATGGGCGCACTGATCGGCGGTCCGATCGGCGCGGTCGCGGGCGCCGCGATCGGGGGCACCAGCGCATCGGCCGCCAATGTCGAGCCGACCGAGGAGATCACCACCTACGTCACCACGAACGCGGTGGAGCCGGTCTATCTGGACGGCGAGGTCGTCGTCGGCGCGGGCATCCCCGAGACTGTCACGATCTACGACATCCCGGAGCAGCCGGACTATCGCTATGCCCAGATCAACGGTCAGACCGTTCTGGTGAACCCCGAGAACCGCAACATCATCTACATCTATCGCTGATCGGGCGTCATGCCCTGATCAGGTGACAGTCTGACTGCGGCGACCCGGCGTCGATGTCTTCCACAGCGGAAGTCATCGCGCCGGGTCTTTGCATTCGGGACACCCGCGGCGGGGACGGGGCCGTCAGCGCGTCGGTGCTGGGGTGACACGTCCCGGCGGTTCGCGGCGGGCCGCCATGCCGGACTGGTCCTGCCATCGGCGGCCGTTGCGATCGGAGCGGGACGGCGTCGGCACGTTAAACATCCCCAATTTCTTTTGTGGACAGAGGCAGGATCAACGTGGTTACGTCCGAATCACTGACATCACGCTTATTTGAACATTGAGGGTATTGGATAGTGACCGGTCATTTCTGGATCGACCGCTCTCACGGCACCGGACGTCCGTCCGGAGCGACTGCCCGTCGGTCCGGCGCGGCGCGGTTCCCTCGCTCCCTTTCGGTTCCGTTCAGGCTGACGACCGCCGGTGTCCCGTTGCCGACGGCATCGTGCCCGACGCAGGCACGCCGCGACCTGCCCGTTTGCGGCAACGGTCGGAGGCAGCCGTGCCGGGGGGTGTGGCGGCGTGGTCGGGGCATGGGCATGGGAACGGCTTTATCAACGAGGTGACCGCGGTGGCCACGAACCCCTACACGAAACTGCCTGCGGAAGCCTATTGGCGGACCGGGGTCGCGCGTCACGCCGGGTCGGGGCGGGTCCTCAAGGGCCTGTGGCGGCCGGGCGCGGGCATCAGGTCAGGGCATGGGTTCCTGACGGTCGGGTCCTGCTTCGCCCAGCATATCGGCCGCGCGCTTGCCGGCGCCGGGCTGAACCGGATGCTGGTCGAGAGGGCGCCCGGGTTCCTTCCGGCCTCGATGCATGAGGGGTTCGGCTTCGGCGTCTTCTCGTTCCGGGTCGGGAACGTCTACACCGCCGCCATGCTGCTTCAGTGGCTGCGATGGGCGCGCGACCCCGCCTCCCAGGACCGCGAGGTCTGGAGCGACGGCACCGTCTTCTTCGACCCGGTGCGGCCCGGCATCGAACCCGGCGGCTTCGAGACGGTCGAGGATCTCCTGGCCGCGCGCGATGCGACCCTGGCCGCGATGCGAAGGGGGATCGCGGAGGCGGACGTGCTGATCTTCACCCTGGGCCTGACCGAGATGTGGGTGACTGCCGATACCGGCCTGGTCCTTGCCAGCTGCCCCGGCACCCAGGCCGGAACCTTCGACCCCGAGAGGCACCGCTTCGCGAATGCGGGTTTCGCGTCGGTGTCCCGCGACCTGGAGCAGATCCGCGCCATCCTGCGCGAGATGAACCCGGACATCCGGCTGCTTCTGACCGTGTCCCCGGTGCCACTGACCGCGACCGCCGAGCCCGGGGCGCATGTGCTGGTGTCGACGGTGCAGTCCAAGTCGATCCTCCGGGCGGCCGCCGGAGAGATGGCCCGGAACCATGACGACGTCGACTACTTCCCGTCCTACGAGATCGTGTCCCAGCCCGCCTTGGCCATCGACATGTTCGAGGCCGATCGGCGCGAGGTGCGCCGGGATGCGGTGGCCCTGGTGATGCGGCATTTCCTGGACGGCCTCGGGGTCGCGCAGGCAGGGATGGACGCGCCGGAGGCGCCCGACACAGCGATGCAGGAGCGGATCGACCAGGCCCTGGCCCAGGGCGATGCCGTCTGCGACGATCTGGAACTGGACCGCTTCAATGACCACTAGGCCCGAACGCACCCATTTCGAGGCGGCGATCATCGGCGATTCGCACGCCATGGCCGTGTGGAAGCACCTGGCGCCGGGGACCGTGTTCCGCCGCACGATGACGGCACCGGCCAAGCATTTCGACGGCCGCTTCTTCGCCGCGACCGAGGGCGGCATCCGCATCACCGCCGACGGTCTGAGCGAGGCCTTCCCGCGCGCGACCGCCGAGGTGATCGCGACGATGACCCTCGCCCGACAGCGCCTGGACGCGCAGCTGCAGGCGATCATCGAGGCGGGCCTGCCGGTGATCTCCTCCCTCGGGGCCGCAAGCTACCGCTTTGCCCGGCGCGTCGCGGCATCGGCCGAGGACGGCATGCCGGGGGCGTCGGGTCGCATCCTGCGCGCGGCCGCCGCCGATCATATCCAGCATTTCGTGGCCTTCCACGAGGCCCTGAGGGCGCATGTGCCGGCGGTCACCTTCATGCTGGGCGCCTGCCGCTATCCGCCGAACCAGAAGGCGGCCTGGCTGGCCCATGACCAGGTGATGACCGAAAGGCTGACCGCCGCCGGGATCGGGATCATCGACACGCGCCAGGCCACAGGGGATGCCGAGCTGCGCATGCTGCCGGAGTTCGAGGCCGATGACGCGCTGCACGGAAACGCCCGCTGGTGCGAGGTCGTCGCCGACAGGATCCGCGGCGTCGTCGGGGCAGGGGTCGCGGGCAGCTGACTCCCGGTGACGGCGTCGGCACGGCGGGATGGCCGGAGTGGCACGATCCTATGGCGCAATCAGGGGAAGATGATGCGCCTGAAGGGGGCGCGCCATCTATGCAGGATCAATGGCTTGCCAAAGAAAATGCGCTCTTGGCGTCGCGCGTACTTTCAAGGACCTGCAAGGCTTTTGGGAAACATGATCTGCCTGGGTGCCATCCCTTGGTGAGCTAAAGTGTCTCGTCTCAGCAGGGGCTGGCCCCTCGCGCAGCCCTGATGGACCCACGCCGAGAAGCACCCCCGATTGGGCCGATGCTCCCGGTTCTGATCGACGCAACCGGCCTTCGCAGGTTTGATGAACCAAGGGGAAGTCCCCCAAGGCAAGCGCCAGGTTCAGCTCGTCTTGTGGAACGGGCGTTGGAGCAGGTGATGCTCTCCATCATGCCGGAGAGAAGGCCGGCGTCTAATTTTTTGGGGGATGAGGCAAGCGCTGATGTGCATACGTTGTTTTTCATCACGGCACCGCAAGTTAGGATCGGCCGCATGCAGCCGCTCGACTTTGCGGTGGCCGGCTAGCTGGAAGCGCATCACCTCCATCAGCTGCGGATATGAGACATATCTCGTTGGCTCAGGGGCCGCGATGGCGAAACGCACCTCAGGAGAGGCCGAGGTCGCGGGCCTTCAGTGCCGCCTCCACCCGGTTGCGCACCTGCAGCTTCTGCAGGATGTTGGTCATGTAGTGCTTGATCGTCTTCTCCTGCAGGTCAAGCGCGCGCGCTATCTCCTTGTTGCTCAGCCCTAGAGCCAGATGGCGCAGAATTTCGGCCTCGCGCTCGGTCAGCTCCTCCACCTCGGGCGGGGGCGGGCCGCGGCGGCGGTCCTGCAGCGCCGCGAGGACGCGCCCGGCCAGCGCCGGCGGCACATAGGAGGCACCTTCGGCCACGGCCTGGACGATCCGCGTCAGCTCGTCCGCACCGACGCCCTTCAGGACATAGCCGCGCGCGCCGGTCTTCAGCGCCGTCAGCAGGTCGTCATCGGTCTCTGACGCGGTCAGCATGACCAAGGCCACTGCCGGAAAGCGCCGTGCGATCGTCCCCGCCGCCGCCAGCCCGGAACCGGGCATCGAGATGTCCAGAAGCGCGACATCGGGCATGTGCGTCTCTACCGCTGCGACGGCCTCGTCGGCCGTGCCGACCTGAGCCACCACTGCGAAACCGCCATGCTCCTGCAGCGTCAGCACCACACCGCCGCGAAACAGCGGATGATCGTCGGCCACGACGACATGCACCTTGCCGCTCACTGCGGCACCGCCGCGGGCAGGGTCATGATCAGCCGCGTGCCGGCCCCCGGCGCGCTGTCGATCTCGAAGCTGCCGCCGATGCTCTCGACCCGTTCGCGCAGACCCGACAATCCCAGCCCCGTGAGACCGCGCGCCGCAGGATCGAAGCCCGGGCCGTCGTCGGCCACCCGGATCGCCACCTGCCCATCGCGGCTGTCTGCGGAAACGCCGACCGCCGCGCCCGGCGCGTGACGGAAGGCGTTCATCAGGCCTTCCTGCACGAAGCGATAGATGCAGATCGCATAGGGATGCCGGACCGCCACGCCCAAGGCGCCCGTGCGGTCGAAGCCCCGCTCCACGTCCACGCCCGCGCGGCGCTCATGCGCCCGGATGGCCAAATCCAGCGTCTCCGCCACGGAACGGCCATCCAGCTCGGGCAGCGTCAGCCCGCTGCACAGGGCGCGCACGTCGCGCAGCGCCTCGTCCAGGCAATCGCGCAGCCGCCCCACCTCCGGATCGTCGCAGGCGATGCCCGCGCGGCGCATCACCGCGTCAAGCCGCAGCGAGGCGAGCGCCAGCGCCTGTGCCGGACCGTCGTGCAGCTCTGCACTGACGCGGCGCATGTAGCGCTCGTTGGTCTCGCTGACCCGCTGCGAGGCGCCCTGCACCCGCTTTCGGAGGGCCTCGTTCTGGCTGGAGATGCGCGCCAGCTCCTCCAGCTGGGTCGTCAGCCGCCGCGTCTGGTCGGCGATGGTTCGGCTGCCCGCGCGCACGATGCCGAACAACGCGAGGAACGTGGCCGCCGTCACCAGGGCGACCACCGCCCAGGCCCGCATCTCGGCCCGGCGCAGATCCTGCTGCAGCTCGCTGGCATCCAGGTAGAACTCGGCGACAGCGATGATCTCGCCGGTCAGGATCGAATGTATCGGGTTGTAGACCTCCAGCAGGGGCACGCCACTCTGCTGCTCGCGCAGGCTCTCGGCACCGTCGAGTTCGTCGAATGAGGCGTTCAGCTGCCCGGCCCAGGCCTGAAGCAGTTCGCCGCTCGGTGGAAAGCGTCGGCCGATGAGGTCGGCCTCGCTGCTGAACGCCAGCAACCCGTCGCGCCGCCAGATCTTGACCGAGATCACCCGCTCCGACAGGGGCTCGCGTCCCAGGATCGCGTCCATCCGCCCGATGGTCTGCGGTGACAGCGACCCTGCGACTGCCAGCTCCTGCGACAGGGGAGCGATGAAACTCTCCATGTAGACCGCGCTGGAGATCGCGGAATTGCGCACAACCCCTGAGGTGATCGAACCGCTGACGATCGTGCCGATGATCGCCATGCCCACCAATGTGACCACGCTGCCCGCCAGCGCGAAGCGGTGATGCAGTGGCCATCCGCCAAGCCTTCTGCGCAGCGCACAGAGCGCCCCCCACCCACGGGTCCGAACAAGCTGTGCCTGCGTCATCGTCACGAGCGCTGCCCCGGTTGCGATGCCTCATCAAGCGTCGGAGGCGGCGCGAATTCAAGCCCGTTCCGACCAAGGTCGGACTGCGGACCCGGCACAGGTCGGGCCGGTCCTGTCAGGGGTCCGGCCCCCGTCGCCAACCGCATCGACCGGATGTCAGATGGTCAGGTCGGGCAATGATGCCTGCAACGACGGGAGGACCCAATCCATGTTCAAGTTCCTGAAACGCCGCCGCGCCCTGGCCATGCTTGCCGGCACCGCCATCGCCCTGACCACCGGCGCGGTGCAGGCCGCGCCCTATGCCCCCGAGGCCCATCGCGTCCTGACGCCGGGCCTGGAGGAACCGCTTCTGCTGGCATCGCGGGGACGCGGCGCCGATGACGGCGCCCGCCATCATTCCCGCGATGACAAGGGTGGCCGCCGGGGCGGTCGGGGTCGCGGAGCGGACGACGCGCCCGGCGACGATCATGGCGGGCGGCGGGGCGGCAAGGGCCGGGGCGCGGATGACGCGCCGGGCGACGATCATGGCGGCCGCGGCCGGGGACGCGACGACGGCCCCCATCACCGCTGAACACCGGCTAACGCTGCGTTGATATCAGGCCCCTGCCTGGCTGAGGCTGGGCGGGGCGTTGAGCACCGGACGTTCTGTGCCGCCCAGATACAGCCAGCGCGGGACGCCGATGCGCCCGAAATGGCTGCATCGGCATCGGATCAGGTCGTAGGTCGCTTGGTTCATGGTGGTTCTCTCCGAACCATCATGGTGAACCAATCGGGACCGCGGACGCGAACCGCTAGGGCTTGTGCGCGTCCAGCCCCGCCTGCTGCAGCGCCCCGGTCGGCCGGTACCGGCCGATCACCGCATACACCTGCTGCTGCAGTTTGGTCCGCACCATGTGCTGCAGCTGCGTCCGAGACGAGGCAAGCTTTCGCAGGGCGTACGACACTAACCGGTCGACGTAGTCCAGCACGGCCCCTAAGCCTGCTCCAGCATGGCTCGGGCTGCTTCGACCTTCAGGGTGTAGCGACCACGGTTCTCGATCTCGGCGCATCGCTCGAAGTCCCGAAGGGCCAGATCATGGAGCCCGCTTCGCGAATAGGCCAATCCCCGCTCTTCCAGGAACTCGATCTGATCTCCGTAGTGGCGGATCATCCACGACAGGAACTCGATATAGTCGGGGTTCTTGTACCGACCGCCCTTGAACATCCTCCTGAGCGCCCACTTCCATTGCGGGACCCCGCGCCGGTGTCGGGATGCTCGAAGGATGTCATAGGCTTCGCCCGGGTTTCGATCGACGAAGAAGGCGGTCGTGAAGTCGCGGTAGAGCCCCGCCTTCGACAACTCCAGCAGCGGCGTGTGATTGGAGTGCGGAAGCGGCCATCTCTGGAATTCACGTCCCGCCTGCTGCAGCAGCTGCAGGTGATCGACATCCGCCTGGTAGAAGGGGTCGTAGACGAGGTATGTCTCGGTCGCCTCGCTGGCGTTTGGCCCAAGCGGGAAGATGCATTTCGTCAGATGCCCGACAGACCTGAACCGCCGCTCCCAAGGTGCCACCTCCGGATCAACGATGATCGGCGGCGCAACCGATAGAACGGTAAAGACGGGTACGAACTGCGCAGCAAGCAGGGCGCCGGCGCCGCCCATCGAGCTGCCGAAGGTTGTCACCTCTGCGTTGGCGGCCAAGGCGGACCGCACCCGCTTCATGGCCTCGGGGAAGTCTGATACCTGCCACCAGTGGTTCTGCCTCGCAGCTACCCCGATGAATCCCATTCCCGCCGCGGTGGCGAGACCTGCATTGACCGGTTTTCTCTTGTTCCAGTGCGTGAACGTCAGCAGGACACGAGGAAGGTGAAGATCCTTGCCTGCCACGAGAAGCGTGGAACTGGCATACAAAGAGGAAAGATGTTCAGCCATGGGAATCACAAAGCACTCTGCAAATGGTGGCGTCAGCTCACCGCCGACATAGTGGCGACACGTTCGCCCACCCATGCATGAACTGCGATTCCCCGACGCTGTCGCAAGGGCGAAGGCCCAAAGATTCAGGTCGCTGCAACCGCTTACCGAAGGCTCTGCCCGCTTCGAAGGCACTCTTGCCATCCTCGATCGTCTGGATCACGGCGTGCTCCTTCGCCGGGCTGGTGGTGAAGGGCCGGGCCAGCCCGCCGCGCTGATGCGCCACGATCAGCGCGCAGATCGGCGCGACCGCCAGCATGAAGCCGTGGATGCCCTCGGCCGTGGCCCCGGTCAGCGGGCCGAGGATGGCGGCCAGGCCGGCGGCGATGGGCTCGGCCGTGCCGTTGCTGACGCTGCCCGCGATCACGTCGATCAGCGTCAGGATCGCCGGGACGATGCCCAGACAAAAGGACCGCGTGCGTCCGATGAAGATGGGGGCGATGGTCTTGATGCTGTCCATGGTCAGGCTCCTTTCAACCAGGTGGCGACGTCAAAGCCGGGACAGGCCTTGGCGGCGTATTCGTTGTGGCCACTGACCTTGCGGATCGCGGCGCGCAGGCTGATCGCGTCGATCATCTGCCGCAGGGTGATGTCCTGCTGATGCGTGAAGTGGTCGGAGAAGCGGTCGGTCTCGGCCGAGCCGTGGCCGCCGATCAGGCAGATGCCAATGGCGCCGGCGTTGCGGCCGATCGTGTGGCTGCCGATCACGGTCTCCGGCCGCCCGGCCAGGGTCGTGCCGTCGCGGTCGATGATCCAGTGATAGCCGATGTCGCGCCAGCCGTTGGCCAGGTGCCAGCGCCGGATCTCTGCCACCTTCTCGGCGGTCGGACGGCCTGCCATCCAGTCGGGCCGCGTCGCGGCGCAGTGGACGATGATCTCGGTCACCGGGTGGCGGGCGCTGCCCTGGTGGATCATCGCGCCGCTGGCGGGCGTCACGGGCGCGACGGAGGCCTCGACCTGCGCGGCCTTGCCGCCGGCCGCCAGCCAGCTCTCGGCCGCGGCGCGGGTCTTGGCGCCGAACAGGCCGTCCAGCGCGCCCGGCGAGTAGCCAAGCGCGTTCAGCCCGGTCTGGATGGACCGGATCGGTTCACGGGTCATGCGAGGGTTCTCCATGAAAAAGCCCCGCACGATGGCGGGGCGAGGTTAGGTGATGGTGATGGGGGCAGCTAACGGGCCGCCAAGGGGCCGCGCGTTGCATAGACCGCTTCAGGACAGGGGATAGTGACTGGTCCCGCCCAAGCTCTCTGTAGCATTGCGCCTCAGCGCGGTTTCAAAAGTTGTTGGCTCGACGCGACAGCACTTACCGGACGTCCGCCTCTACCCCAGTTGCTTTAGTCCTAGCCTTTCAGGTGTCCAGCATGTCCCATTCATCTCCGAGCATCCAACGGATTGCAGATAGCTTACCGCTGAGCATGCCCCATTCGAAGTCAGTCCACGGGCCCAGTTCTTCTGGGTAACGTTGTTCTGCGGATTTCATAGCAGCAATCATCCCGTCCCATATTTCGTCGATGATCATTCCGCGCCGCTGTTCGGATGTGGCGGCCTCCCAAACTGCCCTCGGGACCCTCTTCTCCCTGCCGCTCTCGACAGCATCGATGATGCCCCACTTGCGGCCGTACCAAATCTGCGTTGTCAGCTTGTCCTCGGCTTCCATCAGATCGGAGAGTGGCCGGAACTCTCGTCTGAACTCACGCTCGAAGGTTATTTCTTCGATTAGGTCGCTAGGCTCCAGACCCATTGATTTCATGCTTTTCGCGTGATTCAGGCTCCTCAAGGAGACCTGATCGATGAGTAATCTTTACTGGCTGAGCGACGCCCAGATGGAGCGTCTGAAACCGTTCTTTCCCAAAAGCCATGGCAAGCCCCGCGTCGATGATCGCCGTGTCCTCAGCGGCATAATTTTCATCAATCGCAATGGGTTGCGGTGGTGTGACGCGCCGAAGGAATACGGCCCGGCCAAAACCCTCTACAACCGCTGGAAGCGCTGGAGCGACAACGGGGTTTTTGCCCGGATCATGGTCGGCCTTGCCGCCGAGAGCGCCGAGCACAAGACGATCATGATCGACGCGACCTATCTCAAGGCACACCGCACGGCCTCAAGCCTTGGGGTGAAAAAGGGGGGCGCGGGCGCCAGATCGGGCGCACCAAAGGCGGTATGAACACCAAGTTGCACGCTGTCGCCGATGCCAACGGGCGGCCGATCGGGTTCTTCATGTCGGCCGGCCAGGTCAGCGATTACACCGGCGCGGCGGCGCTGCTGGGCAGCCTGCCGAAGGCTGGGTGGCTTCTGGCCGACAGGGGCTACGACGCTGATTGGTTCAGAGACGCGTTGAAAGACAAGGGGATAAAGGTTTGCATCCCCGGACGGAAGTCCCGCAAGAAGGTCGTCAAATACGACAAGCGGCGTTACAAAAGGCGTAACCGCATCGAAATCATGTTCGGGCGTCTGAAGGACTGGAGGCGCGTCGCAACCCGTTATGACCGCTGCCCGGAAACGTTCTTCTCAGCTATTATGCTCGCCGCAACCGTCTTGTTCTGGCTGTGAAACTCAATGAGTCTGGAGCCTAGCGTGCTCGTTCAGGAACTCGCCGATATTGGTCGAATAGCGCGAGTGCGCCTCGTCAAACAGAGCAGCTAGGTCCGGATGCGGCAGACGTGTATCAGCACCCTTCTGGCTGAAATCGTGGATGTTGTGGGTGATGAAGGCAAGTACGTCGTCTACCTTCCGGCACACGAGAGCGTCGATATACGTCTCAATAATGATCGCGTCTCCAATGCCATTGATCTGCCTGTGGAAAGGCGCAACCTTAGCAATGGCTCGATCGGCGGCACGGGTCTTTATGTCGTTGCTGGCTGGGATCGATTCAGTTGTGGCAAAAAGTCTCTCAATCAGGCTCACAGCTTCGTTCACTGCTTCTCCGCCAACTGAAATGCGGTGATCGATCTCGTTTAGGCGACGAAGGACCTCGTCACGTCCTTCCTTGGGGCTGAACTGTGAGACAGCATCTTTTACCCGCTTGAAATGACCCGACAGGCTCGCACGGGTCGATGCCATCACTCGATCGCGGTTCCGGGCAAATTCCGCTGCGATAATCTGGGGCAGGATCAATTCAACCTCGCCGGCCTCTATCATCGCGGAAAGAGCGTCGAGCAAAGGCATATGGCGTGGGTCCTTCGTGAGATCCAGCCATACAGATGTATCGATCAAAAGCCTGAGTTTCATCCTTGCTCCATATGAAGGTGAAAGCACAGCCGTAGCACCTAACTGCCGCTCCGTCCTGCAGAGCAGACGTTCTTAGATCAAGTGCATCGCGCCCCAGGCCGACAGCGCAGCCGCAGCGAAGATCCATGCCCGCCGCTCCTCGCGCGCCAATTGGCGCAGCCAGTCAGGCATTGGGTGTCCCTCCCATGCGGCGGGCGTGCGCGTCGATCGCGCCGAGGATCAGCTTGGCCAGCGACATTCCGGCCAGCCCTGCCGCGAAGCCCGCGGCCCCGGCGGCGTCCCCCGTCAGCGCGCCGAACCAGCGCTCCAGGACCGCCAGCATCAGCGGCGAGGCATAGAGCGACATCAGCCCGCCCGCGACGACGGACACCGCGCCGTCGCGCAGCTTGCGCCGGTCGGCCATGAGCCAGCGGACGAACCCGCCCGAGACCCCGGCCAGGAAGGCGCGGCCAGCCTCGCCCGCGATCCAGGTGGCGCAGGCCGCGAAGAAGAAGGCGATCTGCTCCAGCAGACCGGACGACGCAACGGGGGGCATGGGTAATCCTTCTGGTCTGAATGCGCGGACCGCTCACATGCCCAGGCCGTAAGGCTCGTTCAGGCGCGACCGGATGATGGGGATGCGGGCTGCGTAATCGCCGCCCTGGTTCAGGTAGAGCGTGCGGTAGAGCCGGGCATTCAGGCCCGATGTCAGGGACTGCCCCGCCGCGATCCGGTTGACGCCGAAGGTGGTGAAGGGGTTCGCCACCGACCCGCGCTGCTGGCCGTTGACCCAGACCGTGATGTTGCCGCCGGGCGTCATCTCGATCTCGTAGAGCCGCAGCGCGGCGGCCACGGCGGGCGAGAGGTCGATCTGGGCGTTCACGAAGCCCGTCCCCGGGTTCCGGTTCACGGTCATGCGGTCGCCCGCGGTGTTCAGGAAGATGTTCGTGACCTCCCCGCCGACGTTGCGCCCAAAGAAGTTCTGGTTCGAGGTGAGGGCCAGAATGTCGGCTACGATGAACAGCCGGGTGTCGACCAGCTCGACGCGGCTGGCGATGTCGAACCGGTTGTTCGGATCCAGGGTCACATAGGGCGGCGTGACCGGGATCGTGCCCGAGACCGCCACGTCGAACTCCGCCCCCGCGCCGCCGCTGTTCGCGACGGCGGTCAGGTTGCTGCCGGAGGCCGCCCCCGAGGCATGGAGGTGATCCATCGGGATCTGTCCCGCGCCCGTCCCGTAGAAGTCCCGGATGTCGATCGAGCTGGTCACGCTGGCCGGGCCCGCGCCGATGGCGTTCACGGAGCTCAGCGTGAAGGTGTCGCTGGCGGCATAGACAGCGGCGAGGAACACCTCGCGCACGGCGGCATTCGCGTCCGCCAGAAGCGCTTGGAAGGTGGCGATCTGAGTGGCGGTGGGCTTCCGGGCCATGGTCCGTCCAATGCGGAGTAATGTGATGATTGGATACCACCGGGCGCTGATCGGACGATGGTAGGTAGGCAGCAGTCGAGCGGAGCGACCTGGCGGACCCGGATCACGCCCCGTCTGCTGAAGGTAGCAAGCAGCTTACCACTGAGATGTCGTCACGGTCCAACCACCGTAAAAATGGAGAAGCTGCTAGGCTCCAGACCCATTGATTTCATGCTTTTCGCGTGATTCAGGCTCCTCAAGGAGACCTGATCGATGAGTAATCTTTACTGGCTGAGCGACGCCCAGATGGAGCGTCTGAAACCGTTCTTTCCCAAAAGCCCTGGCAAGCCCCGCGTCGATGATCGCCGTGTCCTCAGCGGCATAATTTTCATCAATCGCAATGGGTTGCGGTGGTGTGACGCGCCGAAGGAATACGGCCCGGCCAAAACCCTCTACAACCGCTGGAAGCGCTGGAGCGACAACGGGGTTTTTGCCCGGATCATGGTCGGCCTTGCCGCCGAGAGCGCCGAGCACAAGACGATCATGATCGACGCGACCTATCTCAAGGCACACCGCACGGCCTCAAGCCTTGGGGTGAAAAAGGGGGGCGCGGGCGCCAGATCGGGCGCACCAAAGGCGGTATGAACACCAAGTTGCACGCTGTCGCCGATGCCAACGGGCGGCCGATCGGGTTCTTCATGTCGGCCGGCCAGGTCAGCGATTACACCGGCGCGGCGGCGCTGCTGGGCAGCCTGCCGAAGGCTGGGTGGCTTCTGGCCGACAGGGGCTACGACGCTGATTGGTTCAGAGACGCGTTGAAAGACAAGGGGATAAAGGTTTGCATCCCCGGACGGAAGTCCCGCAAGAAGGTCGTCAAATACGACAAGCGGCGTTACAAAAGGCGTAACCGCATCGAAATCATGTTCGGGCGTCTGAAGGACTGGAGGCGCGTCGCAACCCGTTATGACCGCTGCCCGGAAACGTTCTTCTCAGCTATTATGCTCGCCGCAACCGTCTTGTTCTGGCTGTGAAACTCAATGAGTCTGGAGCCTAACGCACTTTCACTTCTACGATCGGTATCAACACGGTCCCCGGCAACGACATTCGTCCAGTCCTCGAGCTTCAGCACTGTCCCGAAATCGGTGGCTGAAGCCATCCTTGCCGCATTGAGCAAGCCGGACTTGGCGCGCTTTTTCAACGAAGCGAACTCCAAGGCCATGAAGTCGACCTCTTGGTCGGGAGAGGGTATAAGCCCCAACAATTCGAGGCATATTGCGCTCGTAGAAACAATCATTGGAAACCGCGACCAATTTGCTCCAGACGAGTTTTTCATCGAGACTCATCTCGAGCATGGCGCGATCATCAAGACCACCATTCCCGCATTGGGTTCAAAAGAGGCCTAACTCCGCTCGACCAAGATGGCAGGGTGAAGAGTTCAGCGGCAGCGAGACCAGATGTGTTTCACCGGTCGCCGCTGTCTTGACCATTCACTGGGGTCCTCATCCGATAGAGAAGCCCCGCGCGGGGCGGGGCGTCAGGTCGGGGCGGGGTGGGTCAGCGGCGGGCCATCTCGTCGACCGCGCCTGCCAGCCACGCGGCACGCAGCAGGTCGTCGAAAGGCGCGAAGTAGCTGTCCGGCAGCGCCAGGATCAGGCGAACCATGGCCTCGTCTCTGCGCATCAGCGCGCCTGCCAGGCATATGAAGCGGTATCGGACCATGCCGCAGCCTATGCGGCGACCTCGACCTCGTAAAGCAGCGCCGTGCCGCCGGGCTGCAGCGGTGCGACGCGGGCGATCTCGTGCTGCCCATCCGGCAGGGTGATCCTGTCGCCCATGCGGGGCGCCTCGCCATCGGCCGCGATCATCAGGACCCGCACTGATCGGGCGATCAGCGCGCCGCCGTCATCCCGGCTGTAGCGGGTCGTGGCCGTGTCCTCAACCACGGTCACCGGGAAGGTCTGTGTGACGGGATCGGCCGGGCCGTCCCATTCGCAGCGCGGCCCGGTGGCGGTGCTGCGGGTCAGCGTGGCGGCATAGCCGACCTCGGCCAGCGCCTTGGCCACCTCGGCCGCGATGGCCTGCCAGTCTTCGATGGGTGCGCCTTCCGAACTGTGAGAAACGCCGGGTCAGCCGATGGCCCGCGGGAACGCCCCCGTGCCGGTCGGCCAGATGAGGCCCGCGAGCAGGCCCTCGATCGTCGCGATGCGCGGGACGAAGGCATCCGGCGCGCTGGCATCGCCGATGCGCTCCCAGGTCACCTTGCCCACGCCGATCAGCACCTTGTCGGTGGCGGGGATCGAGACCGGCGACAGTGCGCCGGGCTTGCGCGCCTCGAGGACGGCCGCCTCGATCACGGCCAGCCGCATGGGCTCCGGGGTTTCCCCCTCGGGCCATGCCGCGCGCCAGCGGGCGTTGAAGCGGGCCGCGACATTGCGCTGACCCCGCATGATCGCCTGCCGCTGCAGCGTGGCGTCGGCGGGCCAGCCTGCCGCGCCGCCGGCTGCGATGTAGGCCGTGGCCTCGGTCTCCGTCACGACCGGAACGGCGAAGCTGAGCATGATGCCTCCTGCGCTTTGGATGGCGGCCGACGCGCGGCCGCGCACCGAAGGTCAGGCCTTCGCCTTGGGCTTCTTCGCGGCGTCATCGGCCGCCTTCTGCGCCTCGATCGCCGCGG
Source organism: Paracoccus sp. ME4 (assembly GCF_046736325.1). Classification (GTDB taxonomy): domain Bacteria; phylum Pseudomonadota; class Alphaproteobacteria; order Rhodobacterales; family Rhodobacteraceae; genus Paracoccus. The sequence continues at coordinate 1,138,985 of NZ_CP151276.1, forward strand.
CGATCTCTTCCGGGGTGCTGCGGGGCTGATAGCCTTGCGGCGGGTAGTTCTCGGCGCGGTAGCCCGGCGCGACGTATTCCTCGACGGTGGGGCCGGGGTTCTGGCCGGTGGCCCAGTCCTTGCCCTCGGTATCCTCGCCCACGACCTCGCACTTGTTCAGCAGCGAGGCCGGGATCCGGTCGCCGGACACGGGAACGATGGTGCCGACCTCGACGGGCTTGCCGTCCTTGTCGTGGTAGCCGGGCTTGGTGATCTTCAGCTTCATGGGTGCTCTCCCTGGGCGAAGGGCAGGGCCTTGGCGGCCCCGCCCGATGATCACGGCGTCGACACCGCGACGGCCAGGTCGCCATCGGCGTCAGGCTTCAGCGCGACCGCAGCGGCGGCCAGGATGACGAAGTTTTATTCGTCCTCCGGGTTCGCCTGGAACTGCGCGCGGGTAGTGACCGGCATCGCGTTCAGCACCTGCAGCACGCGGCGATCCTTGACCAAGGCGATGATCTGGCCCGAAGCCAGCGTCGGCGCGGGCAGCAGGGCCGCAATGCCCTCGATCTCGCGGATGCGCTGCGCGATGGTCTTCGCACAGTTCGCCGCATGGTCGATGTTGGTGGCATGGAACCAGTCGGCCGCGTTCAAGTAGACCGTCACCGGCGCCCAGATGTTCGCGTCGCGCAGCAGCTTGATGGTCCCAGCGATCTCGCCGGTCTGCGACCCGATCAGGATCTTGGCCGGGATGCCGAGGAAGGCCCCGAAGGACAGGAGCGGGATCGCCTGGAGATGCTCCGGGCTGGGCAAGGTGACGTTCGGCGTCCGGGCCTGCATGCCCTGCAGTATCAGCAGCCTGTCGAAACCGCGCTGCCATTCCTCAACCTTGTCGTTCATCGCGTTGGCCAGTTCGCCGGCCGGCACGCCCATCTGCCCATGATCATCGACAGCTTCGACGGCGGCGGCGGGGCGTCGACCGGGATCGAGCTGGCCCTCGGCCGCAGCCCGGACGTGGCGATCAACCACAGCGCCAAGGCGCTGGCCCTGCATGCCGCGAACCACCCCGAGACGCTGCATCTGGACAGCAACATCTGAGACGTCGATCCGCTGGCGGTCACCCGGGGCCGCCATGTCGGCCTGCTGTGGGCCAGCCCGGACTGCAAGCATTTCAGCAAGGCCAAGGGCGGCGCGCCGCGCGATCGCAACATCCGCGATCTGGCGTGGGCCGGGGTCCCGTGGGCCGAGTTCGCCAAGCCCGACGTGATCTGCATGGAGAACGTCGAGGAGTTCGTGACCTGGGGTCCGGTCGACAATGACGGCCAGCCGATCAAGGAGTTCGCGGGCCAGACCTTCGAGCTCTGGATCGGGCGGCTGAAGAAGGCCGGATACAAGGTCCAGTGGCGCGAGCTGCGGGCCTGCGACTATGGCGCGCCGACGATCCGCAAGCGCTGGTTCCTGGTCGCGCGGCGCGACGGCCGCCCGATCGTCTGGCCGAAGCCCACCCATGGCAACCCGGCCTCGGCCGAGGTGCGCAAGGGTAGGCTGCAGCCGTGGATCGGGGCGGATACCTGCATCGATTGGTCGCTGCCCTGTCCGTCGATCTTCGACAGCGCGGCCGAGGTGATGGCCAGGCACGGGCTGCGCGCGATCCGCCCGCTGGCGGGCAACACGCTGGCCCGCGTGGCGCGCGGCATGAAGCGCTATGTGCTGGATGCCGAGCGGCCGTTCCTGGTCAGCCTCAAGGGCACCGCGCGCCGCGACAGCGCGGTCAGCGCACCACATCCGACCGTGCTGGCCGGGGGCGGGCACAGCGCCCTGATCGCCCCCAGCCTCATGCGCACCGATATGACCAGCGCAGTGAAGCGCAACGGCATCTACTCGCTCAAGGATCCGGTGCGCACGCAGATGACGTCGCAGAGCTTCGCCCTGATCGCCCCCCTGCTGGCGACGATGCGCAACAGCCAGAAGCCGTGGCAGCGCTCAGACGACCCGGTCCACACCATCACCGCGGGCGGCGCGGGGCTGACTGTCATCGCCCCGGTGCTGACCTACGCCCAGCAGGGCGGCGGCAACCGGGCGGCAACCGACCCGCATCACACGATCTGCGCCAGCAAGAAGGACCAGAACAGCCTGATCGCCGCGACCATGGTGCAGACCGGCTATGGCGAGCGCCCGGGCCAGCACCCTCGCGCCCTGGACGTGGCCGCGCCGCTCGGCACGGTGGTCGCGGGCGGGGCCAAGCATGCGCCCGTGGCGGCGTTCCTGGCGCAGCAGAATGGCGAGCCACGGATGGAGGCCCATGCCGGGCACGACGCGCGGGATCCGCTGTCGACCGTCGCCGCCTCGGGCAGCCACCAGACCCCGGTCGCAGCCTGGTTCGCCAAATACTACGGCACCGGCGACGGCGCCCGGACCGACGAGCCCTGCCACACCGTCACCGTCAAGGACCGCATGGGCCACATGCAGGCCGAGCTGGCCGCACCGCCCTTCGCACCCGAGCATCACGCCCGGGCCCGCGCCGTAGCCGATTTCCTGCGCGCTCACGATGCCTGGGACGGGGGCGAGTTCGTCACCCTGACGATCAGCGGCGCGACCTATGTCGTGATCGACATCGGCATGCGGATGCTGACCCCGCGAGAGCTGTTCCGCGCCCAGGGCTTCCCGGCGGATTACGTCATCGAGGGGGTCTGGGACGGCCTCGACACCGCCAGCCCGACCTGGCGGCCCTTCGCCAAGGACGTCCAGGTCAGCTGCTGCGGCAACAGCGTCTGCCCGCCGCTGGCCGAGGCGCTGGTCGCGGCAAACTGCGGGCATCTGAATGAGACCCGAACGGATGAGGAAACGGCATGAAAATCATCCGCCGGATCGAGGTGTTCAGCCGCCAGATGCGGGCAGGGTGGGCCAACCGGGGCCATGAGGCCGATGAACTCGAGGAGGCCAGCTGATGCCCCGCCAGGCGATTACATTCGCACCGCGCCTGCTTCCCACACCGGAGGCCGCGGCGTATCTGGGGGTCAGCGAGACCATGCTGCGAGGGCATTCTATCCCCCGCAAGCTGCTGGGCGGCAAGCGCCTGTACGATCGGCTGGTGCTTGACGAGTTCGCGTCCAGCCTACCCAGCGCGGGCGAGGAGAAGGGGAACTCATGCGACGCGGTCTTCGGGGACTGAAGGGGATCAAGGTCGTCACCAAGGCTGACGGCAGGCAGTACAAGTATCGCCGAGCTTGTGCCTCTGTCGGACCTTCCGGGGAACCATCCTGACTTTCTGGCGGCCTATGGCGCCGCAGCCGCCGTGAAGCCCAAGCCACGCCACCAGGAGGGCGCCTTATCGGCCCTTTGCGTGTCCTACCTTGCCTCGCACGACTACAGGCGGATGGCGGACAGCACCCGCGCGGCTTGGCGCCGGACGCTCGACCGGATCAGTGCTGATCGAGGCGCCGGGTTGGTACGGGATCTTCGGTCCGATCATCTTCGAAAGGACATTCGCGCCCTGACGCCGGGGGCTGCCCAGAACCGGCTGAAGGCTTGGCGGTCGATCCTGAAATTCGCAGTTGAAGAGGAGATGATTCCGTCTGATCCCTCGGTCGGCGTGAAGGCGCAGCGGGGCGAGGTCAGACCACACCGCCAGTGGACATCGGCCGAGCTGGGAAAGTTCAGACAGCACTGGGCTCGGGCTCACCCGACCGGGTCGTCTTCCAAGTGATCTACTGTACAGGCGCGCGCTGTGTCGACGCCGTAGGCCTTGGCTGGCAGCGTGTGTCTGATGACGGGTGGCTTTCGCTCGTCCATGCAAAGACCGGTGGCCCGGCGACATGCCCGATCACGGCGCTGCCCGGATGGGCTGCACCGCTGAGCGCTGATCACGCGCTGCTTCTGGCATCTGTTCCCCGCGATCGGATGATCTGGATCATGACCCAGAATGGCAAGCCGCGGAGCGTGAAGGGGCTGTCTCAGTGGATGAGCGTGGCCGCGTCGGCGGCTGGACTGCCCGATGACTGCACTGCGCATGGCCTGCGTCAGGCCCGCGCGGCGGCACTCGCCAAGGCAGGCGCGACAGCCTCTTGATCGGTGCCTGGACGGGTCATGCGAACCTGTCGGAGATCTCTCACTACACCCGCCAAGCGGACCAAAAGGGCGTCCTTGGGGCGAAGCGGGAACGCGAAGGTGGAAACAGGATCGCCCAGCTTCCAAAATAGCCAATAAAGGGCAATAAAATCAGTGCCGATTTTGAAAGATGGTGCACCCGAAGGGATTCGAACCCCTGGCCTCTGCCTTCGGAGGGCAGCGCTCTATCCAGCTGAGCTACGGGTGCACGCAGCGCCTGATTAGCCGCTGAGGCCAGGCGGTGCAATGGTGAAATTAGCCCTGCGCCGCGTCCAGCGCGCGGATGATCGGGACGAAATCCTCGGCCTTCAGGCTGGCGCCGCCGACCAGCGCGCCGTTCACATGCGCGATGGCGAAGATCTGCGCCGCGTTCGAGGGCTTGACGCTGCCGCCGTAAAGCAGGCTGACCGACGCCCCGTCGGGCAGGCGTTCGCTGAGCCGCGTGCGCAGCAGGGCGTGGACCTCGGCGATCTGGTCGTCGGTGGGAGTGCGGCCGGTGCCGATGGCCCAGACCGGCTCATAGGCGATGACGGTGTTGGCGGCGGTGGCGCCGGCGGGCAGCGACCCGTCCAGCTGCCCCGCGATGACGTCCAGCGTGCGGCCCGCATCGCGTTCGGCCTCGGTCTCTCCCAGGCAGACGATGGCGGTCAGGCCGGCGGCCAGGGCGGCCTCGGCCTTGGCGCGGACGGTGGCGTCGGTCTCGCCGTGATCGGCGCGGCGTTCGGAATGGCCCAGGATCACATGCGTCGCGCCCGCGTCGCGCAGCTGCGCGGCCGCGATGTCGCCGGTATGGGCGCCTGACGCGGCGGCGTGGCAGTCCTGTCCGCCGACATGCAGATCGCCCGCCGCGACACGCGCGACCATCGGGTGGATCAAGACGGCAGGGGGGCAGATCAGGACCGCGCAGGAGGCATCCTCGGCGGCCTCGACCATCGCGTCCAGCTGCTCAAGCGCGGCCAGATCGCCGTTCATCTTCCAGTTTCCAGCCGCGAGTTTCCGAACCGACATCCTGTCCTCCTGACGTTGCGTCGAAGGCTTAGCCAGAGCGCGCGCCGCTGGCAACCGTCAGCTTTGGGCGCGGCTGCCCTCCAAGGGCGCAAAGGCCACGGATTCGCCGCAGCCGCAGCTGTCGGTGACGTTCGGGTTGCGGAAGCGGAAGCCCTGCTCCAGCAGGCCGGTCTCATAGTCGATCTGGGTGCCGAACAGATACATCTGCGCCATGGGCGCGATCAGCACGCGGGCGCCGTCCAGCTCGACCACCTCGTCGTTGGGCGTGGCGGTCTCGGCCATCTCCATCGTGTATTCCATGCCCGCGCAGCCGCCCTTCTTCAGCCCGATGCGCAGGCCATAGGCGTTCTTGCCCGCCATCAGCTGCGCGATCCGCGCGGCGGCGGCGGGGGTGATGGTGACGGGCGGCGTGCCGGGCAGCGAGAACATGGCGGTGATCCTTTCGGGGGTCACTGAAACATAGTCATCCGGGGGGCGCGGGTTCAAGCCCGCCCCCGGCGATCACATGAAGCCCAGCTCCAGACGCGCCTCGTCGGACATCATGTCCATGCCCCATTGCGGCTGGAAGGTCATCTCGACATCGACCTGCTTGACGCCGGGCACGGCCTCGACGGCGTCGGCGACCCATCCCGGCATCTCTCCGGCGACGGGGCAGCCCGGCGCGGTCAGGGTCATGATCACCCGCACCTCGGAGGCGTCGTTGATGTCGATCGTGTAGATCAGGCCCAGATCGTGGATGTTGACCGGGATCTCGGGGTCATAGACGGTCTTGCACGCCTCGACGATGGGCTCGTAGAGGGGATGGTCGGTCGAAGACGGCGCGATCAGGGGCGCGCCTTCCATCAGGGGTTCGGTCATCGGAGCATCCTTCAATTCCGACCGATTATATAGGGCAGGCCCGCCCCGCGGTCCAGTGGGCGGCCCGCATTGCGCCGGGCGGGGGGCGGCGCTACAAGCGGCCGGTTCCAAAAGGCTCGGGCGGACCCATGACCACGCGTTTCGACTTCACCCTCCAGGCGACAGACGGCGCCGCGCGCACCGGCGTCATCGACACACCGCGCGGCCAGATCCGCACCCCGGCCTTCATGCCGGTGGGCACGGCCGCGACGGTCAAGGCGATGCTGCCCGACAGCGTGGCGGCCACGGGTGCGGACATCCTGCTGGGCAACACCTATCACCTGATGCTGCGCCCCGGCGCGGAACGCGTCGCACGCATGGGCGGGCTGCACAAGTTCATGAACTGGTCGAAGCCCATCCTGACCGACAGCGGCGGGTTCCAGGTGATGTCGCTGGCGGGCCTGCGCAAGCTGACCGAGGAGGGGGTGACCTTCTCCAGCCACGTCGACGGGTCCAAGCATTTCCTGTCGCCCGAGACCAGCATGCAGATCCAGAAGCTCTTGGGCAGCGACATCGTGATGTGCTTCGACGAATGCCCCGCGCTGCCCGCGACCGAGGAGGCGGTGGCGGCCTCCATGCGCCTGTCGATGCGGTGGGCACAGCGGTCGCGCGACGCCTTCGGCGACCGTCCGGGGCACGCGCTGTTCGGCATCATGCAGGGCGGCGTCACGCGCGAACTGCGCGAGGAGAGCGCCGAGGCCCTGCAGGCGATCGGTTTTGACGGCTACGCGGTCGGCGGCCTGGCCGTGGGAGAGGGGCAGGAGGCGATGTTCGGCGTGCTGGACTATGCGCCCGGTTTCCTGCCGGTGGACAGGCCGCGCTATCTGATGGGCGTGGGCAAGCCCGACGACATCGTGGGGGCGGTTCAGCGCGGCATCGACATGATGGATTGCGTGCTGCCCTCGCGGTCGGGGCGGACGGGTCAGGCCTGGACCCCGCGCGGTCAGGTCAACATCAAGAACGCCCGCCATCAGGACGACCCGCGCCCCCTGGACGAGGATTGCACCTGCCCCTGCTGCACGGGCTATTCCCGTGCCTATCTGCATCACGTCTTCCGCGCCAAGGAGATGATCAGCGGCATGCTGCTGACCTGGCACAACCTGCATTACTATCAGCAGCTGATGGCGGGGCTGCGCGAGGCGATTGCGGCGGGGCGTCTGGACGCCTTCGTGGCCGAATTCCACGCACGCCGCGCAGAAGGCGATATCGAGCCTGTGTGACGTCGCGGATTTGGAAGGATTTTCCCGTATCAGCCCTTGGCGCGGCCTTGCGGGGCGGCTATCTTGACGATGTTCTCAGGGCGGGGTGCAATTCCCCACCGGCGGTGACAGCCCGCGAGCGCCCCCTGCCATGGCAGGGGGGTCAGCAGATCCGGTGAAATTCCGGGGCCGACGGTATAGTCCGGATGGAAGAGAACCGTCCCGTGCGCCACCCCGGCGTGCGTGGTGGTATGCCTTGGGGGCCTGACGCAACTTACGGAAGGTTCCTGAAAGATGACCCAATCTCCCCGTATCGCCTTTATCAAGGCGCGCTGGCACGCCGATGTCGTGGACCGCGCGCATGAGGGTTTCCTGACCCAGGCCGCCAGCCTGATCCCCGGCGCCAAGATCGAGGCCTGGGACGTGCCCGGCGCTTTCGAGATGCCGCAGCTGGCCAAGAAGCTGGCCTTGACCGGCAAGTACGACGCCGTGGTGGCCGCGGCCCTGGTGGTCGATGGCGGCATCTATCGTCATGACTTCGTCGCGGGCGCGGTGGTCAGCGGCCTGATGCAGGCGGGCATGGACACGGGCGTGCCGGTGTTCTCGGTCTCGCTGACGCCGCACAATTACCAGGAGACCGAGCTGCTGACCGGTTTCTATCGCGAGCACTTCGTCAAGAAGGGCGCCGAGGCCGCCCATGCGGTCGCGCAGATGCTGGCCGTCGAGGGGCGTCTGGCCCGTCTGGATCAGGCCGACGCGGCCTGATCCATCCGCAGGCGGTGCCGCGTCAGCAGCATCGCCTGTGTCTCCTCAAGTTCGCGGTCGCGCCGCGCGGTATCCCAGTTAAGCGCCGCCGCGCAGAGATCGGCGATGCGCGCCAGGTCGCGGGCCGACAGATGGCCGGTGACGGCCAGCGCGGTGCGGCGCATGACCAGATCGGCCAGGGTGCCTATCTGTTCGTTGCGGATGATCCAGCCCAGCTCCTGTTCGCTGTGATCGCTGTCGGCCAGCATGATGGGCGCCGCCCCTTCTGCCGCCAGGATCGCCGCCGCCGTCGTGCCGTAGCGCGCCAGAAGGTGGCGCGCGCGGGCGGGCGCGGCCAGGGTGCGCCGGGCCGCATCGTCGCCCCACGCGCCCGCATCGGCCGGGTAATCGCGGCCACCGCCGATGGGCAGCCTGTCGGTGGCGATGCGGCGGGACGCGTTCAGGCGCGCCAGAAGATCGTCGGCGACCTCCTCGGCGAAGCCGCGGAAGGTGGTCCATTTGCCGCCCACCAGCGCGATGATCGGCCATGGCCGCGTGGCGTCGGGGGCGATCTCTGGCGCGGAATGGTCGCGGCTGATCAGGCCGGGATTGGCCGCGTCCGAGGCGGGCAGGGGGCGGATGCCGGAATAGGCATAGACGATCTGGCTGTCGTCGAAATGGAGCCCCGGCAGCAGGCCGCGCAGCGCGTCGAGGAAATAGGCGATCTCGGCGTCGTCGCAGGCCACGTCGTCGGGGTCGTCGGCGCGGATGTCGGTGGAGCCGACCAGCGCGCGGTCCAGATAGGGGAAGACCAGGCAGATGCGCCCGTCATCGGCCTCGAAATAGATCATGCGGCCCTTCAGGGCGGCCAGCAGCTCGGGGTGGTCCAGCAGGATATGCGAGCCCTTGGTGCCGCCGATCATCCGCGTGGGCGCGCCAAGCGCCGCGTTCACCCGGTCGATCCAGGGACCGGCGGCGTTCACCACGATGCGCGGGCGCAGGGACAGCGCGCCCTGCGGGCCCGTCAGGTGGATCACGTCGCCGTCGGTGCCGGTCAGCGCGGTGTGGTTCAGCGCGCGGGCGGCGGGATTGGCGCGCAGCCCGTCCGCCACCAGCTCCCAGACCAGCCGTTCGGGCAGGGTGACGGCGGCGTCGTAATACTGTCCCGCGGCTTTGATGCGCGGGGTCAGAGGCGGGATCTCGCGCAGCGCACGCGCGCGCGACCACAGCTGATGGCGCGGCATCATCCTGTGGCGGCGGCCATAGAAGTCGTACATCGCCAGCCCCGCCTTCATCAGCATCGCACCGCGGCTGCGGGGTGCGGTGGTCGACCCCATCAGCGTGCGCAGGGCCGGCCCGATGCCGCGCAGCCAGGAGAAGATCGGGATGACCGTCGGCAGAGGCTTGACCAGATGCGGCGCGTTCTTGAGCAGCAGGTTCCGTTCCAGCGTGGACTGGGCGACCAGGCGCAGCTCTCCGGTCTCGAGGTACTTGATGCCGCCATGGATCAGGCGCGAGGGCGCGGCCGAGGTGCCGCTGCCGTAATCGGCCTTGTCGACGATCACCGCGTTGACGCCCTGTTCGCACAGGTCGCGGAACAGGCCCGCGCCGTTGATGCCCGCGCCCAGGATCAGCACGTCGATGTCTTGGGTCATGGGATGTCCTGCAGGGCCTCGATGCGCGGCCACAGCGGGGCCATGGCGGCGGCGATGTCGGTGAAGACCCCAAAGCGGCGCGCCATCTCGGCGGCACGGGCGGGGTCGGGGTGATGGGTGGTGCTGATCGCGCCCATGTCGCGCGGGTCGTGGCGCGGCGAGGCAAAGAGGCCGACCCCCGCGCCCGCACAGAGCGCCGCGCCCCAGGCTGCGGCCTCCTCGGTCGCGCTGACGGTCACGGGCATGTCCAGCACATCGGCAAACAGCTGCGCAAAGACCGGCGCGCGGGAAATGCCGCCGGTCAGCCGCGCCGCCCTAGGGGCGAAGCCGTCGCGAAGGGCGTCGACATGATGGCGGTGGTTGAAGGCGATGCCCTCGATCACGGCGCGCAGCATGTCGCCGCGGTCCTGCCAGCCGCGCAGGCCGAAGAAGCCCGCGCTGGCCTGCGCCCCGTGGGGCGATCCGAACAGGTAGGGGTGGAACAGCGCGCTGGAGGGGCGGGCCAGGGCGGCCTCGATCTCGGGGATGACGCGCAGATGGGCGGGCTGGTCGCCCCCCTCGCGGCACAGGCTGTCCAGGAACCAGTCGTAATTCGCGGCGGACGCCGGAGAGATCGACATGGCGTTCCATTCGCCGCGCGCGATGCCGTTGCGGCAGAACCAGCGCGGATCGGACAGGGGTCGGTCGGTGACGGTTTCGTTGATGGAATAGGTGCCGGCGACGATGGCGACGCAGCCCTGCCCGTACCCGCCCGACCCCAAAGCCGATGCGGTCACGTCATGCAGTCCGGCCACAACCGGCGTGCCCACGGCCAGGCCGGTCAGGGCGGCCGCATCCGCCGTGACATGGCCCACGACCTGATCGGGCAGGGCGATGTCAGGCAAAGGCAGGCCCGGCAGGCCGAAGATGCTGGGGATGTCGGGGGCGAAGCCCTGGGTCGCGACATCGGTGAAGGCGGTGCTGGCCTCGGTCAGGTCGGTGCCGATGCGCCCGGTCAGGCGATAGGTCAGCCAGTCCTTGCAGGCCAGCACATGGCCGATTGCGGCAAAGCGTGCGGGGTCATGGTCGCGCAGCCACGCGAGGATCGCAGAAGGCGCCGAGGCATGGGGCATCTGCCCCGTCCGCGCCAGCGCCCGCGCGGCGGTCCCATCCGCGGCCCAGGCATCCGCGACGCCGCCCGCGCGGCTGTCCAGCGACAGGATGCCCGGCCCCAGGGGCGCGCCCGCCCGGTCCAGCAGATACAGCCCGTCGCCATGCGCGGTCGCGGCGACAGCCACGATGTCGCGGGTCGGACGGCCGCAGGCGGCGACGGCTTCGGCCACGGCGGCCGCGGTCTGGCGCCACAGGTCCTCCATGTCGCGTTCGACATGGCGCGGCTGCGGCATGGACTGCGCCACCCGCCTGCGCGCGGTGGCCAGAACCCGGCCGGCCGCGTCGAAGACGACCGCCTTGGTGACGGTCAGACCGTTGTCGATCCCCAGGATCAGCATGGCAGGGCGGCGAAGGGGGACATGGCGGGCCTCCGGGCGCGTCGGGTCGGGGGTCGGAAAGCGGTCGGGCGCGACGATGCGCGCCCGACCCGGTTGCGGATCACCGTGAGGGGATCACTGCGACAGCGTGAAGGCCGCGGTGTAGCTCTCGACGTTCTCGGGGGTGATCAGCAGGCAGTCGAACAGCTGCTTTTCGGCATCGGCCCCGGTCTCTCCGGTCTTGATGAAGTTGTCGGCCTGACGGACGGCTTCCTCGGCGAAGACGGCGACGGGCTGCAGGACGGTATAGGCCATCTCGCCGGCCTTCACCGCCTCGACCGCGTCGGGCGAGCCGTCGAAGCCGCCGACGGTCACGGCCTCCAGCTTGCCGGCCTCCTTCAGCGCGGCGATGGCGCCGAGCGCCATCTCGTCATTGCCCGAGATCACGCCGGTGATGTCCGGGTTCGCCTGCAGCAGCGACTGCATGCGCTGATAGCCCTGCGTGCGGTCCCAGTTGGCGACCTCCTGGCCGACCTTCTCGAACTCGGGATACTGGCTCAGCACGGTCTCGTAGCCGTTCGAACGGGTCTGGGCGTTGTTGTCCGAGGGGTTGCCGAACAGCTCGACGAACTGGCCGCCCTCCTCGCCCATGGCCTCGACCCAGGCCTGCGCGCCCAAGGCCGCGCCCTGCGCGTTGTTCGACACCAGCTGCGCCTTGGCCAGGCCCTCCTGGTTGATCTCGGCGTTGACCAGGAAGACCGGGATGCCCGCATCGACGGCCTTCTGCACCGCACCGACCGAACCGTCGGCATTGGCCGGGTCCAGGATGATCGCGACCGACTGGTTGGTGATCGCGGTGTCGATCAGCGTGCTCTCGGTGTTGGTGTCGCCGCGATGGGCGGCCACGTTGGCGGTATAGCCCAGCTCCTCGGCGGTGGCCTTGGCGACCTCGCCCTCGGTGAACCAGTAGGGGTTGGCCGGATCGTTCACGATCACGGTGATCAGCCCCTCGGCCCAGGCCGATCCGGCCATTAGCGGCACGGTGGCCACGGCGGCCATCAGCATCCGGCGCGTCATCTTCATCATTTGGTCTCTCTCCCTTGGTGTGGTGGTCCTGCCCGGTGGGGCAGTCTTTCCGGCGGGCGTTCCCGCGACCGCCGGGGAAGGTCGGGGGCAGGGCCTCACGTCTTGCGCGTGCCGCTGCCGTATTGAAGCGAGTTCATCAGCACGGCCAGCACGATCACCGCGCCGGTGAAGACCGTTTGCCAGTAGGAGCTGACCCCGATGATCACCAGGCCCGCCGACAGGAAGCCGATGACGAAGGCGCCCAGCATAGTGCCGCGCACGGTGCCGCGCCCGCCGGTCAGGGCCGCGCCGCCGATCACGACCGCGGCGATGGCGGTCAGTTCATACGCGTTGCCCGCCGTGGGTCCTGCCGAGGTCAGCTGCGAGGCCAGGACCAGCCCCGCCGCGGCCGCCAGCGCGCCCGAGACCATGTAGACGATGATCTTGACCCGCTTGACCGGCACGCCGGACAGCTCCGCCGCACGTTCGTTGCCGCCCGATGCGTAAAGCCAGCGCCCGAAGGCCGACCGGCCCAGCATCAGCCCCGCGGCGATCGCCACGACCGCCAGCACGATCACGCTGATGGGCACGCCGCCGATGCGGTAGAAGCCCAGCCAGTTGAAGCCGGTATTGCCCAGGGCCTCGGACCCGCGCAGGTTGTTGTAGGTCAGACCGTTGGTCATCAAGAGCGCGATGCCGCGCGCCACATACATCACGCCCAGGGTCGCCACGAAGGGCGGCACCTTGAAGACGGCGATCAGCACGCCGTTGACGGCCCCCACCGCCGCGCCGACGCAGAGCGTCAGCACCACGACCGCCCAGACCGGCGGATAGAGGATCACGCCCATCGCGTCGATCTCGACCCCCTGCATCATCGCGCCCGCGACCACGCCCGACAGCGCCAGGATCGAGCCCACCGACAGGTCGATCCCGCCGTTCAGGATGACCAGCAGCATGCCGATGGAGAGTATGCCGAAGATGGCGACCTGGCTGGACATGATCAGCAGGTTCGACAAGGTGAAGTAGTTCGGCGACAGGACCGAGAAGACCGCGATGATCGCGATCAGCGCGAAGAAGGCGCGCCCCTCCAGCAGCAGGCGGCCGATGTTCAGGGACCGGGGCTTGGCGGGGTTGGTGGTGGTTGCGGACATGGGTTCCCTTCCCTCAGGCTGCATGGGACTCGCCCGAGGCGGCCATGATCCGGTCCTTGGACACGGTGCTGTCGAATTCGGCCGTGATGCGGCCCTTGTGCATGACGATGATCCGGTGGGCGATGGACAGGCATTCGCTGACCTCGGAGGTGGAATAGACCACCGCCAGCCCGTTCCGTGCGCCTTCCGCCAGCAGGCGGAACACCTCGGCCTTGGCGCCGATGTCGATGCCGCGCGACGGCTCGTCCAGCAGGATCGCGCGGGGCCGGGTGGCCAGCATCTTGCCGATCACGACCTTCTGCTGGTTGCCACCCGACAGCGACCCGATGGGGGCGCCGCCGCCCGATGTCTTGACCGTCACGCGGCGGATGCTGTCGTCGACCAGGTCGCGTTCGGCGCGGCTGCTGGTGAACAGCCCCCGCGTGAAGCGCGCGATGGAGGCCAGGGACAGGTTCTGGCCCACGCTCATGGTCTGGACCAGGCCGTCGCGCTGACGGTCCTCGGGGACCAGGGCCAGGCCGCGGGCGATGCGTTCGCCGATGGAGAGCTGGCTGATCTCACGCCCCTCCAGCACGATCTGGCCGCCGGTGGCGCGCAGCCGCCCCGCGACCGTCTCCAGCAGTTCGGTGCGTCCCGCGCCCATCAGGCCATAGATGCAGACGATCTCTCCGGCGCGCACGTCCAGGTTCAGCCCGCGCACCAGGTCCTGGCCGGTGGCGTCCGGCACCGACAGGTCGCGGATCGACAGGGCGACCTCGCCCATGGTGCTGTCCGGGGGCGATCCCAGATCGTAATTCTCGCCGACCATGTTGCGCACGATCCATTCCAGGTCGATGTCCGCGCGCGGCGCATAGGCGGTCATCACCCCGTCGCGCAGCACCACCGCATGATCGGTGATGGTCAGCGCCTCCTCCAGGTGGTGCGAGATATAGACGATGCTGACGCCCCGCGCGGTCAGGTCGCGGATGACCTTGAACAGCACCTCGACCTCGGAGGCGGACAGCGCGCTGGTCGGCTCGTCCATGATCAGGATGCGGCTGTCGACCGACAGGGCGCGGGCGATCTCGACGATCTGCTGCTGGCCCAGACGCAGGTTCTCTACCAGGGTCGAGGGGTCGATCTGCTCCTCCAGCTCCTCCATCAGGGCGCGGGTGCGACGGTCCTCCTCGGCGTAGTCGACGCCGAAGGGGCCCATGATCTCGCGGCCCATGAAGATGTTGTCGCGCACCGACAGGTTCGGGGCCAGCGACAGCTCCTGGTGGATGATGGAAATGCCGCGGTCGCGCGCGTCATTGGCATTGGCGAAGGCCACGGGCTGGCCGTCCAGCACGATCTGGCCCGCGCTGGGCTGGATCACGCCCGACAGAATCTTCATCAGCGTGGATTTCCCCGCGCCGTTCTCTCCGAACAGCGTGGTGACCTGGCCGCGATGGATGTCGAAGTTCACGCCCTTCAGCGCATGGACCTGCCCATAGGACTTGGCCACGTTGCGGGCGGCCAGGACGACCTCGGCGCTCATTGGACCTCCACCGCGACGGGGGTGATCAGCCAGTTCGACGGGTTGATCAGCCGGAACGCGCCGGTGACCGTCAGCGTGCGCCCGGTCAGATTGGCCGTGTCGATGGGGGCCAGCACCTCGGCCGCCATGGCGCGGTTGATGCCCGAACCGGCGTCCTGGTATTCGATCTGGTTCTTGAAGGCACCAAAGGCGATGTCGCCCGGCGCGTCGCGCAGGTCGGTGCCGTTGATCGCGGGGCCGGTCTGCACGCGCACGCGCAGATCCTCGGGCAGGCCCTCGACGGTCAGCGGATAGACCCCGGCGCGCGGCTCTCCGGCGGTGCCGGTCACGGTGACCATCATGATCGCCCCGGTCGATGCGGGCGTGCCGTATTCGGCGATGGCCGCGTCCTGATCGGCGGCGATCGCGGCGGCCAGGTCGGCGGCGGGCACGGCGCGTTCGATCACCGCGTCGCGGATGCGCGGGAATTCCTGCGTGCCGTATGTGTCGGGCGAGAACGCCTGCTGGCGGGCATCGGCCTCGGAGCCGACCCGCACCACGGTGGTGTCCAGCGCGATGGCGCCAAGGACCGCGACGCCAAGGACGGCGGACAGGATCAGGCCGCGGCGGCTGGGTGCGGGCGCCTTGGGGGCGTGGGTGCTGTCGGTCATCACAAAGCCTTGCAGTTGGGAAGGGATCGCGGCGCGGACCGGCCGGGGGCCGCGCGGGGCGCCCGGACGGGCGGCATGGACATGCTGTCGGTCGTCCTCATCAGCCCGGCCTCCCCTCCGGTCGATTCGCGCCCCGAGGGGCGGCGGTTGCGGCGAATCCGCGCATCATAGCGGGTGCAGCGAGGATCAGCTTAGATGAAATAAATTGCGCTGTCCGTAAAAAAATACGTTTCGCGCGCCGGGATCGTGATATAGGTGACGGCCAAGGGATGGAGGCACCATGGCGGACAGGCAGCGCGACGTGCTGATCGGCATCGACGCCGGAACCTCGGTCATCAAGGCCGTCGGGTTCGATCTTTCCGGGCGCCAGCTGGGCGCCGCGGCGGTGCCGAATCGCTATGCGATCGGTGCGGGGGGGCTGGCCACGCAGGACATGGCCCGGACCTGGGACGATTGCGCCGCAGCCCTGCGCGGGCTGGCGGATCATATCCCGGACCTTGCGGCGCGCACGGCGGCGCTGGCGGTCACCGGGCAGGGCGACGGCACCTGGCTGGTCGGGCGCGACGGACCGGTGGGCGATGCCTGGCTGTGGCTGGACGCCCGCGCGGCCCCGACCGTCACGCGGCTGGGCCATGACCGCGCCCGGTTCGAGGCGACCGGGACCGGGCTGAACACCTGTCAGCAGGGCGCGCAGATGGCGCATATGGATGCCCATCACCCCGACCTGCTGGACCGGGCCGAGATCGCGCTGCACTGCAAGGACTGGCTCTATCTGAACCTGACCGGCGTCCGGGCGACCGACCCGTCCGAGGCCAGCTTCACCTTCGGCAACTTCCGCAGCCGCGCCTATGACGACGCGGTGATCGACGCGCTGGGCCTGAGGCACAGGCGCGGGCTGCTGCCGCCCATCGTGGACGGCACGCAGGTGACCCACCCGCTGAGCGCGGAGGCCGCCGCCGCGACGGGGCTGCTGGCGGGCACGCCGGTCAGCTTGGGCTATGTGGACATGGTGATGACCGCGCTGGGCGCGGGTGTGCTGGGCGGGGCGGGGGACGTGGCCTGTTCGACGGTCGGCTCGACCGGGGTGCATCTGCGCGCCGTCACCGCGGACCGCGTGCATCTGAACGATCAGGGCACGGGCTATGTCATCTGCCTGCCGGTGCCGGGGGTGGTCACGCAGGTCCAGACCAACATGGCGGCGACGCTGAACCTGGACTGGGTGCTGGGCCTGGCGGCGGGCATCCTGTCGGACATGGGCCAGCCGGTGACGCATCGCGACCTGGTCGCGCGGCTGGACGGCTGGCTGGGGCAGGCGGCGCCGGGGCAGATCCTGTATCACCCCTATATCTCGGATGCGGGCGAACGCGGGCCCTTCGTCGATGCGGATGCGCGGGCGGGGTTCACGGGCCTCTCGGCCGGGCACCGCTATCCCGATCTGGTCCGCGCCGTGGCCGAGGGGTTGGGGCTGGCCATGCGCGACTGCTATGCCGCCATGGGACCGCTGCCGTCCGAGCTGCGCCTGACCGGCGGGGCGGCGCGCTCGCCCGCGCTGCGCGCGATCCTGTCGGCCTGTCTGGGCGCGCCCGTCCGCGTCTCCGACCGCGACGAGGCCGGGGCCGCGGGCGCCGCGATGATGGCCGCGGTGGCCATCGGCGCCTATCCCGACATGCGCGCCTGCATCGACGCCTGGGTCACGCCGCTTCTGCGCGCGCCCGAGGCCCCCGACCCGCATCTGGCCGCGACCTATGCGCGGCTGTTCCCCGCCTTTGCCGCGACCCGCGCCGCCCTGCCGCCCGTCTGGGCCGCCTTGGCGCGCGCCCGCATCCCGACCGGAGAGTGACATGACCCAAGCCCCCGACATCATCGACCTGTTCGTCATCGGCGGCGGCATCAACGGCGCGGGCGTCGCGCGCGATGCCGCGGGGCGGGGCCTGTCGGTCGTGCTGTGCGAAAAGGACGACCTGGCGCAGGGCACCTCGTCGCGGTCGGGCAAGCTGGTCCATGGCGGGCTGCGCTATCTGGAATATTACGAGTTCCGCCTGGTGCGCGAGGCGCTGATCGAACGCGAGGTGCTGCTGGCCGCGGCCCCGCACATCATCTGGCCGATGCGCTTCGTGCTGCCGCACAGCCCCGACGACCGGCCCGCCTGGCTGGTCCGGCTGGGGCTGTTCCTCTATGACAACCTGGGCGGGCGCAAGAAGCTGCCGGGCACGCGCACGCTGGACCTGCGCCGCGACCCCGAGGGCGCGCCGCTGCTGGACAAGTATCACAAGGGCTTCGAATACAGCGACTGCTGGGTCGACGACGCGCGACTGGTGGTGCTGAACGCGGTCGATGCGGCCGAGCGCGGCGCCACGGTGCTGACGCGGCATGCCTGCGTCTCGGCACGCCGCGAGGATGGGTTGTGGACCGTCACCACCCGCAGCGAGGCCGGAGAGGAGCGCGTGTTCCGCGCCCGCTGCCTGGTCAACTGCGCAGGGCCCTGGGTCAGCGACATCATCACCCGCGTGGCGGGGTCGAACTCGGCCCGCAACGTGCGGCTGGTCAAGGGCAGCCACATCATCGTGCCGAAATGGTGGGCGGGGACCAACGCCTACTTGGTGCAGAACCACGACAAGCGGGTGATCTTCATCAACCCCTACGAGGGCGACATGGCGCTGATCGGCACGACCGACATCGCCTATGACGGCCGGGCCGAGGACGTGATGGCCGACGAATCCGAGATCGACTATCTGCTGGCCGCCGTGAACCGCTATTTCAAGGAGAAGCTGCGCCGGTCCGATGTGATCCACAGCTTTTCGGGCGTGCGCCCGCTGTTCGATGACGGGCAGGGCAACCCGTCGGCGGTCACGCGGGACTATGTGTTCGACCTGGACCGGACGGGCGGCGCGCCGATGCTGAACATCTTCGGCGGCAAGATCACCACCTTCCGCGAACTGGCCGAACGCGGCATGCACCGCCTGACCGAGGTGTTCCCGCAGATGGGCCCTGACTGGACAGAGACCGCGCCCCTGCCGGGCGGCGAGATCGCCAATGCCGATTACGAAAGCTTCGCCAACCTGCTGCGCGAGCTGCACCCCTGGATGCCGCGCGCGCTGGTCCAGCATTACGGCCGCCTCTATGGCGCGCGGACCAAGGATGTCGTGGCGGGGGCCATGAGCCTGTCAGGCCTGGGGCGCCATTTCGGCGGCCAGCTCTATGAGGCCGAGGCGCGCTATCTGGTCGCCAAGGAATGGGCGCGCCGCCCCGAGGACATCCTGACCCGGCGCACCAAGCACTATCTGCACCTGACCAAGGACCAGCAGGCGGCCTTCGCCGCCTGGTTCGACGAGACCCTGGCGCCGGAGATCGCGTGATGCTGACCCTGTCGCTGAACACCAACCCGCTGGTCAACCGCTTCGCCGATCCGGACGACCTGATCGACACGGTCGCGCGCGATCTGCGCATCCGGGACCTGCAGCTGACGCATGAGTTCATCAATCCCTCCTGGCCCGCGCCGGTGATCCGCCGCCTGACCCGGCAGATGCGCGCGGCGCTGGACCGGACCGGGGTGCGCGTCACCAGCGGCATGACCGGACCCTATGGTCGGCTGAACCATTTCGGCCATCCCGACGCGGATGTGCGGCGATATTATGTCGACTGGTTCAAGACCTTCGCGGACATCACCGCCGATCTGGGCGGGCGGTCGGTGGGCACGCAATTCGCGATCTTCACCTATCGCGATTACGACGACCCCCATCAGCGCGAGGACCTGATCCGCATCGCCATCGACTGCTGGTCCGAGGTCGCGGACCATGCGCGGGCCGCCGGGCTGGATTACGTCTTCTGGGAGCCGATGAGCGTGGGCCGCGAATTCGGAGAGACGATCCCCGCCGCCCTGGCCCTGCAGGACCGGCTGAGCGCGGCCGACATGGCGGTGCCCATGTGGATGATGGCCGATATCGACCATGGCGACGTGACCAGCGCCGATCCCGACGATTACGACCCGTATGCCTGGGCGCGCGCGGTGCCGCGGGTCAGCCCCATCATCCACATCAAGCAGTCGCTGATGGACAAGGGCGGACACCGCCCCTTCACCGCCGAATTCAACGCGCGCGGCCGCATACAGCCCGCCCCCCTGCTGGAGGCGCTGGCCCAGGGCGGCGCGGTCGACAACGAGATCTGCCTGGAGCTGTCCTTCAAGGAACGCGACCCCAACGATCGACAGGTCATCGCCCAGATCGCCGAAAGCGTCGCATTCTGGGCGCCGCATATCGACACCGGGGCGGATAAGCTGAATATCTGAGCCATCATCGACAGGACGCCCCCATGCCCCAACCCTTCGCCTTCGCCACCGCCACCGAGATCCTGTTCGGCCGGGGACAGGCGGCGCAGGCCCCCGCACGGGTGGCGGCCCTGGGGCGGCGGGTGCTTCTGGTCCACGGGCGCGACCCCGGGCGCAGCGCGGCGCTGGCCCGCGATCTGGCCGCGGCAGGCTGTTCGGTCGCGACCTTCGCCGTTCCGCGTGAACCCGACACCGCGCTGATCCAGGCGGGCGTCGTCGCGGGGGCGGAGGTTCAGGTCGTCGTCGCGATGGGCGGCGGGGCGGTGATCGACGCGGGCAAGGCGCTGGCGGCCTGCCTGACGATGACCCGTCCGCTGATGGATCATCTGGAGGTCGTGGGGCAGGGGCTGCCGCTGGACCATGCGCCGCTGCCCTTCGTGGCCATCCCCACCACCGCCGGCACCGGGGCCGAGGTGACCCGCAACGCCGTGATCGGCGTCTCCGAGGCGCGCCGCAAGGTCAGCCTGCGCGATGCGCGGATGCTGCCTGCGCTGGCCATCGTGGACCCGGCCCTGACGGACGGCTGCCCGCGCGCGGTGACGCTGGCCTCCGGGCTGGACGCCATCACGCAGGTGATCGAGCCCTATGTCAGCACCCGCGCCAATCCGCTGACCGATGCGCTGTGCCGCGACGCGATCCCGACCGGGCTGGCGGCCCTGATCCGCCTGATGGATGCGGAGGACGCGCAAGCCCGCGACGCCATGGCCTGGACCAGCCTCTGCGGCGGGCTGGCGCTGGCCAATGCGGGGCTGGGTGCGGTCCACGGGCTGGCGGGGCCTCTGGGCGGGCTGACGGGGGCGGCGCATGGGGCGATCTGCGGCGCGCTGCTGCCGGCGGTGCTGCGCGCCAACCGCGCTGCGGTCGCCGATCCGGCGCGGCTGGACCAGGTCGCGGGATGGATCGGCGCGGCCTTCGGGGAACCGGGCGCGGACATGGCGCGGGCGACGGCGCTGCTGGGCGGATGGTCGCGGGGCTGCGGCCTGCCTGGGCTGTCGGCCCTGGGCATCGATGCGGCCGCCTGCGACGCGGCGGCCGAGGCTGCGGCCGCGTCGTCGTCGATGAAGGCCAACCCGGCCGTCCTGGGCGCCGCCGACCTGCGCGCGCTGATGCGCGCGGCCGCGTGATGGGGCGCCGCGGCCCCATCGATCCCGAGCAGAGCCTGGCCATCCGCGCGGCCTGGCTGCACTATGTCGGCGGCCTGACCCAGGCCGCGGTCGCCAAGCGCCTCGGCCTGCCCGGCGTCAAGGCGCATCGCCTGATCGCGCGCGCGGTGGCCGAGGGCGTGGTCAAGGTGTCGATCGACGGCGAGATCGTGGAATGCGCCCTGCTGGAGGATCAGCTCTGCGCGCGCTACGGGCTGGGGCGTTGCGAGGTGGCGCCCGATCTGGGCGAGGAGGGCATGCCGCTGCGCGCCCTGGGCCTGGCCGGCGCGGCCTTCCTGCGCCGCGAGATCGAGCGGGGCGATCATTCCACCATTGGCCTGGGCCACGGCCGGACGATGGCCGCGGCGGTCCAGCAGCTGCCCCGGATCGAGGCCGCGGGCGTGCGCTTCGTCTCCGTCCTGGGCGGGCTGACGCGGAACTATGCGGCGAACCCGCATGACGTGATGCACAACCTGGCGGAAAAGACGCGGGCGCAGTCTTTCGTGCTGCCTGTGCCGTTCTTCGCCAATTCCGAGGGCGACCGGGCGGTGCTTCTGGCGCAGCCGGGCGTGCGCGACATCTTCGATCTGTCGAACAGCGCCTCGCTGAAGCTGGTGGGAATGGGCACGGCGGATGCCAGCGCGCAGCTGGTCGCGTCGGGCATGATCGAGCGCCACGAGATCGACGAGATCAACGCCGCGGGCGGCGTGGCCGAGATGATGGGGCATTTCTTCGACGCCGACGGTCGCGTCCTGGAGACGGCGCTGAGCGCGCGGACCCTGTCGGTGGACCTGCACCACGACCACGGTCACCAGATCGTCGTGATCGCGGGCGGTGCGGAGAAGGTTCCGGCGATCCGCGCGGTCCTGAACAGCGGTCGGCTGTCCGGCCTGATCACCGACGAGATCACGGCGCGCGCCCTGATGGCGGAGTGACCTGAACGGGGACGGGTCGGGGAAACCCCGACCCGGTCGATGCCGCTGGGCCCCGCGCGCGCTTTGCGCGCGTGGGGAGCATCGTGGCAAGGCCGCTTGCGGCCTTGGCCTTTTGATCAGTGGCCGGTCACCAGGCGGGCGCGGGCGATGATGGCCTCAGGGGTGATGCCGAACTCCTGGTACAGCCGGTCGATCGGGGCCGATGCGCCAAAGCCGGTCATGCCGATCACGTCGTCCTCGGTCGCGACATAACGGGTCCAGCCGAACTTGCCCGCAGCCTCGACCGCGATGCGGTGCGCGGTGCCAAGCACCTGGGCGCGGTAATCCGCGTCCTGCGCCTCGAACAGCTCCCAGCTGGGCATCGACACGACCGCCACGGCCATGCCTTCCGCAGCCAGCGCCTCGGCGGCCTCCACGGCGATGGCGACCTCGGTGCCGGTGGCGATCAGGGTCACGTCGCGGCCCTCGCCAAACTGGCGGATCACATAGGCGCCCTTGGCGGTCAGGTTCTCGGACCCAGCTTCCGTGCGCAGCTGCGGGACGTCCTGGCGGGACAGGGCCAGCAGCGACGGCACGTTGCGGTTGCGGATCGCGATGTCCCAGGCCTCCAGCGTCTCGACCGTGTCGGCAGGGCGCAGGACGGTCAGGCCGGGGATGGCGCGCAGGGATGCCAGATGCTCCACCGGCTGGTGGGTCGGGCCGTCCTCGCCCAGGCCGATGCTGTCATGGGTCATGACATAGATCGTGCCCACCCCCATCAGCGCCGACAGGCGGATCGCGTTGCGGGCATAGTCGGAAAACACCAGGAACGTGCCGCCATAGGCGATCACGCCGCCATGCAGGTTCAGCCCGTTCATCGCGGCGGCCATGCCGAACTCTCGCACGCCATAGCCGATGTAGCGGCCGGGCGCCTCGCGCGTGTATTGCGTGTCGACGGCCTTGACGCGGGTCAGGTTCGATCCGGTCAGGTCGGCCGATCCGCCGATCATCGCGGGCACGGCCGGGGTCAGCGCCTCCAGCGCCATCTGGCTGGCCTTGCGGGTCGCGGCCTTCTTGGGCGCGGCGAAGAGGGCGTCGCGGGCGGCGGCGAGGGCCGCGTCATAGCCCTCGGGCAGGGCGCCTGACAGGCGCTGCGTCAGGGCCGCGCCCTTGGGGGATGCCGCCAGACGGGCCTCCCAGGCCTCGCGGTCGGCGGCACCCCGCGCGCCGATTTCGCGCCACTCGGCGGCCAGATCGTCGGGGATCACGAACGCGTCGTGGCGCCAACCCAGGGCCTCGCGGGTCAGTGCGCCCTCATCCTTGCCCAAAGGCGATCCGTGCACGGAATAGCTGCCCGCGCGGTTGGGAGAGCCGAAGCCGATGATCGTCTTCATCGCGATCAGCGAGGGCTTGCCCGTCTCCGCCTTGGCGGCCTCCATCGCGGCATCCAGGGCGCGCCCGTCATGGCCGTCGCAGCTCTGGACATGCCAGCCGCAGGCCTTGAACCGTGCCGGGATGTCCTCGGAGAAGCTGACCGAGGTCGGGCCGTCGATGGTGATGCTGTTGTCGTCATAGAGCACGATCAGCTTGCCCAGGCCCAGATGGCCCGCCAGGCTGATCGCCTCCTGGCCGATGCCCTCCTGCAGGCAGCCGTCGCCCAGCATGACCCAGGTGCGGTGATCGACCAGGTCATCACCGAACTCTCCGGCCAGCGCGCGTTCCGCCAGCGCCATGCCGACGGCGGTGGCCAGGCCCTGGCCCAGGGGGCCGGTCGTGGTCTCGACACCCTTGGCATGGCCGTATTCCGGATGGCCCGCGGTGATCGCGCCCCATTGGCGGAAATTCCTGATCTGATCCAGCGTCATGTCCTGATAGCCGGTCAGGTGCAGCAGGCTGTAAAGCAGCATGGACGCGTGCCCGTTCGACAGCACGAAGCGGTCGCGGTCGGGCCAGTCGGGGTTCGCCGCGTCGAACTTCAGGTGGTTCCGGAACAGCACGGTGGCGGCATCGGCCATGCCCATCGGCGCGCCGGGATGGCCGCTGTTGGCGGCGTTCACGGCATCGATGGTCAGCGCGCGGATGCAGTTCGCCAGCGCGAAGTTCTGCGGATCCAGATCGGCCTTGGCGGCGATGGCGGGGTCTTTGGGGGTGTCTAAGGGCATGGCGGTCCTCCTGTCGCGCCCTCCATAGCGCGGCCCCGGCATCATCACAACAAAAAATCACAAAGTCACAATCTGAGTGTTGCCACGCACGCGGATCATGTTATGAAACCGGCGGACCAGGGGAGGGTGCGGGTGAAACGCGAGGAACGCAGACAGGCGATCATGGATCTGCTGGTCGCGGCGCGCGCCGTGGACCTGGACGATCTGGCGGCCCGTTTCGCGGTCAGCAAGATGACCATCCATCGCGACCTGGACGACCTGGAACAGGCGGGCCTGCTGCGCAAGGTCCGCGGCGGCGCCACCATCGAGGCCGGCACCCAGTTCGAAAGCGATTTCCGCATCCGCGCCCTGCAGGACGGCGAGGCCAAGATCCGCATGGCCCATGCCGCCCGCGCCCTGATCGAGCCGGGGATGACCGTGATGGTCAATGACGGCTCGATGGCGGCGCTGCTGGGCGCCAGCCTGACGGAGTGCGCGCCCCTGTCGGTGATCACCAACAACGCCGCCGTGATCGAGCGGCTGAAGGATGCGCCGCGCGTCACGCTGATCGCGCTTGGCGGCATCTACAGCGCCAAGTTCAACGGCTTTTTCGGCATGGTCACGGAAAGCGCGCTGGCCGGGCTGCATGCGGACCTGGCCTTCATCTCGACCCCCGCGGTGGCGGGACTGCGGGCCTTCCACATGGATGACAACGCGGTCCGGGCCAAGCGCGCGATGATGCACGCGGCGGAACGCAGCGTGCTGCTGGTCAACCACGCGCGGTTCGGGCGCAGCGCGCTGCATGCGCTGGCCGACCTGACCGAATTCGACGCCATCATCACCGACGCGCCCCCCGCGCCCGAGGATCGCGCCGCGATCGACCGGGCAGGCATCGCGCTGACCATCGCAAAGGACCCCGCATGACCCCATTCTGGATCGGCACCAGCTGGAAGATGAACAAGACCCTGGCCGAGGCGATGACCTTTGCCCAAGGGTTGCGCGGCACCCCCGCGCCCGCGGGCATCCAGCGCTTCGTCATCCCGCCCTTCACCGCCTGCCGCCAGGTGGCCGAGGCGCTGTCGGACACCGACGTCAAGGTCGGCGCGCAGAACATGCACTGGGACGACGCGGGCGCCTGGACCGGAGAGATCAGCCCCGTGATGCTGACCGATTGCGGGCTGGACGTCGTGGAGCTGGGCCACAGCGAACGCCGCGAGCATTTCGGAGAGACGGACAGGACCGTGGGCCTGAAGACCGCCGCCGCCGTCCGCCACGGCCTGATCCCGCTGATCTGCATCGGCGAGACCCTGGCCGAGCGCGAGGCTGGCCGCGCCACGCAGGTGCTTGAGACGCAGGTCCGCGCCGCGCTTGAGCCCGTGGCCGGGTCCGACGCCACGATCCTGCTGGCCTATGAGCCGGTCTGGGCGATCGGCGCGAACGGCATCCCCGCGACCTCGGATTATGCCGACGCGCGGCAGGCCGAGATCATCGTCGTCGCACAGGACGTGCTGGGCCGTCCTGTGCCCTGCCTTTACGGCGGATCGGTCAATCCGGGCAACTGCGCGGAACTGATCGCCTGCCCGCATATCGACGGGCTGTTCATCGGGCGGTCGGCCTGGGACGTGAACGGCTATCTGGACATCCTGGCGCGCTGCGCCGCAACCATCGGAGATGACGCATGAAACTGGCAATCGCAGGGGACAGCGCGGGCGAAGGTCTGGCCAAGGTTCTGGCCGACCACCTGAAAGACCGCTTTGAGGTGTCGGAAATCAGCCGCACCGACGAAGGCCCCGACGCCTTCTATGCCAACCTGTCGGACCGGGTGGCCGCCCAGGTCATGGACGGCACCTATGACCGCGCCATCCTGGTCTGCGGCACGGGCATCGGCGTCTGCATCGCGGCCAACAAGGTCCCGGGCATCCGCGCCGCCCTGACGCATGACACCTATTCGGCCGAACGCGCGGCGCTGTCGAACGACGCGCAGATCATCACCATGGGCGCCCGCGTCATCGGGGTCGAAGTCGCCAAGACCATCGCCGACGCATGGCTGGCGCAGACCCGGAACTTCGACCGCAACGGCAAGTCGGCGGGCAATGTCGACGCCATCGACGCGGTCGGCGCGAAATACGCGGGCCGCTGATGCTGCGCCTGCCGACGGACCGGCCCGCGACGGGGCCGCTGCTGGACGATGTGCTGGCGCGCGAGGGCGCTGCGGCCATCGTGGCGGCCATCGCGCGCGCGCTTCCGCCCCTGGCCGCGCGGCTGGCGGCGGGGCGCCTGCATGGCGACCCCGAGGCCATCGTCGGCACCAATGACAGCGGCGACCGGCAGAAGGCGCTGGACGTCGCGGCCCACGACCACATGATCGCCGCCCTGCGCGCGGCGGGCGTGCGCCAGGTCCTGTCCGAGGAGGCCCTGGACATCATCCTGCTGAACGACGGCGGCGCCTTCGACGTGGCGATCGACCCGATCGACGGCTCGGGCAGCATCGGCATCGGCGCGCCCCTGGGGATGCTGTTCAGCATCCTGCCCGCCGATCCGCAGGGGTTCGCGCGGACGGGCCGGGCGGCGGTGGCGGCGGGCTACGCCTCCTTCGGTCATTCGGTTGATTTCGGCTGGTCCACCGGCGCGGGCGTCCATGTCGGGACCTGGGACGCCGAGGCCCAGGCCTTCCGCGTCAGCCGCCAGAACCTGCGACTGAAGCCCCAGGCTTCGACCATCGCCTATAACGCGTCGAACGAACGCCACTGGGCGCCTGGCCTGCAGGCCTGGGCGCGCGATCTGCGCGCGGGACGCGACGGGCCGCGCGGGCGCGACTTCAACATGCGCTGGCTGGCCGCCGCCGTGGGGGAACTGCACCGCATCCTGCTGAAAGGCGGCGCGTTCCTCTATCCCGCCGATGCGCGGCCCGGATACGGCGACGGCCGGCTGCGGCTGATCTATGAATGCGTGCCCATCGCCTTTCTGATCGAACAGGCCGGGGGCCGCGCGACCGACGGGCACGGCCCGATCCTGGACCGCGTGCCGCGCGGGCCGCATGACTTCACCCCCCTGTTCTTCGGCGCGTCCGAGGAAATCGACGCGCTTCACGCCGCCCTGCAAGGATAAGACCCCGATGCCGATGATCACCCTGCGCCAGCTTCTGGACCACGCGGCCGAGCATGACTATGCCGTGCCCGCCTTCAACATCAACAACATGGAGCAGGGCCTGTCGGTCATGCAGGCGGCCCAGGCCACGCACAGCCCGGTGATCCTGCAGGCCAGCCGTGGCGCGCGGGCCTATGCCAATGACGCGGTCTTGGCCGGGCTGATCGCGGGTCTGGCGCGGGCCTATCCCGACATCCCGATCTGCATGCATCTGGACCACGGCAACGGGCTGGAGACCTGCGCGACCGCGATCCAGAACGGCTTCACCAGCGTGATGATGGACGGGTCGCTGAAATCGGACGGCAAGACGCCCGCCGATTACGCGTACAACGCCGACATCACCCGCCGCGTGACCGAGATGGCCCATGCCTGCGGCGTGTCGGTCGAGGGAGAGCTGGGCGTGCTGGGCAGCCTTGAGACCGGCATGGGCGATGCCGAGGACGGCCACGGCGCCGAGGGCAAGCTCTCGGAGGACCAGCTGCTGACCGACCCCGACGAGGCCGTGCGCTTTGTCGAGGACACCGGCGTGGACGCCTTGGCCATCGCCATGGGCACCAGCCACGGTGCGTATAAATTCACGCGCAAGCCCGATGGCGACATCCTGGCCATGCATGTGATCGAGGAGATCCACCGCCGCCTGCCCAACACCCATCTGGTGATGCACGGCTCCAGCTCGGTCCCCGAGGATCTTCAGGCGATCATCAACGCCCATGGCGGCGACATCCGCCCGACCTGGGGCGTCCCGGTCGAGGAAATCCAGCGCGGCATCCGCCACGGCGTGCGCAAGGTAAACATCGACACCGACAACCGCCTGGCCATGACCGCCGCGATCCGCCGCGTCATGGCCGAACACCCGGCCGAGTTCGACCCGCGCGCCTATCTGAAGCCCGCGATGGCGATGATGGCCCAGGTCTGCCGCGACCGCTTCGAGGCCTTCGGCACCGCCGGCAACGCCGACAAGCTGCGCCCGATGTCCCTGCCGGAGATGGCCGCGCGCTACTGATCCGCGCGGGCCAGCAGCTCCTCGACCTCGGGGCCGATCGCATCCACGATCTGCTCGACGCCGCGCACGTTGGGGTGGATGCGGTCGTCCTGCATCAGGTCCGACAGGGACAGGCCCTGCGTGGCCTTTTCCCCGATCGGTCCCAGGAAGTCGGGGACCAGCAATGCGTCGTATTCAATGGCCAGATCGGCATACATCGCCTCGAAGTCGCGTTTGAACTCGGGGCCGTAATTGCCGGGCGCGGGCAGGCCCGCCAGCAGCACGGGCACCCCCGCCGCCTGCGTCTTGTCCAGGATCGCCGCCAGGTTCGCGCGGCTGGAGGACGGGTCGATCCCGCGCAACAGATCGTTGCCGCCAAGCGCCACGATCATCGCGTCGGGCCCGTCCGCCAGCGTCCAGTCGATCCGCGCGGCACCCCCCGCCGTGGTATCCCCCGACACGCCCGCATTGGTCACCGCGACGTCATGGCCGCGGTCGCGCAGCCACGCCTCCAGCACGGGCACGAACCCCTGATCCTGCGGCAGGCCGTAGCCCTGCGTCAGACTGTCGCCCATCGCGGTCAGGCGCAGCGTCTCTGCGTCAGCAGGGGCTGCCCATGATGCCGCGATGGTGACCGCCAGCGCCGCGACGGCGGCTGTCAGGCGGTTGCCTTCGCGGGCGGGCCGACCATATCGTGCCCCGACACCCAGACCGCGACGAAGGAGCGACCCGATGGCCGACCCCGTGATCCGCCTGTCCGATACGCACCTGACGTTGCAGGGCAATGCCGGGCCGGTCCCGATCCTGCGTGGCCTGTCGCTGCAGGTCGAACGCGGAGAGACGGTCGGGCTGGTGGGTCCTTCGGGATCGGGCAAGTCGTCGCTCCTCATGCTGATGGGCGGTCTGGAACGCGCCACGGGCGGCCTTGTCCAGGCGATGGGTCAGGACCTGACCGCGCTGGACGAGGATGCGCTGGCGCGCTTTCGTCTGTCCCATATGGGGGTGGTGTTCCAGTCCTTCCACCTGATCCCCACCATGACGGCGCTTGAAAATGTCGCGACGCCCCTGGAGCTGGCCGGTGCGCCCGACGCCTTCGCCCGCGCGGCGGCGGAGCTGGACCGCGTGGGCCTTTCTGCGCGCCGCGACCATTACCCCGCGCAACTGTCGGGCGGAGAGCAGCAGCGCGTGGCCCTGGCCCGCGCCGCGGCGCCGCGACCGGCGATCCTGCTGGCCGACGAACCCACCGGCAATCTGGACGGGGCGACGGGGCAGGCGATCATGGACCTGCTGTTCGGTCTGCGCGCCGATCATGGTGCGACGCTGGTTCTTGTCACGCATGACCCGGACCTGGCGCGACGCTGCGACCGGGTGATCCGCCTGGCCGACGGCCGTCTGGCCGCCGAGGTCGCGGCATGAGCCTGGCGCTGGCGGCGCGGCTGGCGCGGCGCGACCTGCGCGGGGGCCTGCGCGGGTTCTGGGTGCTGCTGACCTGCCTGGCGCTTGGCGTGGCGGCCATCGCCGCTGTGGGGTCGGTGCGCGCGGCGATCCAGGCGGGGCTGACCTCGCAGGGCGCGGTCCTGCTGGGCGGCGATGCCGAGGTGCAGCTGACCTATCGCTTTGCCAGCTCCGAGGAGCTCGACTGGCTGGAGGAACGTTCCGTAACCCTCTCGGAGATCGTGGATTTCCGGTCCATGGCCGTGGTCGGGCAGGGGGATGCGTCCGAACGCGCCCTGACCCAGGTCAAGGGCGTGGACGCGGCGTGGCCCCTGCTGGGTCAGGCGGTGCTGGACCCACCCATGCCGCTGGCCCAGGCCTTGGGGGCGACCCCGCAGGGCCTGCCCGGGGGCGTTATGGCGCCGCTGCTGGCCGACAGGCTGGGGCTGTCGCCGGGCGACGTGTTCCGCCTTGGCACGCAGGATTTCGTGCTGACCGCGCGGCTGGTCAGCGAACCCGATGCGGGCGCGGCCAGCTTCGGCTTCGGCCCCCGCACCCTGGTCCTGCGCGAGGCGCTGGCCGACAGCGAGCTGCTGGGCGCGGGCACGCTCTACGACAGCAACTACCGGCTGGCGCTGCCGCAGGGGACCGATCTGGACGCGCTGCGGGCCGACTGGCGCGCGGCCTTCCCCGACAGCGGCGCGCGCTGGCGCGACAGCAGCCGCGGCGCGCCGGGCATCGACAGTTTCGTGGACCGCATCGGCGCGTTCCTGGTGCTGGTCGGGCTGACCGGGCTGGCCGTGGGCGGGGTCGGCGTATCGGCCGCGGTGCGCGCCCATCTGGCCCGCAAGACCGAGACCATCGCCGTGCTGAAGACCTTCGGCGCGTCGGGGCGCACGATCTTTCAGGTCTATCTGCTGCAGATCGGGGCGGTGACCGCGATCGGCGTCGCGGCGGGGCTGATCCTGGGGGCGGCGGTGCCGCTGGCGCTGGCGCCGCTGCTGACGGCGCGCCTGCCGGTGCCGGCGGAGTTCGGCCTCTATCCCGGCCCCCTGGCGCAGGCGGCGATCTATGGGCTGCTGACCGCCTTCGTCTTTGCGCTGTGGCCCTTGGCGCGCACGCGGGGTGTCCGGGCGGCGACGCTGTTCCGCGATGCGGATGCCTCCGGCGGCGGCTGGCCCGGGCGGCGCTATCTGGCGATGATCGTCGCGGCGCTGGTCGCGCTGGTGGGGCTGGCGGCGCTGTTCTCGGGGCTTTGGGGGCTCACGCTTGGCATGGCGGGCGGCGTGCTGGCGGCCTTTGTCGTGCTGGCCGGGGCGGCGGCGCTGGTCCGGCGCGCGGCGGGGGCGGGGGCGCGGCTGGCGCGGCGCAGACCTGCGCTGCGGCTGGCGCTGGCGGCGATCGGCGGACCGCGCAGCGAGGCGCTGTCGGTGATCCTGTCCCTGGGCCTGGGCCTGACGGTGCTGGCGGCGGTGGGGCAGGTGTCGTCGAACCTGCGCCAGGCCATCGCGACGGAACTGCCCGAACGTGCGCCCAGCTATTTCTTCCTGGACATCCAGCCCGATCAGCTGGACCCGTTCCTGGCCCGGCTGCGGGACGATCCGCTGGTCGGCGAGGTCCAGACCGCGCCGATGCTGCGCGGCATCGTCACGCAGCTGAACGGCCGCCCCGCGCGCGAGGTCGCGGGCGATCACTGGGTGCTGCGCGGCGACCGGGGCGTGACCTATGCCGCGACCCCGCCGCCCGGCACCCAGATCACCCGCGGCGAGTGGTGGCCCGAGGATTACGCGGGCCCCCCGCTGGTCAGCCTGTCAGACGAGATCGCAACCGAGATCGGCCTGGACCTGGGCGACACCGTCACCGTGAACATCCTGGGCCGCGACATCACCGCGACCATCGCCAACCTGCGCGTCGTGGATTTCAGCGATGCGGGCATCGGCTTCGTCATGGCGCTGACCCCCGGCGCGCTGGCCGGTGCGCCGCACACCCATATCGCCACCGTCCACGCCGATCCGGCGGCCGAGGCGCCGATCCTGCGCGATCTGGGCAACCGTTTCCCGAACATCACCGCCATCCCGGTGGCCGAGGCGATCGACCGCGCCTCGGACGCCCTGGCGGGGATCGCCGCGGCGGTGGCCTGGGCGGCGGGCGCCACGCTGGTCACGGGCTTCGTCGTGCTGATCGGGGCGGCCGCGGCGGGCGAACGCGCCCGCATCCACGAAGCCGCGATCCTGAAGACGCTCGGCGCGTCGCGCGCGCTGATCCTGCGCAGCTTCGCGCTGCGTCAGGCGCTGATGGGGGCGGCCGCGGGCCTGGTCGCGCTGTTGGGCGGGGGGATGGCGGGCTGGGCGGTCAGCCGCTTCGTCATGGACGTGCCCTATCGGTTCGACGCGCTCTCGGCGCTGCCGATCGTGGCGGGGGGCATCGTGGCGACGGTCGCTGCGGGGCTGATCTTTGCTTGGCGTCCGCTGGCCGCGCGCCCGGCCCGCGTGCTGCGCACGCAGGACTAGGCGGCGTGCTGCGCGCGCAGGACTAGGCCGCGGGCAGGCGCAGCTCGGCGCGCAGGCCGCGTCCCGACCTGCCGGGCGACAGCGCCAGACCGCCGCCGAACAGCTGCGCGATCTCGGTCACGATGGCCAGGCCTAGGCCGCTGCCCCCCGGCCGCGCCGGAGCCTCAGCCCCGCGGGCAAAGCGCGAGGTCAGCCGCGCCATGGCCGGGGCGGGGATGCCCGGCCCGTCATCCTCGACCGCGATCACGGCATCAGTGCCCTGTCGGGTGACGCTGACCGTGATCTCGGCCCCCGGCCCGGCATAGGCCAGCGCGTTGTCCAGAAGGTTCTTCAGCGCCTCGGTCAGCAGCACCGGCTCGGCCCGGACGGTGGCGGGGCGGCCGTCGAAGCCCAGGTCGATCCCCGCATCGGCGGCGCGCGGGATCATCGCGGCGGTCAGGTCGCGCGCCAGCGCCTCGGCATCCAGGGCCGCGGCCATCGGATGGCCCGCCGCCGCATCGACCCGCGCCAGCAGCAGCAGCTGCGCCAGGATGCGTTCGGCATCCGACAGCGCCGCATCGGCCTTGGCGACGGCGGCCCGCACGGCGCGGTCGTCGCCCGCCCGCTGCGCCAGGACCAGCTGCGTGCGGATCACCGCCAGGGGGGTGCGCAGCTGATGGCTGGCATTGCCGGTGAAGTTGCGCAGCGCGGCCAGCGCCGTGTCCAGCCGCGTCATGAACGAGTTCATCGCCCCCACCAGTCCCTGCACCTCCTGCGGGACATCGGCGGGCAGGGGGGACAGGTCGTCGGTGCGGCGCACCCCGATCTCGCCCCCCAGCCTGTTCAGCGGCCGCAGCGCCAGCGGCACCGCGATCCAGATGATCGCTGCCGCGCCCCCGATCATCAGCGCCAGCCGCGCGGCCGAGCGCAGCAGGATCGCGCGCGACAGCTGGTTCCGCGCCAGCTTCGATTCCGCGACCGTGACGCGGAAGGGGATCGATTCGATGCCGGTGGAGACCGTGCGCGCCAGGGTGATGACCCGGATCGGCGCGCCCGCGAAATCGGCGTCCGCATAGCCCGCGCCGTCGCCCTGCGGTTCCGCCACCGGCAGATCGGCATAGCCGGTCATGAACCCGTCCGGCCCGTCCACGCGATAGAAGACGCTGTCCTGCGCGGTCGAGGTCAGCATCTCCAGCGCGGAATAGGGGATGTCGGCCTGCAGCTGCGCGTCGTCGGCGACGGTGACCCGTTCGGCGATGGCCAAGGCGGATCCGGCCAGCACCCGGTCAGACACCGCGCGGGCGGTCGCCACGGCCTCGGACCAGGTATCGGCCAGCGCCAGGCTGCCCAGGGCCGCCGTCGCCGCCAGCAGCCAGCCCAGCAGGCGGTGGCGCAGCGAGCCCAAGGCCTAGACGCCCTTGTCGATGTAATAGCCGATGCCGCGCGCGGTGCGCAGCTGCACCCCGTGCGGGGCCAGGCGGCGGCGCAGGCGGCTGGCATATTGCTCGATCGCGTTATCGGACAGGGTGTCGTCCAGCGATGTCATGGACTGCATGATCACGTCCTTGGGCACGACCTTGCCCGCGCGCATGAACAGCAGCTCCAGCAGCGCGTGTTCGCGCGCCGGCAGGTCCATCGGCTGTCCCTGCGCCATGAACCGCCGCGCGGTCAGGTCCAGCATGACGCCGCCGATGGTGACCTCGGCCGCGCGCAGCCCCGCCTGGCGGCGCAGCAGCGAGCGGACGCGGGCCTCGAACTCGGTGATCTCGAAGGGCTTGACCAGATAGTCGTCCGCGCCCAGGTCCAGGCCGCGCACGCGCTCCTCGGGGGTGCCGCGGGCGGTCAGGATCATCACCGCCGCCGGGTCGCGGCGCTGGCGCATGCGGCGCAGCACCTCCAGCCCGTCCATCTGCGGCAGGTTCAGGTCCAGGATCACCAGATCGAACCGCTCCGCCGCGATCAGCGCCTCGGCCGAGGCGCCGTCATCGACGTGATCGACCGCATGGCCCGCCCCGGACAGCAGCTGCACCAGCCCGTCAGCCAGGGCGGCGTTGTCCTCGACCAGCAGAATGCGCATGTCCTGTCCCCCCGTCGCGATCTTAGGGCGGCGGCGCGGCGGGGGGCAAGGGCGCGCTTGCCCCCGCGGCCCCGGCGGTGCCACGATGGCGCCATGCTGGCCCGCGCGATTCCCCTGCTGCTGACGCTGATGCTGACCGCCGGTGCGGCGGCGGCGCAGGTGCTGACCTTTCCCGCGCCGCAGGGCAGCGGGGCGGACCGGCTGAAGCTCTACATGTCGCTGGACGAGGATCTGGCCCGCCCGCTGATCGAGGGGTTCCAGGCCCGCCATCCCGGCGTCACGGTCGAGTTCCAGGACCTGCTGACCGGCCAGATCTTCGCCCGCGTCACGCAGGAGACCGATGACGGGGCGCGCACGGCCGACCTGGCCTTCTCCAGCGCGATGGACCTGCAGGTCAAGCTGGCCAATGACGGCTATGCCATGGCCGTGCCCACGCCCGCGTCGGAGGAGTGGCCGCGTTGGGCGAACTGGCGCGACACGGCCTATGCGATCACCTTCGAGCCCGCGGTCCTGGTCTATCACCGGCCCAGCTTCCGCGACCGCGAACCGCCCGCGACCCGGTTCGAGCTGCTGGACTGGCTGGAGCATGGCGGGCCGCAGGTGCAGGGGCGCATCGGCACCTACGACATCGCGCGCTCGGGCGTGGGCTATCTGTTCCTGGCTCGCGATCAGGAGCATTTTTTCGACATCTGGAACCTGGGCGCGGCGATGGGGCGGGCGGGCGTGCAGCAGTTCGCCACCTCGCGCGAGATCCTGGACCGGGTCGCGGACGGGCGGCTGGCGGTGGGCTACAACATCCTCGGCTCCTATGCCGCGGACCGGGCGCGGCAGGAGCCGGACCTGGGCCTGCTGCTGCCGCGCGACTTCACGGTGGTGGTGTCGCGGGTGGCGCTGGTGCCCCGCGCGGCGGCGCGGCCCGATCTGGGCGCGGATTTCCTGGCCTTCCTGATGTCGCGCGAGGGCCAGACCATCCTGGCGGAGGAGCTGCGCCTGCCCGCCGTCAGCCTGGAGATCGGTGCCACGGCCGGAAACCTGCCCCCCGCGCTTGGCGCGCAGCTGCGCCCCGTCGCGATCAGCCCCGGCCTGCTGGCCTATCTGGACCAGTCCCGCCGCGCCCGGCTGATCAGCCGCTGGCAGCAGGCCCTGACGCCCGATCCCGGTCCCGCCGCGGATTGATGCCCGCGATGTCAGCTTTGTGACAGGTTCGCGTGCCAAGGTGGCCCCTGCCGGGTGGAGGCCCGGCCAATAGGGGAGGACTACCTTGAAACACGCATTCCTTGCGGGCCTGTTCACGGCCGCTCTGGCCGTTCCCGCGCTGGCCACCGACTATACCATCCTGGCGCCCGCGGCGCCCGGCGGTGGCTGGGACCAGACCGCCCGCACCATGCAGGAGGTCCTGCAGGCCGAAGGCATCTCCGATTCGGTGCAGGTCCAGAACGTGCCCGGCGCCGGTGGCACCGTCGGCCTGGCGCAGTTCGCGTCGCAGGCCTCGGGCAAGGCCGACCAGCTGATCGTGGGCGGCTATGTCATGGTCGGCGCGATCCTGACCAACGCCTCGCCCGTGTCGCTGGCCGACGTGACGCCCATCGCCCGCCTGACCGGCGAATACGAGGCGATCGTGGTGCCGACCGCGTCCGAGATCCAGGACATCAACCAGCTGGTCGAGATGCTGAAGGCCGATCCGGGTTCGGTCAGCTGGGCCGGCGGTTCGGCGGGCGGCGCGGACCATATCGCGGTCGGCCTGCTGGCCAATGCCGCGGGCGTCGATCCGACCGCCATCAACTACATCGCCTATTCGGGCGGCGGCGAGGCGCTGGCCGCGATCCTGGGCAACCAGGTCACCGCGGGCATCTCGTCGGTGGGCGAGTTCAAGCCGCAGGCCGATGCCGGCACGCTGCGCATCCTGGCCGTCACCTCCGAGGAGCGGATCGAGGGCATCGACGCGCCCACGCTGAGCGAATCGGGTCTGGACGTGGTGCTGCAGAACTGGCGCATGGTCGCCGCCGCGCCAGGCCTCTCGGCCGAGGATCAGGCCGCGATCGCCGCCGACATCGAGACGATGGCGAAATCGACCGCCTGGCAGGAGGCTCTGGCGTCCAAGGGCTGGTCCGACACCTACCTGGCGGGCGACGAATTCAACGCCCAGCTTGAGCAGGACATCGCCACCACGGCCGCGGTCCTCAAGGACATCGGGCTGGTCGAATGAGCCAGGCCCCGGACACGAGACGCCGCCCCGACGGGGCGGCGCTGACCGTGGCGGCGGTGCTTGCGCTGATCGCGGTCGTCATCTTCCGCGACGTCGCAGGCCTGCCGCAGAACCGGGGCTATTCCGGCGTCGGCCCGGCCGACGTCCCGCGCTGGATCGCGTGGTGCCTGCTGGGCCTCTCGGCCTGGACCGTCGTCGCGGCCTTCCGCGAGGGTCCGTCCGAACGGCCCGCCCAGGACCCCGCGCCCATCGCCTGGATCATCGGCGGCCTGGCGGCGCAGCTGGCGCTTCTGAACACGGCGGGCTTCGTCATCTCGACCGCGCTGCTGTTCGCGGCGACCGCGCGCGCCTTCGGCAAGCGCAACCTTCTGCTGACCCTGCCCATCGGGCTGGTCTTTTCCGGGACCATCTACCTGGTCTTCTCCCAGCTTCTGAACCTCAGCCTGCCGGCCGGTCCGCTGGAACGTCTGATCACGGGGGGCTAGGGGCATGGACACGTTCGGATATCTGTTTCAGGGCCTGATGGTCGCCACCGACCCGATGATCCTGCTCTATGCGCTGATCGGCGTGACCGTGGGCACCGCCGTGGGCGTGCTGCCCGGCATCGGCCCCGCGCTGACCGTGGCGCTGCTGCTGCCGGTGACCTACGGGCTGGACCCGGCCGGGTCGCTGGTCATGTTCGCGGGCATCTATTACGGCGGCATGTATGGCGGCTCGACCACGTCGATCCTGCTGAACACGCCGGGCGAGAGCGCCTCCATCGTGACCGCGCTGGAGGGCAACAAGATGGCCCGCGCCGGACGCGGCGGCCCGGCGCTGGCCACCGCGGCCATCGGCTCGTTCGTCGCGGGCCTGATCGCCACGCTGCTGCTGG
Source organism: Paracoccus sp. ME4 (assembly GCF_046736325.1). Classification (GTDB taxonomy): domain Bacteria; phylum Pseudomonadota; class Alphaproteobacteria; order Rhodobacterales; family Rhodobacteraceae; genus Paracoccus. Next base: position 1,176,158 of record NZ_CP151276.1, read on the forward strand.
CCTTCGTCGCGCCGACCGTGGTCAAGCTGGCCCTGACCTTCGGGCCGCGCGAATATTTCGCGCTGATGGTGCTGGCCTTCGTCACCGTGTCCTCGGCATTCGGGGACAGCGCGCGCAAGGGGCTGATCTCGCTGTTCATCGGCCTGTCGCTGTCGCTGATCGGCATCGATCAGCTGACCGGACAGGCGCGCCTGGACTTCGGCGTCCCGCAGCTGCTGGACGGGATCGAGGTCACGACCCTGGCCGTCGCGCTCTTCGCCGTGGGCGAGGCGATGATCGTCGCCGCCAACCGCTTCGGCGTCGAGGACAAGGTGACCGCTGTCAAGGGTTCGGTCTGGATGACGGTCAGCGACTGGAAGCGGTCGTGGAAGCCCTGGCTGCGCGGCACCTTCATCGGCTTTCCCATCGGCGCCATGCCGGCGGGCGGCGCCGACATCGCCACCTTCCTGTCCTATGCCGCCGAGAAGCGCGCCGCCAAGCACCCCGAGGAGTTCGGCCACGGCGCCATCGAGGGCGTCGCCGGACCCGAGGCCGCGAACAACGCCAGCGCCGCCGGAACGCTGGTGCCGCTGCTGACGCTCGGCCTGCCGACGACGGCGACGGCGGCGATCATGCTGGCGGGTTTCCAGCAGTTCGGCCTTCAGCCGGGACCGCTGCTCTTCGCGACCAACCCTGACCTGGTCTGGGGCCTGATCGCGTCGCTGCTGATCGCGAACGTGATGCTGGTGGTGCTGAACCTGCCGCTGATCGGCCTGTGGGTGCGGTTGCTGACCATCCCGCGGCCGTGGCTCTATGCGGGCATCCTGTGCTTTGCCACGCTTGGCACGATCGGCGCCAACCCGTCGCCGATCGAGCTGTCGATGCTGCTGATCTTCGGCGTCATGGGCTATCTGATGCGCCTTTACGGCTATCCGATCGCGCCCGTGGTCGTGGGCCTGATCCTGGGACCGATGGCCGAACAGCAGCTGCGCCGCGCGCTGTCGATCAGCCAGGGCGACGTGACCACGCTGGTCTCGACGCCGGTCTCGGCGGGACTGATCGCGGTGGCGGCCTTTGCGCTGATCGTGCCGATGATCATGCGCGCCCGCGGCAAGGGCCAGGTCCTCAGCCAGATGGCCTCCGACGAGGATTGACGCACGGCCCGGCCCCGACACGGGCCGGGCTATGCACCTGCTGCAAGGCGGGTCTTCCCAATGCCGCATTGCAGAATGGGTGGTCAGACCCGATATCCCTCCTGTCACCAGATGACAGAAAGAGAGATCGAAATGACCACCCTGCGCAACGCCTGGACCCGCATCCTGTCGGCTCTGGACACCCTCGGCGCCAGCCTCGAGGCCGCGCGTGCCGTCCGGGCCCATCGTCGCCCCGCCGATGCCAGCCTCAAGCAGCTGGGCATCCGCCGTGACAGCTTCCCGACGCATATCTGATCGGCCCGACGCCCGATCCGCCAACCGGCGCGCCGCCCCTGCGGCGCGCTTTCGTCCTTGCCGCGTTCGATGCGCGGAAATGCGGTCGTGTCGAGAAATGCCGTGATTTCCGCTGGTCCGACCGGTGATGCTGCCCTAATCTGCGGATCAGGGCCGGCCCGTGAGGCCGCCTTCCATCACCTGACGAAAGTCCCATGTATTTTGAAATCGCCATCGTCCTGCTGTTGACCCTGTTCAACGGCATTCTTGCCATGTCCGAACTGGCCATCGTCTCGGCGCGACCCGCACGCCTCAAGACAATGTCCCAACAGGGCAGCCGGGGCGCGGCCATCGCGCTGGACCTGGCGGCCGATCCGGGCCGCTTCCTGTCCAGCGTGCAGATCGGCATCACGCTGGTCGGCGTGCTGTCGGGCGCCTTCTCGGGCGCCACCCTGGGCACGCGCCTGTCGGCCGCGCTGGTCGCGGGGGGCATGCAGCCCGCGCTGGCCAACACGCTGGCCGTGGGCGGGGTCGTCGTGGCCATCACCTATCTGTCGCTGATCGTGGGAGAGCTGGTCCCCAAGCAGATCGCGCTGCGCGCGCCCGAGGCCGTGGCCGCGCGCATCGCGCCGCTGATCCGGCTGATCTCGCGGATCGCCGCGCCGGTGGTCTGGGTGCTGGACCGGTCGGGGCGGGTGGTCCTGGCGCTGCTGGGTCAGTCCGGCAAGGCCGAGAGCAGCATGTCGGACGAGGAGATCAAGGTCATGCTGGCCGAGGCCCACAGCGCCGGCGTGATCGAGCCCGCCGAGAACGAGATGATCGCCGGCGTCATGCGCATCGCCGATCGCAGCGCGCGCGGGCTGATGACGCCGCGCCGCGAGGTGCTGATCGCGGATGCCGATGCCGGACCCGAGGCGCTGGCGCAGATCCTCCGCGCGGGGCACCGTTCGCGGGTGCTGCTGCGCGACGGCGGGGATGACGATATCGCGGGGGTGATCCACGCGCGCGACCTGATCCGCCTGCAGGCCGACCCCGAGGCCGACCTGCGCAGCCTGATCCAGCCCGTCCCGGTGGTCCGCGACGGCCTGCCCGCGCTGAACGTGATCGAGCAGCTGAAATCCTCGCCCGCGCATATGCTGCTGGTCTTCGACGAATACGGTAACTTCGAGGGCGTGATCACCGCCATGGACGTCCTGGAGGCGATCGCGGGCGACTTCCCCGATCCGGGCGAGGACGAGCCCAAGGCCGTACGCCGCGAGGACGGCAGCTGGCTGATCGCGGGCTGGATGCCCGCGGACGAGTTCGCCGACCTGCTGGGCATCACCCTTCCGGAGGACCGCGACTATGAATCCGTCGCGGGCCTGGTGCTGGACCTGGCGGGCGTGCTGCCCGAGGTTGGCGCCCATGTCGGCCTGCCGGGCTGGCGGATCGAGGTCGTCGACCTCGACGGTCGCCGCATCGACAAGCTCTTGGTGTCGCAGGCCTAGGCCGGCACCCGGACCAGCTCCGCGCGCAGCACCTGCGCCACGCGCGCGGCCTGTTCGCGGATGTCGGGAATGGCCGTGACCTCCCAGAAGGCCGCGCGGCTGGCCGGGCCGATGGCGCGGATGCGCGGATCGGGGCGTCCGGCCGCGTCGATCACCGCGCAGTCGGGCGTCACGTCCAGCCCGAGCGCCAGCGGGTCGATGCGCGCGGCCCCGCGCGTCAGCAGGTCCGCGATCAGCGGCGTCGCGTTGCGGCGCGGATCGCGGCGGATGCCCCGGCAATCGACGATCCGCGCGGCATCCAGGCTCAGCACCCGGTCCTCTCCGCGCGGGCGCCAATGGGCGCGCAGGATGGTGCCGTCGCGGCTGGCGCCCTCGAAGCTGCCGGCCAGCAGGCGCAGGCGGCCGTCGTTCAGCGCCGCCTCCAGCGGGGCCGCGCTTTCGGGCGGCAGGCGGTGGCGATGCACCTCCCACCAGGGCGCCGCATGGCGCAGGAAGCGCGCGCGGTCGGCATGGGGCAGGGCGCGCCACAGCGCCGACAGATGCGGGCGCAGCCCGTCCACCGCGTCGCGCCAGGTGCCGCCCTGGGCCTCGGCCCGGCGGACCTGCGCGCGCAGCCAGGCCATCAGGCGACTGACCGGCGCGCCCAAGGGGATCTCGGCCCGGTCCAGCGGCAGCGGCTGGCCCGGCGCATGGACGCGGGGCAGCTGCGCGCGCCGCGACAGGGCCACGATCTCTCCGCGATGGCCCGAGGCCATCAGGCTGATCGCCTGATCGACCATCGATAGGCCCGACCCGACGATGACCACCCGCCCGCCGGAGGGCGGCGGCGGCGCGGCCTCCCATGCGCCCAGGACCAGACCCTCCGGGTCGGCCTCGGGCAGGGCGTGGCCGGTGGCCAGCACGGCGCGGTCGGCCGGGATGACCTGACCGTCGTCGAGATGCGCCGCCACCCCGCCCTTCGCGGGCGTCAGCCGCAGGCAGGTCGCCCGCACGCAGCGCAGCCGCCCATCCGCCGTCAGCGGCGCCAGAAGTGCCGTCATGTAGGCGCCGTAGGTCGCCCGGCTGACGAAGCAGGCCCCCGTCGCCGCATGCCCGCCCTGTTCCAGCCAAGAACGGAAATGGTCGGGATCGTCGGGAAAGGCGCTCATGTTGGCGACGCGGGTGTTCAGCAGGTGGCGCGGATCGTTTGTCGAATAGGCCACGCCGCAGCCCAGCATGTGCCGACCCTCGACGACCGTGACGCGCAGCGCCGCCTGCGGATCGCGCAGCAGATGGGCGGCCAGCAGGACCCCGCTGGCGCCGCCGCCGATGACGACGACATGGGGCCAGTGCGCGGCATGGGCGGCGGGCATGTCGGGGCGGGCGTCGATCTTCATGGGGCGTCTCCGGGGTGAGGGGGTCAGAGCGCGGCGAACAGCACGCCGCACCACATCGCCAGGCTGAGCGCGATCAGCACCGGGACGACCGGGCTGGTGTCGTGGTCGCGGGCCGCGCGCCGCTGCTGCGGGGCATGGGCGTGGCGCAGGAAGGCTTCGGTCTGCAGGTCGAACATCGGGTTTCTCCCGTGACTGTGGGTTCAGGGTCAGGCCAGACGGGCGCGCAGTGCCTCGCCACCGCGCCAGCCGCCGTGCAGGCGGGCCAGCAGGCCGGGCCGTTGGGTGGCCGCGATCAGCCCGTCGCGCAGCGCCTTGCCCGCGGGCCAGGGGCCGAAGCCCGATGCCGCGTTGATGTGGCCCGCATGGCCGATGTCGTGCAGCTCGGCGCCCCAGGTGTCGGCCATCTGGCGGCTGAGGTCGAAGGACATCCACGGGTCGTTGCGGCTGGCCACCAGGACGGAGGGCACGTCGAACCGCTCGCGCGGCAGGCGGCCGAAGCGGCGCGTGCGCTCGGACAGGACCGGATCGGCGGGCGCCACCAGCAGCGCGGCCCGCACCCGCAGGCCCGGCCAGCGGCCCAGCAGATGCGCGATGGTCACCGCCCCGAGCGAATGGCCCACCAGGATCGAATCGGGATGCGCCATGACATGCGCGGCCAGCGTCGCCTCCCAGACCTCGCGGACGGGGCGGGTGGGGTCGCCCATCTCCAGCAGCATGGCGTCAGGGTCCGTGCGCGCCCACCAGTCCTGCCAGTGCGGGGCCTGAGAGCCGTCGAGGCCGGGGACGATCAGGGTCTTGGTCATCGCATCGCTCCTTTTATCTCTCATAACACTACAATGTTTGTCGTGTATTTGGGTTCCAAAGATCGCCCCCGAAAGGGAACGCCGTTCTACCTGTCGCGGGTGTTCACCGGATAGGCGGTGGTGTGGCGCACGCGCTCCATCGCGAATTGCGAGGTGACGTTCTTGATCGGCACGGCGTCGGTCAGCAGCCGGTAGAAGCGGTCATAGGCCGCCATGTCGGGCACCGCCACGCGCAGCAGATAGTCGATGTCGCCCGCCATCCGCCACGCCTCCATCACCTCGGGCAGGGTGTCGACCGCGCGGGTGAAGTCCGCGCGCCATTCCGGCCCGTGATCGGGCGCCTCGATGCCCACGAAGACGGTCAGCCCGAAGCCCAACCGCGCCGGATCGGCCAGCGCGACCCGGCCCGTCAGCACGCCCGACGCCTCCAGCTTCTGGATGCGCTTCCAGCAGGGGGTCTGAGACAGGCCGACCTTGTCGGCGATCTGGGCGATGGGCATGGTCGCGTCGGCCATCAGCGCGGCGACGATCTTGCGGTCGATCAGGTCCAGGGCGGCGGATTGCGTCATGGCGGCGATTCCTTTCTCCGGCAGAATGCCGCAAAAGAATATATTGTCTAGCGCCTTTATCGTCTTTAGGCGCGGCGCCGCCGCGACCGGTCCGACACGGACGGGAAAAAAGACGCGGATTCGGGTCGTCTTTTCTTTCGCACGGGCCGGTTCGGCCTTATATCCGGGCGACACCAACGCGTCGGGGGCCGGGCCATGATCACGCAGAAGATGAAATACGCGCTGAAGGCCCTGCTGGTTCTGGGCGACGAGGCCCGCCGCGACCGCCCCGAGGCGCTGACCATCGAGGCCATCGCCCGCCGGTCGGGCACGCCCAAGCGGTTCCTGGAACAGATCCTGCTGGAGATCCGCAATGCCGGCATCGTCGCCTCGATCCGGGGGCGGTCGGGGGGATACACGCTGATCAAGCGGCCCGAGGACATCTCGATCTCGGAGCTGCTGCGGCTGATAGACGGGCCGATCGCGCCCTTGCCCTGCCTGTCGCGCCGCGCCTATCAGCGCTGCGAGGACTGCACCGACGAGGCCAGCTGCCGCCTGCGCCGCGTCTTCTCCGAGGTGTTCTGGTCCTATCTGATCCTGATCGAATCGCTGAGCTTGGCCGACATGCTGGGGTCGGAGGCCGTGGCCGCCCAGGTCACGGGCGAGTGATCTTTGGTTCATATGCGCCGTTTCAGGCGATTTGGCGCGTCAGTTGAACCGATTGCAGGCCGATTTCGACGCGATGGGGCGTTGTTCGACCAGGCGAGCCGGGGGTAGCGTCGGGTCAGCCCAGCACGGATGACCGCCATGACCACGCCCCTCGACCGCTTTGCCGCCAGCCTCGGTGGCCCCGACCTTCCCGCGCGGCTGCGCGCCGGCACCATCGGCGAGGGGGTGGCCCTGCCCGGACCCTTCGGCCCCCGCGCGCTGATCTATGCCGATTACACCGCCTCGGGGCGCGCGCTGGCCCAGGTCGAGGATTTCATCCGCGACGAGGTCCTTCCCTATTACGCCAACAGCCATACCGAGGCCTCCTATTGCGGCGCGTTCATGACGCGTTTGCGCCGCGAGGCGCGCCAGCGCATCGCCGCGATGCTTGGCACCGGTCCCGACTGTTCGGTCATCTTCGCGGGGGCGGGGGCCACGGCGGGGGTCAACCGGCTGGTCCATCTGCTGGGCCTGCCGCGGGCGGTCGCGGCAGGCGCGCGCCCGGTCGTCCTGCTGGGCCCCTATGAGCATCATTCGAACATCCTGCCCTGGCGCGAGAGTGGGGCCGAGATCATCACCCTGCCCGAGGCCCCGGACGGCGGCCCCTGCCGCACCGCCCTGGCCGAGGCGCTGGAGCGGACCCGCGACCGGCCCCTGCGCGTCGCGGCCCTGTCGGCGGTGTCGAACGTGACGGGCATCCTGACCGACACGGTGGCCGTGGGGCGGATGCTGCGGGCGGCGGGCGTGGTCACGGTCTGGGACTATGCCGCGGGGGCGCCCTATGTGCCGGTCGACATGGCCTCGGGCACCGATCATGCCAAGGACGCGGTCGTGCTGTCGCCGCACAAGTTCCTGGGCGGGCCGGGCGCGTCCGGCATCTTGGTCCTGCGCCACGACGCGGTGCGCGCCACGCGACCCGGCCAGCCCGGCGGCGGCACGGTGCGCTTCGTCTCCGGTCGCGGCCACGACTATGCGACCGACCTAGCCGCGCGCGAGGAATCGGGCACGCCCAATGTCATCGGCGACATCCGCGCGGCGCTGGCGCTGATGGTCAAGGCGGCGGTGGACCAGGACTGGCTGGATGCGCGGCACGCGGATCTGGCGGCGCGGGCGCGGGCGCGCTGGTCGGCGGTGCCCCGGCTGGAGCTGCTGGGCCACCCGACGGCGCCGCGCCTGCCGATCTTCTCGATCCGCTTGGGCGACGGGCAAGGCGGGCATGTGCATCACCAGCTGGCGACGCGGCTTCTGTCGGACCTGCACGGCATCCAGGCGCGGGGCGGATGCGCCTGCGCGGGACCCTATGCCCACGCCCTGCTGGGGATCGACGACGCGCGGTCGGATGCGCTGCGCGAGTCGATCCTCTCCGGAGAGGAGACCGCCAGGCCCGGCTGGCTGCGCCTGAACCTGTCGGCCTATCTGACCCCGGAGAAGGAGCGCCTGATCCTGGAGGCCGTCGCGGCCCTGCCGCAGGATGCCGACCGCCACGCCCACCGCTATCGCGGCGATGCCCGCACGGCGCGCTTCCACCCCCTGCCTGAGCAGGCCGTCGCATGAGCGCGCCGGACCACCTGGACCGCGCCATCCTTCAGGCGCTGCAGCAGGACGGCACCCTGTCGCAGCGCGACCTGGCCGAACGGGTGGGCCTGTCGCAGACCGCCTGCGCGCGCCGCCTGCACGCGCTGCGCGAGGCGGGCGTGCTGACCGGCACGCGCGCGGTGATCGATGCGGGCCGGGCGGGGCTGACGCTGACCGTCTTCGTGATGATCCGCACCCGCCATCATTCCCGCGACTGGCTGGCCGAGTTCCGCCGCATGGTCCTGGCCATCCCCGAGGTCATCGACTTTTACCGGATCGCGGGCGATTACGACTACATGCTGAAGGTCGTGGCGGCGGACATGAACGATTACGACCGCGTCTATCAGCGCCTGATCGAGCGGATGGAGCTGGACACGGTGACCTCGGTCATCACCATGGAGGCCATCGCCGACCAGCGCCCCCTGCCGGTCTGAGACGGCCCGTCCTTACGCGATCCTTACGGCGCGCCCGCGCATCGCGCATGGAACCCTGACGGGGGCAGGGACCAGATTGGGGCCATATCTGAACCGCAAGGGAATCGCCCCATGACCGACATCGTCTATCTCGCGCTTGGCGCGGGCAGCTTTCTGATCTTCCTGGCCGCCGCGCGCGCGCTGGCCCGGATCTGAGGCGCCCCGATGTTCGACCTTGTCCTGGGCCTGGCCGTGGCGGCGGGCCTTCTCGGCTATCTGGTGGTGGCGCTGATGCGCCCCGACCGCTTCTGACGGACCCATCCGCATGTCCTCCGAATATCTCGTCTTTGCGGCCTATGCGGCCGTCACCACGGCGCTGGCCTGGCTGCTGGCTGTGCATCTCCATCGCGTCTATGCCGATCAGCGCCCCTGGCTGGGCGCCGTCGTCGCACCGGTCGAACGGCTGATCCTGGGCGCGGCCGGTCCCGCCGCGCGTCATCCGCAGGGCTGGCTGGCCTATGCGGGCGCGGTGCTGATCTTCAACCTGGCGGGCTTCATCGCGCTTTACGCGGTGCTGCGCCTGCAGGGCGTCCTGCCGCTGAACCCCGAAGGCATCGCGGCCATGTCGCCCGACCTGGCCTTCAACACCGCGATCAGCTTCGTCACCAACACCAACTGGCAGGCCTATTCCGGCGAGGTGCAGCTCAGCTACCTGTCGCAGATGGTCGGACTGACGGTGCAGAACTTCGTCTCGGCCGCCACCGGTATGGCGGTCGCCGTGGCCGTGATCCGCGGCTTCGTCGCGAAGGGCGACGGCCGGCTTGGCAACTTCTGGACCGACATGGTCCGCTCGGTCCTCTACGTCCTGCTGCCGCTGTCGGTCGTGGCGGCGGTGGTGCTGATCTGGCAGGGCGTTCCGCAATCGCTCTCGGCCTATGTCCGCGCCACCACGCTGGAGGGCGCGCAGCAGGTGATCGCCCAGGGTCCCGCCGCGGCGCAGATCGCCATCAAGCAGCTGGGCACCAATGGCGGCGGCTTCTTCGGCGTGAACTCGGCCCATCCGCTGGAGAACCCGACCATCCTGTCGAACATGATCCAGACGGTCTATCTGCTGCTGATCCCGGTCGCGTTCTGCTTCCTCTTCGGGCGCATGGTCGGCGACCGGCGTCAGGGCTGGGCGATCTTCGCGGCGATGGGCGTGCTGTTCGTGGCGGGCCTTCTGGCGATGAACCTGCCCGAACAGGCGGGCAGCCAAGCCCTGGCGCAGGCCACCGGCATCACCGGCCCGAACATGGAGGGCAAGGAGGTCCGCTTCGGCGCCACCCTGTCGGTGCTCTGGGCCGAGGCCACGACCGCCGCGTCCAACGGCTCGGTCAACGCGATGCATGACAGCTTCATGCCGCTGTCGGGCCTGGTGATGATGCTGAACATGCAGGTCGGAGAGGTGATCTTCGGCGGCGTCGGCTCGGGTCTCTACGGGATGCTGCTCTATGTCGTGCTGGCGGTGTTCCTGGCCGGCCTGATGGTCGGGCGCACGCCGGAATACCTGGGCAAGAAGATCGAGGGGCGCGAGGTCACCCTGTCGGTCCTGGCCTTCCTGTCGATGCCCCTGGGCATCCTGGTCTTCAGCGCGCTCTCCGTGGTGATCCCCGCGGGCCTGGCCGCCGTGCACGAAAGCGGGCCGCACGGCCTGTCGGAACTCCTCTATGCCTACAGCTCGGCCACCGGCAACAACGGCTCGGCCTTCGGCGGCTTCGGGGCGGCGGCGCCGTTCCACACCACGCTGCAGGGCATCGCCATGGCGCTTGGCCGCTATGCGATCATCGTGCCGATGCTGGCCGTCGCCGGGTCGCTGGCGATGAAGTCGCCGGTTCCGGCCACGGCGGGGACCTTCCCCACGCATGGTCCGCTGTTCGTCCTGCTGCTGGTCATCACCGTGCTGGTCCTGGGCGCGCTGACCTTCTTCCCGGCCTTGGTGCTGGGTCCCATCGCCGAGCATGTGTCCATGCTGGGCGGGCAAACCTTCTGAAGGCACATTCGCAATGTCGAAACATTCGATTCCCGTTCCCTCGATGGGCGCGCTGGCCCCCGCCGCCGCCCGGCAGGCGGTGGCCAAGCTGGCGCCGCGGCTGCTGCTGAAGAACCCGGTCATCTTCGCCACCGCCGTGGTGGCGCTGATGGTCAGCGTGCTGGGCCTGCGCGACCTGGTGCTGGGCGTGCCCGGCGCGGGCGTCGCGGTGCAGATCGCGGTCTGGCTGTGGGCCGCGGTGCTGATCTCGAACTTCGCCGAGGCCCTGGCCGAAGGCCGCGGCCGCGCCCGCGCCGACAGCCTGCGCGCGACCAAGTCCGAGACCATGGTGCAGGTCCTCTCCGGCCCCGACGCGGCGCCCGAGACGGCGACCACGGTGCCCTCCGCCAGCCTGAAACAGGGCCAGATCGTGCTGGTCCGCGCGGGCGACATCATCCCGGCCGATGCCGAGGTGGTGCGCGGCGTGGCATCGGTCGATGAGAGCGCGATCACCGGCGAGAGCGCCCCGGTGATACGCGAATCCGGCGGCGATTTCAGTTCGGTCACCGGCGGCACGCGCATCGTGTCGGACTGGCTGGTGCTGCGCGTCACCGCCGAGCCCGGCCGCAGCTTCCTCGACCGCATGATCGCGCTGGTCGAGGGGGCCGAACGCGGCAAGACCCCGAACGAGATCGCGCTGAACATCCTGCTGGCCGGTCTGACGCTGATCTTCCTCTTCGTGGTGGTCACGCTGGAGCCCTTCGCGCGCTATTCCGGCATCTCGATCCCGGTGGTGTTCCTGGCCGCGCTCTTCGTGACGCTGATCCCCACGACCATCGGCGGGCTTCTGTCGGCCATCGGCATCGCGGGCATGGACCGCCTGGCCCGCGCCAATGTGGTCGCCAAATCCGGCCGCGCGGTCGAGGCCGCGGGCGACGTGGACGTGCTGCTTCTGGACAAGACCGGCACGATCACCTTCGGCAACCGCATGGCCGACGCGCTGATCCCGGCGCAGGGCATCTCGCCCGCCGATCTGGCCCGCGCCGCCCTGGCCGCCAGCCGCGCCGACGACACGCCCGAGGGCAAGTCCCTGGTCGAGCTGGCCCGCCGCCAGCCCGGCGCCGACGCGCCCTTGGCCGACACGGCCGAGGCCATCGCGTTCTCGGCCCAGACCCGCCTGTCGGGCGCCGACCTGACCGACGGCACCCAGCTGCGCAAGGGGTCGGTCGATGCGATCCTGCGCCATACCGGGGCGGCGATGGACGGCGCGCTGGCCGCGTCGGTGGACCAGATCGCGCGGTCGGGCGGGACGCCGCTGCTGGTGTCGCAAGGCACCCGCATCATGGGCGCGGTGCATCTGAAGGACATCATCAAGCCCGGCGTGCGCGAGCGTTTCGCGGAACTGCGCGCCATGGGCATCCGCACGGTGATGATCACCGGCGACAACCCCCTGACCGCCGCCGCCATCGCGGCCGAGGCGGGCGTGGACGACTTCCTGGCCGAGGCCACGCCCGAGAACAAGCTGGAGCTGATCCGCGCCGAACAGGCCAAGGGCCAGCTGGTCGCCATGTGCGGCGACGGCTCGAACGACGCGCCGGCGCTGGCCCAGGCCGATGTGGGCGTGGCGATGAACTCGGGCACCTCGGCCGCCAAGGAGGCCGCGAACCTGATCGACCTGGACAGCGACCCGACCAAGCTGATCGAGGTCGTGCTGGTGGGCAAGCAGCTGCTGATCAGCCGCGGCGCGCTGACCACCTTCAGCATCGCCAACGACGTGGCGAAATACTTCGCCATCCTGCCCGCGCTGTTCATCGCCGCCTATCCCGGCCTGGCCGTGCTGAACGTGATGGGCCTGGAAAGCGCGCAGAGCGCGATCCTGTCGGCGGTGATCTTCAACGCGCTGGTGATCCTGGCGCTGATCCCGCTGGCGCTGCGGGGGGTGAAATACGCGCCCTCCAGCGCGGCGGCCCTGCTGCGGCGCAACCTGACGATCTATGGCCTGGGCGGCCTGATCGTTCCCTTCCTGGGCATCAAGGTCATCGACATGGCCGTGACCGCCCTGGGCCTGGCCTGAGGAGACAGCCATGATCGACCATATCCGACCCGCCCTGGCGACGCTTGGGCTGATGACCGTGCTGACGGGGCTGGCCTATCCGCTGGCCCTGACCGGGCTGGGCCAGACGCTGATGCCGGAACAGGCCAATGCCAGCCTGATCGTCCGCGACGGGCAGGTCATCGGCTCGGCGCTGGTGGGGCAGGCCTTTGCCGCGCCGGGATACCTGCAGCCGCGCCCCTCGGCGGTGGACTACGATGCGGCGGCGGCGGGGGCTTCGAACCTCGGGCCGAACAGCGCGGCGCTGATCGCCGATCAGACCGCGCGGGCGGTGGACTATGTCGCCTCGACCGGGGCTGCCAGCGTGCCGGTGGATGCCGTCACCGCCTCGGGCAGCGGTCTGGACCCGCATGTCTCGCCCCAGAACGCGCAGGCCCAGGCCGCGCGCATCGCCGCCGCGCGGGGCGTGCCCGCCGCCGAGGTCGCGGCCCTGATCGAGACCCAGATCGAGCCGCGCTGGCTGGGCATTTTCGGCGAGCCGCGCGTGAACGTGCTGGCCGTCAATCTGGCTCTTGACGCGGCCTTTCCGCAGGCCCCCACTGGGACCCAAAGCGAAGGCTGATCCATGACCGAACTGCGTCCCGAACCCGATGCCCTTCTGGCCCAGGCCGAACGCGAGGGGCGCGGGCGGCTGAAGATCTTTCTGGGCGCGGCGCCGGGGGTCGGCAAGACCTATGCCATGCTGGAGGCCGCGCGGCGACGCGCGGCCGAAGGCGTGGACGTGGTCGCCGCCGTCGTCGAGACCCATGGCCGCGCCGAGACCGAGGCCCTGCTGGCCGGCCTGGAGCTGCTGCCCAAGCGGGCGCATTTCTATCGCGAGCGCATCCTGCACGAGATGGACCTGGACGCGCTCTTGGAGCGCCGCCCGCAGCTGGCCCTGATCGACGAGCTGGCCCATTCCAACATCCCCGGATCGCGCCACGACAAGCGCTGGCAGGACGTGGAGGAGGTCCTGGCCGCGGGCATCGACGTGCTGACAACGCTGAACGTCCAGCATCTGGAGACGCTGAACGACCGGGTCGCGCGGATTTCCGGCGTCCGCGTGCGCGAGACGGTGCCCGACGCCGTCCTGGACCGCGCCGACGAGGTCGAGCTGATCGACCTGCCCACCGAGGAGCTGATCGAGCGGCTGCGCGCGGGCAAGGTCTATGTCCAGGACCAGATCGCGCGGGCGGTGCAGAACTTCTTCTCGCGCGGCAACCTGACGGCGCTGCGCGAGCTGGCCATGCGCGCCGCCGCCGACCGCGTGGACGCGCAGCTGCAGGAGCACATGCGCGCCAACGCCATCGGCGGGCCGTGGCCCGCGCAGGAGCGCGTGCTGGTCGCGCTGACCGCCAGCCCGGTGGCGCGCACGCTGGTGCGCACGGCCAAGCGGATGGCGGACCGGGCGCGGGTCGAATGGGTCGCAGTGACGGTGACCTCGGCCCATGCCGACCGCCTGCCCGAGGCCGATACCGAGGCGCTGGCCCAGGCCCTGCGCCTGGCCGAACGACTTGGCGCCGAGGTGGCGACGCTAACCGCCGCCGGTCCCGTCGCCGACGAGATCCTGGACTATGCCCGCCGCCGCAACGTCAGCCGCATCCTGCTGGGCCGCGCGCGTCCGCGCCCCTGGTGGCGCCGCATCGGGCGCGAGAACGTCGCGCATGCCGTGACCGAGGCCGGGCGCGACTTCGAGGTCACGATGGTCTCGGACCCGCGCAAGGGCCGCACGCCGCCCGCGGTGCGCACCTGGTCGGTGGACCGCGACCCGCGCGCCTATGCCAAGGCCACGCTGACCGTCGCCGGTGCCAGCCTGCTGGCCCTGGCGGCGGACCGGATCTTTCCGATCCCGTCGCTGTCGCTGATCTTCATGACCGGGGTGATCCTGGTCGCGGTCCGCCAGGGGCTGTGGCCGTCGCTCTATGCGTCCTGCGTCAGCTTCCTGATCTACAACTTCTTCTTCACCCATCCGCGCAACACGCTGTTCGTGATCCATCAGGACCAGATCATGACGCTGCTGCTGTTCCTGATCGCCTCCGGGCTGACCGGGAACCTGGCGGCGCGGCTGCGCGACCGGGCGCTGGCGCAGCGCGACATCGCGATGCGCACGAACCTGCTCTATGATTTCGCCCGCCAGGTCGCCGGGGCGGGATCGACGGTCGAGGTGCTGCATGCGGCCGCGACCCATGTGGCGGCGGCTTCGGGCGGGCGGACGGTGCTGATGCGCCCCGACGCGACCGGGCGGCTGGCCGTCGAGGCCGCAGAACCCCCGGGCGAGACGCTGGAGCTGCGCGACGCCTCGGCCGCGGACTATGCCTGGACGCGGGGCGAGGAGGCGGGGCGCGGCTCGGGCACGCTGCCCGCCAGCCGCTGGCTGTTCCTTCCGGTGGGGGCGCCGGACCGGCGCGTGGCCGTGCTGGGCGTCGCGCTGCCCGACGGGCGCGCGCCTGGCCCGATGGACCGACGCCTGCTGGAGGCGATGTCCGACCAGACCGGCGTCGCGCTGGAGCGCATCGCCCTGCAGGGCGACCTGGAACGCGCGCTGGTCTCCTCCGAGGCCGAGCGGCTGCGCGCGGCGCTGCTGTCCTCGGTCAGCCATGACCTGCGCACGCCGCTGGTCTCGATCATCGGGGCGGCCTCGTCGCTGGCCGATCCTGGGCTGAGCCTGCCCGCCGTCGCGCGGACCGAGCTGGCCGAGACGATCCGCGACGAGGGCGAGCGGCTGGACCGCTACATCCAGAACCTGCTGGACATGACGCGGCTCGGCCACGGCGCGCTGGTGCCCAAGCGCATCGCCGCCGACCTGCGCGAGATCGCGGGCAGCGCGCGCCACCGCCTGCGCGGCGCGCTGCGCGGCCATGCGGTCGAGGTCGCGGTGCCCGCCGGACTGCCGCCGGTCCTGGCCGATCCGCTGCTGATCGAGCAGGTGGTGATGAACCTTCTGGACAATGCCGCCAAATACGCCCCCGAGGCCAGCCGCATCCAGGTGGGCGCGCGCGTGCAGGGGCCCGACGCGCTGCTGTGGGTGGCCGACGAGGGGCCGGGCATTCCCGAGGAGGCGCGGGCGCGCGTCTTCGACATGTTCTATCGCGTCGATCAGGGCGACGGGCAGCGCGCGGGCACCGGGCTGGGCCTTGCCATCGCCCGCGGCATCGTCGAGGCTCATGGCGGGCGGATCGCCGCCCAGCCCGCCCGGCCCGACGGGCGCGGCACCCGCATCACCCTGACCCTGCCGCTGGCCAATCCCGAGGCGCCGCTGTGACCCTCTCCG
The DNA here is from genome assembly GCF_046736325.1 of Paracoccus sp. ME4. GTDB lineage: Bacteria > Pseudomonadota > Alphaproteobacteria > Rhodobacterales > Rhodobacteraceae > Paracoccus. The sequence goes on from NZ_CP151276.1 coordinate 1,191,845, forward strand.
CGCGTATCCTGATCATCGACGACGAGGCGCCGATCCGGCGCTTCCTGCGCGTCGCGCTGGAGGCGGAGGGCCATCACGTCACCGAGGCCGCCACAGGCCGCGCCGGCATCGAGGCCTGCGCCCTGACCACGCCCGAGGCGGTGATCCTGGACCTGGGCCTGCCCGACATGGACGGGCGCGAGGTGCTGCTGCGGCTGCGCGACTGGACGCAAGTGCCGGTCCTGGTGCTGTCGGTGCGCGCAGGCGAGGCGGACAAGGTGGCGCTTCTGGACGCGGGCGCGCAGGATTACGTCACCAAACCCTTTGGCATCGGAGAGCTTCTGGCGCGCCTGCGCGGACTTCTGCGCGACCGGGGCGCGTCCGAGCCGCAGGGCGCGGCGCTGCGGATCGCCGATCTGGTGATCGACGCGGCGGGGCGGATGGTGACCAAGGACGGCGCGGCGATCCACCTGACGCGCAAGGAGTTCGACCTGCTGTGGCTTCTGGCCTCCAATGCCGGGCGGCTGGTCACGCAGGCCATGGCGCTCAGCCATGTCTGGGGGCCGGCGCATCTGGAGGACAGCCAGTATCTGCGCGTCTTCATCCGCCAGCTGCGCGCCAAGATCGGCGACGACGCGGGCAATCCGCGCTACATCTTCACCGAGGCCGGGGTCGGCTACCGCTTCGCCACCGCCTGACGCGCTAGAGCAGCCCTTCGGCGCGGAACGAGGTCTCCTCCTCCTTGCCGATGATGACATGGTCATGCACCGTCACGTCGATCGCCGCGCAGGCCGACAGCACGCGGGCGGTCATGGCGATATCCTCGGAGCTGGGGGTCGGGTCGCCCGAGGGGTGGTTGTGGACCAGGATCACGGCGCTGGCGTTCAGCTCCAGCGCGCGCTTGGCGACCTCGCGCGGGTAGACGGGGACATGGCCGACCGTGCCGTGGCCCAGGGCCTCGTCGGCGATCATCACGTTCTTGCGGTCCAGGAACAGGACGCGGAACTGCTCGGTCTCGCGATGGGCCATGCAGGTGCGGCAATAGGCGATCAGCGCGTCCCAGGAGGACAGCACCTCGCGCTGCATCACGCGGGCCTGTGCCATGCGCTGCGCGAAGGCATCGACCACGCGCAGCTGCAGATAGACCCACCGGTCGGCGCCCTCGACCTGCAGGATGCGATGCTCGGAGGCGGCGATGACGCCGTTCAGGTCGCCGAACTCTGCCAGCAGCCGCTTGGCCAGCGGTTTGACGTCGATCTTGGGGATGGCGTTGAACAGCAGCAGCTCCAGCAGCTCGTATTCCGGCATGGGCGCGTGGCCGCCCTCCAGGAAGCGGGTGCGCAGCCGTTCGCGGTGGCCCCAGTAATGCGGCCGCGCGCCCCCCGACGAATCGCGCAGCAACCCGCCCCCGGCCGCGACATCGGGCCGCAGCCGCTCGGTCATGCGGAAGGGCCGGACATAGGCGGGGCTGGTCTCGACGTCGGGGGGCGCGCTGCGGGCCTCCAGCTCGGCCAGACCCTTCAGCGCCTCCTCGGAAAAGCCCGAAGGCCGGGCGCCCGACGCCTCGGGCCAGGGCTCCGCGACCTGCTTGCCATTCCGCCGTTCTTCGGTCATCCCTGCCGTTCCATTCCTGCCGCCGTCCACGGTCATCCTGCCCCTGCCTTCCGGCGATTCCGCCTGTCCGGCCCGCATCTTGCGCCAAGAAGGTAAACCGTCGGTTAACGCCACAGGACCCTGTCCCGCATCCCCCGACTGCGACAAACGGCCGACCCCCGACCGCAAGATGTTGACACCGGCAGCCTGCCGGCGTCTATATCGGGTAGCCAAGGTGCCTGCGACTCGGGTCGGGGGTGAAAAGGGAAACCGGTGCGCCCGACGGGTCAGGCCGGTGCTGCCCCCGCAACTGTGGGCGGCGCGGAGACTCCGCGCCGCGAGCCAGGAGACCTGCCTGAGGCACGACAACGACGACACCGGGCGGCGGGCCCGGCGGCGTGGTCTTCGGGCGGTCGCCCGTGCCATTCCGTGCCCGCCGCCTTTCACAGGACGACCCGGGGCAGGACCGCCCCCAGCACACGGACCCATGCGCATGACCATCACCGTCTACTCCAAACCCGCCTGCGTGCAGTGCACCGCCACGACCCGCGCCTTGGACGCGCGGGGGCTGGACTATGACGTGATCGACCTGACCCAGGACGACGAGGCCATGGCCCGCGTCACCGCCCTGGGCTATCGCCAGGCGCCGGTCGTCGTGGCGGGCGACGATCACTGGGCGGGCTTCCGTCCCGACATGATCGGCCGCCTGTCCTGACCTTGCGGAGCGTGGCGCGGTGGAGCGGCTGGTCTATTTCTCCTCGGGGTCGGGCAATACGGCCCGCTTCGTCGAGCGGCTGGCCCTGCCTGCGCTGCGCATCCCGATCCGGACGGGCCAGGAGGTGCCGCGCCCCGCGCGCCCCTTCGTGCTGATCTGTCCGACCTATTCCGACGGCGAGGGCCGGGGCGCGGTCCCCAAGCAGGTGATCGCGTTCCTGAACGACCCCGACCGCCGCGCGCTGATCCGCGGCGTGATCGGCGCAGGCAACCGCAATTTCGGCGCGACCTATGCCCTGGCCGCCCACATCATCGCGCAGAAATGCGCCATTCCCGTCCTGGCCCGGTTCGAGCTGGCCGGGACCGACACCGACATCGCCCGCATCCGCGACGGGCTGGACCAATTCTGGAGAGAGCCATGCTTGACGCCGTGAAGCCCGACCTCGACTATCATGCGCTGAACGCGATGCTGAACCTCTATGACGCGGAAGGCAGGATCCGCTTCGACGCGGACCGCATGGCCGCGCGTCAGTATTTCCTGACCCATGTGAACCAGAACACCGTCTTCTTCCACAGCCTGGACGAGAAGCTGGATTACCTGGTGGACGAGGGCTATTACGAGGGCGAGGTCCTGGCGCAGTATCCGCGGGACTTCCTGCACGCGATCTGGGCCGCGGCCTTCAAGGCCAAGTTCCGCTTCCCGACCTTCCTGGGCGCGTTTAAGTATTACACCAGCTATACCCTGAAGACCCGCGACGGTCAGCGCTATCTGGAGCGCTACGAGGACCGGGTGGTCATGGTCGCGCTGACGCTGGCGCGCGGCGACCGCGACCAGGCCATGCGCTTCATGGAGGAGATGCTGTCTGGCCGCTTCCAGCCCGCGACGCCCACCTTCCTGAACGCGGGCAAGGCGCAGCGCGGCGAGCTGATCAGCTGCTTCCTGCTGCGCATCGAGGACAATATGGAGTCGATCGGCCGGGCCATCAACTCCTCGCTGCAGCTGTCCAAGCGCGGCGGGGGCGTGGCCCTGATGCTGACCAACATCCGCGAGGCCGGCGCCCCCATCAAGGGGATCGAGAACCAGTCCTCGGGCGTCATCCCGGTGATGAAACTGCTGGAGGACAGCTTCAGCTATGCCAACCAGCTGGGCGCGCGGCAGGGCGCGGGCGCGGTCTATCTGAACGCGCATCACCCCGACATCCTGCGCTTCCTGGACACCAAGCGCGAGAACGCGGACGAGAAGATCCGCATCAAGACGCTGTCCCTGGGCGTCGTGATCCCCGACATCACCTTCGAATTGGCCAAGCGCAACGAGGACATGTACCTGTTCTCGCCGCATGACGTCGAGAAGGTCTACGGCATGGCCTTCTCCGAGATCTCGGTCTCGGAGAAATATGCCGAGATGGTCGAGGACAAGCGCATCCGCAAGCGCAAGATCAACGCGCGGGCCTTCTTCCAGACCCTGGCCGAGATCCAGTTCGAGAGCGGCTATCCCTACATCATGTTCGAGGACACGGTGAACCGCGCCAACCCCATCGCGGGGCGCATCACCATGTCGAACCTGTGCTCGGAGATCCTGCAGGTGGCCGAGCCTTCGGAGTTCAACGAGGATCTGGGCTATGCGCGGATGGGCACGGACATCTCGTGCAACCTCGGCTCGCTGAACATCGCGCAGACGATGGACGGCCCCGATTTCGGCGCCACGGTCGAGACCGCGATCCGCGCCCTGACCGCCGTCAGCGAGATGTCGGCCATCGACGCGGTGCCCTCGGTGCGGCGCGGCAACGACCTGGCCCATGCGGTGGGCCTGGGGCAGATGAACCTGCACGGCTTCCTCGCACGCGAGCGGGTGCATTACGACAGCCCCGAGGCGGTCGAGTTCACTTCGGTCTATTTCGCGGCCGTGGCCTATCACGCGATCCGCGCGTCGAACGCGCTGGCGCGCGAGCGGGGCACGACCTTCGACGGGTTCGAGCGGTCGCGCTATGCCGACGGGACCTTCTTCGACAAGTATCTGGACCGCGACTGGCTGCCCGAGCGGGCCGATGTCGCGCGCCTGTTCGAGGGGATCGACCTGCCGACCCGCGCCGATTGGGCCGCGCTGAAGGAGGCCGTGATGCGCGACGGCCTCTACAACCGCAACCTCCAGGCGGTGCCGCCGACCGGGTCGATCAGCTACATCAACAACTCGACCAGCTCGATCCATCCGATCGTCTCGAAGATCGAGATCCGCAAGGAGGGCAAGATCGGCCGCGTCTATTACCCGGCGCCGTTCATGTCGAACGACAACCTGGAATATTATCGCGACGCCTACGAGATCGGGCCGGACGCGATCATCGACGTCTATGCCGCCGCGACCGAGCATGTGGACCAGGGCCTGTCCCTGACGCTTTTCTTCCCGGCGGAGGCCACCACCCGCGACATCAACCGCGCCCAGATCAAGGCGTGGAAGTCGGGGATCAAGACGATCTACTACATCCGGCTGCGGCAGACCGCGCTGGAGGGGACCGAGGTGCAGGGCTGCGTGTCCTGTTCGCTGTGACGGGCGTCGGACCGGGGGTTTCACACCCCCGGACCCCCGTGGGATATTTGAATGAAGAAGAAGGGTTTGGGCGATGCGTGACATGGTGACGGGCGCGGCGCGCGCGATCAACTGGAACCGGCTGGAGGACGAGAAGGACCTGGAGGTCTGGAACCGGCTGACGGCGAATTTCTGGCTGCCCGAGAAGGTGCCGCTGTCCAACGACGTGCCCAGCTGGGCCACGCTGCGCCCGGCCGAGCGTGAGTTGACCATCCGGGTCTTCACCGGGCTGACCATGCTGGACACGATCCAGAGCGGCCTGGGCGCGCCGTCGCTGATGGGCGATGCGATCACCCCCCATGAGGAGGCGGTGCTGTCCAACATCGCCTTCATGGAGGCGGTGCATGCGCGGTCCTATTCGTCGATCTTCTCGACGCTGTGTTCGACGGCCGAGGTGGACGACGCCTTCCGCTGGTCCGAGGAGAACCCGCATCTGCAGCAGAAGGCCCGGCTGATCCTGGACGAATACAAGGCGGGGGCCGATCCGCTGCGCCGCAAGATCGCCTCGGTCTTCCTGGAGAGCTTCCTGTTCTATTCCGGGTTCTACCTGCCGATGTACTGGTCCTCGCGCGCCAAGCTGACCAACACCGCGGACCTGATCCGCCTGATCATCCGCGACGAGGCGGTGCATGGCTATTACGTCGGCTACAAGTTCCAGCGCGGGCTGGAGCGGGTGTCGGAGGACGAGCGCGCGGCCCTGAAGGAGTTCGCCTTTGCGCTGATGTTCGACCTCTACGAGATCGAGGCGCGCTATGCCGAGGAGCTGTATGACGGGATCGGCCTGACCGAGGACGTGAAGGCCTTCCTGCATTACAACGCCAACAAGGCGCTGCAGAACCTGGGCTATGAGGCGCTGTTCCCCGCCGCCGCCTGCGAGGTGAACCCCGCGATTCTGGCCGCCCTGTCGCCCGACAGCGAGAATCACGACTTCTTCTCGGGGTCGGGATCGTCCTATGTGATCGGCAAGACGGTCGCCACGCAGGACGAAGACTGGGACTTCTAGGGGCGCGCCGTCAGCGGCTGGAAGACCGGGCCGTCGGGTCCGGTCGCCAGATGCGCGGTGATCCCGAAGACGTCCGCCAGAAGGTCGGGCGTCAGCACCTGAAGCGGCGGGCCGTCCGCGACGATCCGGCCGCCGTCCAGCACCACCAGCCGCGTGCAGTGCCGCGCGGCCAGGCCCAGATCGTGCAGCGAGGCGACGACCCCGCGCCCCTCGGCCGCCAGCCTTGCCATCAGCGCCATCACCCGGATCGCCGCCGCCGGGTCCAGCCCCGCCGTGGGTTCGTCCGCGATCAGCAGGGGCGCGTCCTGCGCCAGCGCGCGGGCGATCAGCACGCGGGCCTGCTGGCCGCCCGACAGGGTCGCGGCGCAGCGATCCGCCAGATCGCTCAGCGCCAGCGCCGCCAAGGCAGCCTCGATCGCCGCGCGGTCGCGGGGACCGGACGTGCCGGGATGGGGGATGCGGCCCAGCCCCACCACCGCGCGCACGCTCATGGGCCAGGCGATCTCGCGCGATTGCGGCAGAAAGGCCGCGTGGCGCGCGCGGGCGGCGGGGGCCAGCGCCGCCAGCGAGGCATGGCCCCGCGCCGGCAGCAGCCCCATCGCCGCGCGCAGGAGCGTCGTCTTGCCCGCGCCGTTCGGGCCGATCAGGCCCACCATCTCTCCGGCGGTCACCGTCAGGTCGATGTCGCGCAGGATGGGCGTGCCGCCGCGCGACAGCGACAGGCCACGGATCTGCATCAGGGTCATGGCGCCTCGCGTCGCAGCCGCAGGATCAGCCGCAGGAAGAAGGGCGCGCCGATCAGCGCGGTCAGCACCCCCAGCTTCAGGTCACGTTCCGGCACGATCACCCGCACCGCGATGTCGGCGGCCAGCACCATCGCCGCGCCGCCCAGGGCCGATGCGGGCAGAAGGCGCGCGGGATCGCCGCCCACCGCCCGGCGCAGCAGATGCGGCACGACCAGCCCGACGAAGCCCACCGTGCCCGCCACCGCCGTCGCGGCCCCCACCAGCGCCGAAGTGCCCAAGGCCAGCCGCAGCCGCAGCGCGCGCAGGGACACGCCCAGGCTGGCGGCCGCATCCTCGCCCAGGCTCAGCGCGCGCAGCGCCGGTCCGGTGCGGGCCAGGATCAGCGCCCCCGCCGCCATCACCGGCAGCGCGATCTGGACGTGCAGCATGGAGCGGTCGGCCAGCGAGCCCATCATCCAGAAGATGATCTCGTTCGCGGCGAAGGGATTGGGGGCCAGGTTCAGCACCAGCGCCGTCGCCGCCCCCGCCAGCGCGGAGATCGCGATGCCCGCCAGGATCACCGCCAGCGCCCCGCCATGCGGTCCGGCCAGCGTCAGGACCAGCGCGACCGACAGCGTGGCCCCCGCCAGCGCCGACAGCGGCAGCGCCAGCGGGACCGCCGCGGCCAGCCCCGTCTGGATGGCCAGGACCGCGCCGAGCGCTGCCGTGCCCGACGTGCCGATCAGCCCCGGCTCGGCCAGGGGGTTGCGCAGATAGCCCTGCATCGCGGCCCCGGCCAGCCCCAGGGAGGCACCCACCGCCGCGCCCAGGATCGCGCGGGGCAGGCGCAGCTCCTGCATGACCAGCACCAGAAGCGGATCGCCGCGTCCGGCCAGCGCCGCCAGCGCGGTGCCCGGCGCCAGCGGCACCGGACCGACCAGCAGAGAGGCCAGGAACAGTGCGGCCACCACGGCCGCCAGTGCGGGCCACAGCACCCTCATGGGCGCGCCGCCGCAAGATCGGCCACGGCGTCGGCCACATGCGGGGTGGCGCAGCTCCAGCGCGCGTCCAGATGGGCTGTGGCGGGGGTGCGGGCGCGCAGGGCGGTCAGGGCGGGATGGCGCAGCACCTCCTCGGCGCGGGCGGGGTCGGGTCCGGCGCGGTCGGTGACCAGCATGTCGGGGCGTGACAGGACCAGCCGCTCCAGCGGGACGAAGCCGCCATCGGGCCGGCCCAGATCGGCGGCGATGTTGGCCAGCCCCGCCGCCGCCAGGATCGCGTCCGAGAGGCTGCCGCGACCGGCGCTGTAGCCGTCGGTGGCATAGAGCGCCGCGCGCGGGGGCGGCCCGTCGGGCGGGGGCACCGCGGCCAGCCGCGCGTCGAAGGCCGCGGCCAGTTCGCGGGCGTGGTCCGCCCGGCCCAGGAGGTCGCCCATGCGCAGCAGGTCGGCGCGGATGCCCGCCATGTCGGCGTCGGCGCCGAAGGTCTCGACCCGGAGGCCCAGCCTCTCCAGCATGGCCAACGTGGTCGGGTCGCTCCAGGCCCCGGCCAGGACCAGGTCGGGGCGCAGCCGCAGGATGTCCTCGGCCAGGCCGTGATTGGCGGGCAGGGCGCGTGCCTCCTCGGGCATGGCCGAGAGCGCCGGGTCGCGCGCCAGCCAGCTGACCGAGACCAGCTGCCCCGGCGCGGCCACCAGCATGGCCAGCTGATCGGTGCACAGGTTGATCGACACGACCCGTTCGGGCGACGCGGCCCCCGCCGGCAGCGCCAGCGCCAGGAGAAGGGCCGACGCGCGGATCACCAGCGCGCCTGCAGCCCGACCGTGGCCGTGCGGCCCTGCGCGGGATAGCCCCAGCTCTCGGAGTAATCCGTGTCGAAGAGGTTGCTGATCCGCGCGACCGCCCGCACGTTCGGCGTCACGTCATAGCCCGCGGCCAGGTTCGCCACCGTGAAAGCGGGCAGGGTCCCGGTGCCGAAATCGCCGAAGAACCGCGTGTCCACATTGCCCGAGACATGGCGCAGATCGCCGCTGATCGTGCCGCGCCCGTCCAGGATGGCCAGCGTCGCGGAAAGGCCCGCCTCGTGCCGGGGGCGACGGACCTCGGCCGAGCCGTCGGGGTTCTTCGCGTCCAGATAGGTATAGCTGCCCGACAGGCTCAGCCGGTCGGACGCGTTGATCCGGGCAGTGACCTCGACCCCCTCGCGCGGGCTGTCCCCGGCCTGGTTGGCATAGGTGAACAGCAGCGACGGGCCTTGGCTGGGCAGGGCGACGATGTCGATCTCGTCCTGGAAGGTCTCGTTGAAATAGGTGACGTCGATGCTGCCGCGCCCGCCGGGCAGCTGCGCCTCGACGCCGATGTCGAAGCCGCGGTTGCGCTCCGGGCGCAGGTCCGGATTGCCGCGATAGGCGATGCTGCCGAAGCTCTGATCGGCGTAAAGCTCGAAGAAGGACGGGTTCACCAGCCCGGTCCCCGCCGAAGCATGCAGCCGGAAGGGCCGGTCGGGGATCTGCCAGTCCAGCGCCACGTTCCAGCTGTTGAAATCGTCGAAGACCCGGTTCGCGTCATGGCGCAGCCCGGCCTGAAGGCTGACCCCGCCCTCCAGGAAGGCGCGGAATTCCAGCGCGACCGAGCTCATCTCGCGCGACTGGCCGGGGGCGGTGGTGTTCTCGTCGCGCTGATGTTCGGCCAGCAGGTTCAGCAGGTGGCGCGCCTCGGACGCGGCGCCATCCAGGCCCAGGCTGGCGCGATACTTCAGCTTGCCGGTCTCGCCGCGCTGCTCGGGGTCGGCGTCCTGGGTCTCCCGCAGCACGCTCTGCTGCCAGTCCAGCCGATGCGTCAGCCGCGCGTCGGCGGCGCCGTATTCGGCCCAGAGCCCGGCCTGCAGCTCGTCGCGGTCGCGGATCATGTCCGAATCGACGATGTAATCCTCGGGGCGGGCGGCGCCGGAATCGGCATCGTCCTGCCGGATGCGTTCGGCGCTGCGGCGCAGGGTCAGGCCGAGGCGCAGATCCTCGGTCGCGGCCAGATCGCCGGTCACGCTCAGCGTCTTGCGGCGCAGCCCGTCCTTGTCGCCGCCACTGCCCGACAGGTCATAGCCCAGGTCGTCGCGCGTCGACAGGATCACCTGCACGCCGCCGCGTTCGCCGCGATGCCCGGCGCTGAGGCTGGCCGCGCCGCCATTGCCCACCTCGACCGTGGCCCCGTAGCTGCGGCCCTGCGGCGCGCGGCGGGTGATGATGTTGACGACGCCTGCCGAGGCGTTCGATCCGTAGAAGACCGATTGCGGGCCGCGCAGTACTTCGATCCGCTCGATGTTGTCGGTGTCCAGACCCGACAGGAAATACTCGTCCGCGCCGCCGACCGCCTCGACCCCGTCGATCAGGATCAGGGTCTGGTTCGCCTCCGCGCCGCGGATGCGAACCTGCGTCAGGCCCGCGCCCGAGGTGTTGACCGACAGACCCGGCAGGGCGCGCAGCGCGTCCTGGACGGTGGTGATGCCGCGGTCGCGGATCTCATCGGCGGTGACGGTGCTGAAGGCGCGGGCATAGGCGTCCGCGGGCAGGGGTGTCAGGCCCGCCGACAGCACGATCTCGTCCAGCAAGATGGGTTCCTGCGCCGTGGCGGCGATGGCGGGCAGGGCGGCGGCGAACGCCAGCAGGGACAGGGGGCGACGCATCGGTCGGGCCTTTCGAAGGCAGGCGCGGGGGCCTGCGACACGCAGTTCTGCCCGGTCGCATCGCGGCAACGGGGCGGTGAGTGTCACCGCTGCGGAACGGCCGCTTTCCTGGCACGCCCCGCGCCGGAAATGGGTGAGGACCGCGGCAGGTCTCCTGGCTTGCGGGTCGATGCTTGGGCCGGCCTTCCCGGAGCAGGCTCCAGTGGCATGATCGGCCCGCGCTCTCCGCTTACAGTTGCGGGGGCAGCCCCGGCCTGACCCGCGGGCGGGCGCACCGGAATTCCCTTTCAATCCGGCAAGCCGGAACCGTGGCGGCGTCCTTGTGACGCATGGGGTGCCGCGCTGTCAAGCGTCAAGGCCCGCTCACTTCCAGCGGCGGTGGACCCAGAACCACTGGTCCATGTGGCGCCGGACCTGCTGTTCCAGATCGTCGTTCAGCGCCTGCATCATCGCGCGGGCGTCGTCATGGGCGATGGGGCTGCCGACATGGACGCGGAAGGAGAGCCCGTCCGGCTGGCGGATGCCCGCGACCGGCACCAGCAGCGCGTCATAGCGGCGGGCCAGGTCCGCGGGCGTCAGCACGGTCCGCGTGGGCAGGTCGAAGAAGCGCAGCTCGGCCCCCTCGCGGTCGAACTGGTCGAAGCCCAGGGCCAGCCAGCCACCGCCCTTGAGGAACCGCAGCATCGCGGCCAGACCCGACCGGCCGCGCGGGAACAGGGGTTCCGCGATGGCGGTGATGGCGGGGACGTAATGGCGGTTGAACGCCTCGTTGTTCATCGGGCGATAGAGCGCGCCGACCGGCCAACCGCGCGCCGACAGCGCCGCGCGCATGGCGTCGTAATTGCCGAAATGCGCGCAGGCCAGGATCACCGGGCGATGGCTGTCGAAGGCCGCCTCCAGCGCGGCCAGGCCCGGCCCCTCCAGCGGATCGGCGCGGCGGATGCGGTCGGTGAACTCGTCGCCCGAATAGATCTCGGCCAGGGACCGGCCGGCATTGTCGGGCACCGCGCGGACCAGCGCCTCGATCTCGGCCGGGGGGAGGTCTGGGCGCGCCAGGGCCAGGTTGTCGCGGATGCGCCGCCGCCAGCCCGCCACCGGGGCGATCAGATGCGCGAAGACCCAGCCCATCGCCGGGATGCGGCGGTGATAGGGCAGCATCCGCGCCAGCCCCATGATCGCCAGGAAGGCGCCGTTGGCCAGCCGGTCGCTCAGCGTGGTTCGGTCGTCGCGCATGGTGCCTCCCTGGCGGCGCGGGCCTCGCGGGACCAGACGTACAGTCCGGCCGCCACGATAATCGCCGCCCCCGCGATGGTCCAGCCGTCCGGCAGCTGGCCGAAGAACAGCCAGCCCCACAGCCCCGCCCAGATCAGCCCGGTATAGCCGAAGGGGGCCAGGGCGCCGGCCTCGGCCGCGCTGAAGGCCTTGACCAGCAGATACTGGCTGGCGGTGCCGAACAGCGCCAGCGCCGCAAAGGCCCACAGATCGCCCGCGGCGATCGGCTGCCAGAACAGCGGCACCACGAGGGACGAGGCGATGCTGCCCACCACCGCCGACCACAGGACCGAGGTCGCCACCGAATCCGCGCGCACGATGCGCGTCAGCAGCGCGCCCGCCGCATAGGTGAAGGCCCCCGCCAGCGGCAGAAGCGCCGCGGGCTGGAACACCCCCATGCCGGGCCGGATGATCAGCAGCGCGCCGACCAGCGCGGCCGCGATGCCCGCCATGCGGCGCGGCCCGACGCGTTCGCCCAGAAACAGCGCACCGCCAAGCGTGATCAGGACCGGGTTCAGGTCCATGATCGCGGTCGCCTCGGCCAGGCCGATATATTGCAGCGATGTGAAGAACAGCCCCACCGAGCCCAGCTGCATGATCGCGCGCGCAAGCTGCGTCCCCGGCTGGCGCGTGCGCAGCAAGGGCAGCATCGCGCCGCGAAAGATAAGCGCGAAGATCAGCAGGTTGCCCACGAAGCGCGCCCAGACCACCTGCGCCGGGTGATAGGTCTGGGTCAGGTGCTTGGCCGTCGCGTCCATCAGCGTGAAGCCCAGGATCGCGGCCAGCAGCAGGGCGATGCCGCGCGCCTGGTCCGAACCGGGACGGCGCAACCCGTCCCGTTCGCGACCCATCAGCGCGAAGCCGCGCGCCAGGACGCGCATCAGCGGGCCGGTCGGGCCAGGGGCGCGGCGGCCGTCACAGAAGCGCTTTCGCGCGTTCCACGACCGCCTCGACCGTGATGCCGAACTCGGCATAGAGCTCGGGCGCGGGACCCGAGGCACCGAAGCCCTCCATGCCGACGAAGACCGAGCGCTCCTCCTGCCCGCGCTCGCCCAGCAGCAGCCAGTCCCAGGGCTGGCGCACGGCGGCCTCGATGGCGATGCGGACGGTGTTCGCGGGCAGGACCTCGGCGCGATAGGCCTTGTCTTGGTCGCGGAACAGCTCCATCGACGGGACCGAGACGACGCGGGTCGGAATGCCCTTGGCCTCCAGCGCGTCGCGGGCGGCGACGGCGATCTCGACCTCTGATCCGGTGGCCATCAGCACGACCTTGGGCGCGGCCGACCCCTCGCGCAGGACATAGGCGCCCTTGGCGGTGCGGTTCTCGGCCACGTCCTCGCGCAGCAGCGGCAGGTTCTGGCGCGACAGGGCCAGGACCGAGGGCGTCGCATCCTGCGACAGCGCGATCTCCCAGGCCTCGGCGGTCTCGATCTGGTCGCAGGGGCGGAAGGTCAGCGTGTTGGGCGTGGCGCGGCAGATCGCCAGATGCTCGACCGGCTGGTGGGTCGGGCCGTCCTCGCCCAGGCCGATGCTGTCATGGGTCATCACATAGACGACCGGCAGGCCCATCAGCGCCGACAGGCGCATCGCGCCGCGCGCATAGTCGGTGAAGGTCAGGAACGTCCCGCCATAGGGGCGGAAGCCGCCATGCAGCCAGATGCCGTTCATCGCCGCCGCCATGCCGTGTTCGCGGATGCCGTAATGCAGATAGCGGCCCATGCGGTTGCCCGCGTCGAAGATGCCTTGGCCGCCGGTCTTGGTGTTGTTCGACCCGGTCAGGTCGGCCGATCCGCCGAAGTTCTCCGGCATCTCGGCATTCAGAACCTCCAGCACGTTCTCGGAGGCCTTGCGGGTGGCGACCTTGGGCTTGGCCTCCAGCGTCTGGACCTTGAAGGCGTCGATGATCGCGTTCAGGCGCGGGTTGGCCTCCGATCCGATGCGGCGCGCGAAATCGTTACGGGCCGCGTCGTCCAGCCCGTCCACGCGGTCGTTCCAGGCGGCGCGGGCGGTCGCGCCGCGCTGGCCGATGGCGTGCCATTCGGCGCGGATGTCTTCGGGGATCACGAAGGGCTCGTGGCTCCAGCCATAGGCGGCGCGGGTCGCGGCGATCTCATCCTTGCCCAGGGGCGAGCCGTGGGCCTTGCTGCTGTCGGCCTTGTTCGGCGCGCCGAAGCCGATGATCGTCTTGCAGTCGACCAGGGTCGGGCGGCCGTCATCTTGCGCGGCCAGGGTCAGGGCGCGGTCGATGTCGGCGGCGTCATGGCCGTCGCAGGACAGCACGCGCCAGCCCGCGGCGGCAAAGCGCGCATGCTGGTCGGTCGCGTCCGACAGGCTGACGCGGCCGTCGATGGTGATGTCGTTGTTGTCCCACAGCACGATCAGCCGGCCCAGCTTCTGGTGCCCGGCCAGGGCTATGGCCTCGTGGCTGATCCCCTCCATCAGGCAGCCGTCGCCGGCGATGACCCAGGTGCGGTGGTCGCACAGATCGGCCCCGAACTCGGCCCGCATCGCCTCCTCGGCGATGGCGAAGCCCACGGCGGTGGCGATGCCCTGGCCCAGGGGGCCGGTGGTGGTCTCGACCCCCTCGACATGGCCGTATTCCGGATGGCCCGCGGTGATCGCGCCCAGCTGGCGGAAGTTGCGGACCTGCTCCAGCGTCATCTGCTCATAGCCGGTCAGGTGCAGCAGGCTGTAGATCAGCATGGAGCCGTGGCCCGCCGACAGGATGAACCGGTCCCGGTCGAACCAGTGCGGCGCGCTGGCGTCGAACTTCAGGTGGTTGCGGAACAGCACGGTCGCCACGTCCGCCATGCCCATCGGCATGCCGGGATGGCCGGAATTGGCGGCCTCGACCGCGTCCATGGACAGCACGCGGATCGCGCTGGCCAGGTTCCAGTGGGCGGGGTCGGCGGTGCGACGGGCGGCGATGTCCATGGGGGATTCCTTGCAGCGCTTGGGGTTGGCGCGTTGTTAGGCCGAGGCAAAGGCGGTTGCAAGCCGCCGCGCCTCAGGGCAGGGCTGCGGGCGCCAGGGGGCGGATGCGCAGGCGGGTGATGCGGTTCTCGCGCCGCGTGACGACCTCGAAGCGGTATCCCGCAAAGCTGAACACCTGACCCTGTTCCGGGATCGACTGCGCCATGTGGATCACCAGGCCCGCGATGGTGTTGGCCTCGTCGTCGGGCAGGTCCCAGTCCAGCTGGCGGTTCAGGTCGCGGATGGTCATGCCGCCCTCGACCAGATAGTCGCCCTGGGGGTTGGGCTTCAGCGTCTGATCCTCTTCGGTGTCATGCTCGTCGGCGATCTCTCCGACGATCTCCTCGATGATGTCCTCCAGCGTGATCAGGCCGCGCAAGGACCCGTATTCGTCCACGACCAGCGCGAAATGCGTCCGCCGCTTCAGGAATTCGCGCATCTGCTCGTCCAGGGCGCTGGTCTCGGGGACGAAATAGGGCGGCATCATCACCGCGGCCAGATCGAAATGGCGCGCGGCCCCGGCATCGCCCGCCTCGCGCACGGCGCGGTTCACGGCGCGCAGCAGGTCCTTGGCGTGAATCACGCCGATGATGTTCTCGCGCTCGTCGCGATAGACGGGCAGGCGGGTATGGGGGCTGGCCAGGACCTGCTCTAGGATCTTGGCCGGGGGCAGGTCGCCGTCGATCATCTGCACCTCGGATCGGTGGCGCATGATCTCCTCGACGGTGCGGTTGCCCAGATCCAGCGCGCCCAGCAGGCGGTCGCGGTCCTCCTTGTTCACCGCGCCCTGGGCGTGGCCGATCGAGAGCGCGCCCTCGATCTCCTCCTCCAGCGAGAACATGTGCTTGTCCGGGTCGGTCTTCAGCCCGGCCAGCGACAGCATGCCTCCCACGATCAGCCGCACCACGGTCACGATGGGGGCCAGCACCACGGTCAGCAGGCGGATGGGCCGCGCGACCAGGCTTGCGACCTTCTCGGGGGCCGAGATCGCATAGGTCTTGGGCATGACCTCGGAGAAGATCAGCACCAGCACCGTCATCACCAGCGTGGCGATGGCGACGCCGCCGCTGCCCAGCAGGCGGGTGAACAGCGCGGTGGCTAGGCTGGCGGCCAGGATGTTCACCACGTTGTTGCCCAGAAGGATCGCGCCGATCAGCTTCTCGCTGTCGGCGGTGACACGGACGGCGGCTGCGGCCCCGCTGTCGCCGCGGTCCGCGCGGGCGCGCAGCTTGGCCTTGCTGGAGGCGGTCAGGGCGGTTTCCGACCCCGAGAAGAAGGCCGACAGCAGCAGGCAGACCAGGATCGCGCCGATGGTCACGAGGGCCGCGAAATCGAGGGCGGAGAGGATGTCGGTCATGTAGTCCCGTCAGGTTGAGGAGGCTGGCACGGGCGGATGGGGACGCGCCAGGGGATGATGGTTCAGAACCAGCTCGCGCATGCGATGGTTCAGCACATGGGTATAGATTTCGGTGGTGCCCAGATCGGCATGACCCAGCAGCATCTGGATGCTGCGCAGATCGGCGCCCCCCTCCAGGAGGTGGGTGGCGAAGGCGTGGCGGATGACATGCGGCGTGACGCGGGTCGGATCGATCCCCGCCGCGACCGCCATCTGGCCCAGAAGCCGTGAGACGCCCTGCCGCGGCAGGTGCCCCGCAGCCCCCGGCGCGGGGAACAGCCACCGACCGCCCTTGCCTGCCAGCAGCCGCGCCAGGAGGCTGCCCTCGGGGGCGGCGTCGCGCAGCGCCAGCCAGTCGCGCAGCGCCCGCCGCGCCGGACCGCCCAGGGGGACCATGCGGTCCTTGTTGCCCTTGCCGCGGATGACCAGCACCGCCGGATCGCCCCGGCAGCCTGCGACCGGCAGCTCGACCAGTTCCGAGACGCGCATGCCGGTGGCATAGAGCAGCTCGATCAGGCACAGGTTGCGCGCCCGGTCGGCCGGGTTGCGCCCGATGGCGGGGGCCGCGTCCAGAAGGCCCTGGATCTCCTCGCGCGACAGCGTGCGGGGGATGCGCTTGGCCCGGCCCGGTCCCGCGATGCGGATGGCCGGATCGTCGCCGCGCCAGCCCTCCTCTAGCGCGAATCGCGTGAACTGCCGGATCGAGGACAGTCGTCGCGCGCGGGTCGCCCGCGACAGGCCCTGCGCGTCGCAATGGGCCAGGTAATCCTCGACCAGCGGGCGGGTCAGTGCGGCCAGCGTCAGCGCCCGCCGCGCCAGCCAGTCCGACATGTCGCGCAGATCGCGCCCGTAAGCCAGCAGCGTGTTGCGCGCCGCCCCCGATTCCGCGGCCTGGGCGTCCAGAAAGGCGCTGATCGCGTTGTGATCGGCGCTCATTGCGGGGCCGTCATCTGCGGCAGCAGGACGACCTGCGCCTGCGCGCGGTCGGCGTCGCGGTCCAGGCCCAGGGCGCGCAGCATCGCGATGCCGCGGCCCGCGCGCGCCAGGTCGCCCTCGATCGCGGCGTCGATGTCGGCCATGGCGGTCAGCAGCGCCTCGCCCCGCCGGGTCTCGGGCACGGGGGGGACGGGGGCCTCCATCGCGGGGTCGGGGGCGGGCACGGTCGCATCGGCAAGGCCGGACCAGGCGCGCAGCAGCTCGGCCACGCGGCCGGCCTCGGGGTCGGGGATCGCGGCGGGCATGTCGGCCGCGACCATCGCGGCCAAGAGATCGGCCATGCCGGCGGCGCGGAACTCGTCGAAGGCGCGGGGCAGGGCCTGGGTCAGGTCGCCCCCCGCCAGCGCGGCCTCCAGCGTGCGCATGACCCCCGCCCGCTCCCACACGCCGCCCGATGCGGCGGGGCGCTGTTCGCCATAGACTTGGCGCAGCGTCGCTGCGGGCAGGGCTCCGGTACGCGCCAGCCGTTCCGCGGCCTCCAGCCGGGCCTTGAACCCGCTGTTCAGCCGCAGGTCCGATTGCGCGAAGGCTACCGGCAGCGTCAGCGTGGGCAGGGGCTGGCCCACGGCCTCGTGGATGCGGAATTCCAGCGGGCTGAGGCGTTCGGCTGGCTCCAGCAGCTCGGTCCCGTCCACGAAGGCGTCGTCCAGGAAATGCGTCATCAGCACGGCCTGGCGTTCGTCGATCAGGCCCAGGGTCTCGGCGCCGTGCAGGCTGACGGCGGCCGCGGCCCAGTCCCCGGTCTGCGCCAGGCAGAAGATCCGCGCCGCAAAGCTGGGCGCGATGCCGGGCGTGCCGTTCATGATCGCGCAGGCGCGACCCTCGTCGCCCTCCAGCAAGGCGATGTCGAACATGCGGCGAAAGATCTCGGGCTGGCCGGGACCGGCGGCGACCAGCAGGGCCTGCGCCTCGTCCAGCGCGCCCATGTCCAGAAGGCGGTCGGCGCGGGCCAGGAACAGCTGGCCGCGCGCGCCCTG
Source organism: Paracoccus sp. ME4 (assembly GCF_046736325.1). Taxonomy (GTDB): domain Bacteria; phylum Pseudomonadota; class Alphaproteobacteria; order Rhodobacterales; family Rhodobacteraceae; genus Paracoccus. The sequence goes on from NZ_CP151276.1 coordinate 1,209,732, forward strand.
CCCGCCGGTGGGCGGGGCCAGCTGCGCGGTCAGCACCCGGCGCAGCAGCGCCTGCATCGCCTCCAGGCGCGCGGGCGTGGCCAGCACCATCGGCGCCAGCACCGCCGGATCGCTGCCGGACCACAGATCGGCCGGCAGGCCGGCGCGGCGCGGGCTCTGGATGCCGGTATGGTCGGGATCGCCCTCGTCCAGGCGGCTGACCTGCACGGGACCCACCGCGCCGCTGGTGGCGACGGGCTGGGGCCGGGCGTCGGGGCGGGGCGGGGGCGCGTCGCCCGGCCGCCAGGCCGAGCTTTCGCGCACCGGCCCGCGCACGCTGCCCGACAGCCAGTCGCTGGCCGACAGGGGCTGCTGCTGCGCGGCGGCCGGACCCGCCAGCAGCGCCAGCGTCACGGCCAGCGCCGCCCAGGGGCCGCTGTCAGCCACCCGAGGCCTCGGTCGGTTCCGCGGCGGGAGCGGGGGTCGCTGTGTCGGCTGCGGGCGCGTCCATCTGCAGCGGCGTGCGCACCTCGCGGCGGTTGGGGGCCATGTCGCCGAAATAGGCATAGCCCGCCAGGCCGATCAGCCCCGCCAGAATCAGCACCACCAGCAGTTTCAACATCCGCATTCGATTCGCCTTTGCTCGACCGTGTCTTGTTGTGTCATGGCCGGTCTGAAGCCGGCCCAAGGCGAATATATATGGCAATTTCCGAAAGATCACGTCATTCAGTCAGCCGATTGACGGGGGGCCGGATGACACAGGTGCTGACGCGCCATATCGTGCTGATCGGAATGATGGGGGCGGGCAAGACCGCCATCGGGTCGGAGCTGGCGCGCCGCCTGCGCGTGCCCTTCACCGATTCCGATGCCGAGATCGAGGCGGCCGCCGCCATGACGATCAGCGAGATTTTCGCCCGCGACGGCGAGGCGTTCTTTCGCGCGCGCGAGGCGCAGGTGCTGGCGCGGCTATTGGCGGGGCCGCCCTGCGTGATCTCCACCGGGGGCGGCGCCTGGATGCGCCCCGAGAACCGCGCGGCCATCGCCGCGCGGGGCCTGTCCGTCTGGCTGAACTGTGCGCCCGAGACGCTCTGGGCGCGGGTGCGGCAGCGTCCGACGCGGCCGCTGCTGCAGACCGCCGACCCAAAGGGCACGCTGCTGCGGCTTCTGGCCGAGCGCAGCCCCGTCTATGCGCTGGCCGACATGGAGTTCGTGTCCCGCGCGGGCGACAGCATCGAGGCGACCGCCCTGCGGTTGCTGGACGAGCTGGGCGCCGCCCATCCCACGCTGATGCAGGAGAGACCATGACCGATCCGGTGACCGTGACCGTGCCCCTGGGCGACCGGGCCTATGAGGTGCGCATCGGGCAGGGGCTGCTGGCCGATGCGGGCCGGCATGTCGCGCCCCTGCTGGCGCGGCCGCGCGTGGCGATCGTCACCGACGAGGTCGTCGCGCGCCTGCACCTGCCCGCGCTTGAGGCGGCGCTGCGCGCGGAGGGGATCGCCTGCGAGGCGCTGGTCCTGCCCGCGGGCGAGGGCACCAAGAGCTGGCCGCAGCTGACCCGCTGCGTCGAATGGCTGCTGGAGCGGCAGGTGGAGCGGCGTGACGTCGTGCTGGCCCTGGGGGGCGGCGTGATCGGCGACCTGGTGGGCTTTGCCGTGGCGATCCTGCGGCGCGGCGTGCGCTTCGTGCAGCTGCCCACCACGCTTCTGGCGCAGGTCGACAGCAGCGTGGGCGGCAAGACCGGCATCAACAGCCCCCATGGCAAGAACCTGATCGGGGCGTTCCACCAGCCGTCGCTGGTCCTGGCCGATATCGACGTGCTGGACACGCTGAGCCCGCGCGACTTCCTGTCGGGCTATGGCGAGGTGGTGAAATACGGGCTGTTGGGGGATGCGGATTTCTTCGGCTGGCTGGAGGCGCACGGGCCGGACCTCGCCCGCGACGCGGGCCTGCGCCAGCGGGCGGTCGCGCATTCGGTGGCCATGAAGGCCGGCATCGTCACCCGCGACGAGACCGAGCAGGGCGAGCGCGCGCTGCTGAACCTGGGCCACACCTTCGGCCATGCGCTGGAATCGGCCACGGGCTATTCCGACCGGCTGCTGCATGGCGAGGGGGTGGCGATCGGCTGTGCGCTGGCCTTCGATCTGTCGGCGCGCATGGGGCTGTGCCCGCAGGAGGAGCCGAGCCGGGTCCTGGCGCATCTGCGCGCGATGGGCATGCCCGCGCGGCTGTCGGACATTCCGGGCGTGTTGCCGGACGATGCGGCGCTGATCGCGCTGATGGGGCAGGACAAGAAGGTCGTGGACGGGCGGCTGCGCTTCGTCCTGGCGCGCGGGATCGGCGCGGCCTTCGTCAGCGACGCGGTGGAGGACGCGACCCTGACCCGGGTGCTGGCCGACGCGCGGCACTGAGCGCCGTCCCGGCCCGGAAAGCCGCGCCGCCCCCCATCGAGGGGGACGCCGCGGCTGGCTGTCGCCGGAGCGGCCTCAGGCGGCGCGGCGGGGTGAGAGCATCGCCTCGACCATGCGGTCGGCCACCCGCGCGGGCAGGTCGCCGCTTGCGGTGGCGCGGGTCAGCATCTCGTCCACGCGGCCGGCGATGGCGGTCAGGCGCTCCAGCCGCCAGGCGTCGGGATGGCCGTGGATCTCGCTGGCGACGCTGATGATGCCGCCCGCGTTCACGACATAGTCGGGCAGGTAGGTCACGCCGCGCGCGGCCAGGATGCCTGCCACGCCGTCATCGGCCAGTTGGTTGTTCGCCGCCCCGCAGACCAGCCGCGCGGTCAGCGCCTGCGCGGTCGTCTCGGTCAGGACGCCGCCGAGCGCGCAGGGCGCGAAGATGTCGATCTGCTGATCGAAGACCGCGTCGGGCGCACAGACCGTGGCGCCCAGCTGATCCTGCGCGTCGCGCAGCGCGGCCTGGTTGATGTCGGTCACGATCAGCTGCGCCCCGGCCGCGGCCAGCTTGTCGGCCAGCGAGCGGCCGACATGGCCCAGACCCTGCACCAGCACCCGCCGCCCCGTCAGGTCGTCGCTGCCGAGCGCGTGGCGCGCGCCGACCGTCAGGCAGCGGAACACGCCTTCGGCGGTCCAGGGCGAGGGGTCGCCCGAGGCGCCCGACAGGCCCACGGCAAAGCGCGTCGCCTGCGCCGCATGGGCCATGTCCTCGGGCGAGATGCCCACGTCCTCGGCCGTCCAGTAGGTGCCGCCGAGCGCGTCCACCGCCTCGCCGAAGGCGCGCATCATCGCGGGCGTCTTGTCGCGGCGCGCATCGCCGATGATGACCGCCTTGCCGCCGCCGAGGCCCAGACCCGCCATCGCGTTCTTGTAGGTCATGCCGCGGGCCAGGCGCGTCACGTCGTGGATCGCGGCCGCGTCGTCGGCATAGTCCCACATCCGGCATCCGCCCGCCGCCGGCCCCAGCACGGTCGAATGCAGGCAGATCAGCGCGCGCAGCCCCGCCTGCGGGGCCTCGGCCAGCACCAGGCGCTCATAGCCCGGCGGGGGGGTCAGATCGGTCAGTGTCAGGGTCATGGCGAGTGCCTTCCTGTTGGTCCGCGCGGATCAGCCGCGCCAAGGATCAGCCCAGAAAGACCCGCCGCGCATGCTTTGCAAGCGCGGGATCATTCGCAAAGCGCGGGCCCTCCGCCGCGCAACTTGCCGCAAGGTCGGACGGGGCGGGCCGAAAGATCGCACCACGAAAAAGGGCGGCCCGAGGGGCCGCCCGTCGCAGGTGATTCGCCGATGCGATCAGAACGGGATCTCGTCGTCGTAATCCGCGCGGCCGCCGCCCTGCGGCGCACCGCCGCCACCGCGCGAGGACGAGCCGCCGCCCTGGTTGTACTCGTCATAGCCGCCGCTGTCGCGGCCACCCCCGCCCATGCCGCCGCCACCCATGCCGCCGCCACCCATGCCGCCGCCGCCACCGCTGGCGCCGTCCAGCATGGTCAGCGTGCCGCCGATGCCGCGCAGGACCACTTCGGTGGAATAGCGGTCCTGGCCGGACTGGTCCTGCCACTTGCGGGTCTCCAGCGCGCCTTCGACATAGACCTTGCTGCCCTTCTTCAGATAGCGCTCGACCACGCCGACCAGACCTTCGTTGAAGATGGCCACGGTGTGCCACTCGGTGCGCTCCTTGCGCTCTCCGGTGGTGCGGTCCTTCCAGGTCTCGGAGGTGGCGATGCGCAGGTTCGCGACCTTGCCGCCGTTCTGAAAGCTGCGGATTTCCGGGTCGCGGCCCAGATTGCCGACCAGGATGACCTTGTTGACGCTGCCAGCCATGTGCGGGCTCCTTGGGTTATGTCGATTTCCATCGGGTCTAGCCCAGCCCGCCGGTGGAAGCCAAGCAGGAAGTCGCGCAGCACCAACCCGCAGCTTTCCGATGGCCGGTTTTGATGTATAGTCACGCCAAAGACGGCGCCCGGCGCCGAACGAAGAACGAGGGCGGACATCATGCGGATCACCCATTCCCTGGCGGCTTCGCTGTGCGCGGCGGTCGTGCTGGCCCTGGGGGCCCCGACCGAGGTCGGCGCGCAGGGGCTGCGCCTTTCGGGAAGCTCCTCCAAGTCGCGGGCCGAACAGTTCGCCCGACAGACCCGGCTGATGGATTCGCGGCTGTCGACACAGTATCAGTCCTCAGCCCGGCTGCAGCCCAATGCGGGCCGGCAGGAGATCGTGCTGGAGAGCGCGCCGAACATCCCGCGCTATACCGGGCGGCGCAGCGAATACCTGCCCCATGCGCGCCAGGCAGCACAACGCCACGGCATCCCCGAGGACCTGTTCCTGAGGCTGGTCCAGCAGGAATCGGGCTGGAACCCCAATGCGCGCAGCCACAAGGGCGCGATGGGTCTGGCGCAGCTGATGCCGGGCACGGCGGCCAAGCTGGGCGTGAACCCCAACGACCCGATCCAGAACCTGAACGGCGGGGCGCGTTATCTGCGGATGATGTACAACCAGTTCGGCAACTGGACCTTGGCGCTGGCGGCCTACAATGCGGGACCGGGGGCGGTGCAGAAGCATGGCGGCGTCCCGCCCTATCGCGAGACGCGGAACTATGTCCGCATCATCGCCGGGGGCTGACCCCCCGGCGTGCAGACCGGACGGGGCCTCAGGCCCGCAGCCCGGTCACGCGCAGCAGGCCGCGCCGCCGCGCCTCGTAGTAATAGCCCCGCGAATACCAGCTGATCGCCCCGTCGGCGTCGCCATCCGCGACGATCCAGGCGCCGCGCAGGTATTTCACGCCAAAGCGCAGGTTGGTGTCCGCATCCAGAAGCTCGGAGGCCGGGCCGCGATGGCCCATGGTCCGGGCGGTGGTCGGGTTGATCTGCATCAGCCCGTAATAGGAGCCGTTGCGGGCATCCGGGCGGTGGCTCGATTCGCGCAGGATCACCCGCTGGACAAGGCTGTTGGGCACCTGATAGTGGCGCGACCAGTAGTTGATGCGCTGGCGCAGCTCGGGCGTCTCGTTCGGATAGAGGCCGCTGCCGCCGATGCGGCCGTTGCCGCCCGACGATCCGCGCCCGCCGCCGCAGGCCGCGACGGCGAGAGCCGCGAGCAACAGCCCGCGCCGCGGCAGGGTCAGGGCGGCGTGCGCCGCCCCATCCGCCCCGACGTCACGCATGGATCGCCCCGTCGCCGCAGGCCAGCGCCGCCTCGCGCACGGCTTCCGACACGGTCGGATGCGCATGGCAGGTCAGCGCCAGGTCCTCGGCCGAGGCGCCGAACTCCATCGCCACGCAGACCTCGTGAATCAGGTCGCCCGCCGACGGGCCGATGATGTGGCAGCCCAGGATCCGGTCGGTCTCGGCATCGGCGATCAGCTTGACGAAACCCTCGCCCAGGAACTGCGCCTTGGCGCGGGCATTGCCCATGAAGGGGAACTTGCCGATCTTGACCTTGCGCCCGCCCTCCTTGGCCTGCTCCTCGGTCAGGCCGACATTGGCGACCTCGGGGGTGGTGTAGATCACGCCGGGGATGACGCCATAGTTCACATGACCATGCCTGCCGGCGATGACCTCGGCCACCGCCATGCCCTCGTCCTCGGCCTTGTGGGCCAGCATCGGGCCGGGCACCGCGTCGCCGATGGCATAGACGCCCTTGACGCTGGTCGCCCAGTGATCGTCGATCTTGACGAAGCCGCGATCGGTCATGGTCACGCCAAGCGCGTCGAGACCCAAGCCCTCCACATGCGGGCGGCGGCCCGTCGCGACCAGGACCACGTCGGCGGTCAGGCTGTGGGTGCTGTCGTCCTTCTTCAGCGCATAGGTGACGGTGGCCTGGCCGTCCTTGGCCTCGGCCGACTGCACGGCGGCGCCCATGACGAAGGACAGGCCCTGCTTGACCAGCATCTTCTGGAACTGCTTCTGGATTTCGCCGTCCATGCCGGGGGTGATGACGTCGAGGTATTCGACCACCGTCACCTCGGCGCCGAGGCGGGCATAGACCGAGCCCAGCTCCAGCCCGATGACGCCTGCGCCGATCACGACCATGGATTTCGGGATCCTGGGCAGGGCCAGCGCGCCGGTGGAATCGACGATGACGCCCGCGTCGTTGTCGACGCTCACGCCCTTCAGCGCGGCGGGGGAGGAGCCGGTGGCGATGACAATGTTCTTCGTCTCATGGACCGTGTCGCCGACCTTGACCTGGCCTGCGGCGGGGATGGAGGCCCAGCCCTTGATCCAGTCGATCTTGTTCTTCTTGAACAGGAATTCGATGCCCTTGGTGTTGCCGGTGACCGTCTCGGCCTTGTAGCCCTGCATCTTCTGCCAATCGACGGTCACTTCGGGGGCGATCAGGCCCATCTTCTCGAAGTTCTCATGCGCCTCGTGCAGCATGTGGGTGCCGTGCAGCAGCGCCTTGGAGGGGATGCAGCCCACGTTCAGGCAGGTGCCGCCAAGCGTCTCGCGGCCCTCGACGCAGGCCACCTTGAGGCCCAGCTGGGCGGCGCGGATGGCGCAGACATAGCCGCCGGGGCCGGCGCCGATCACGATGAGATCATACATGGCAGTTCCTTTAGATCAGGCCGCAGAGGCGGGGGCTTCGCGCCCCCGCACCCCCGCGGGATATTTTCATGAAGAAGAGATCAGGGCGGAGAGGATCATCAGAACGGTCGCCGCAAAGCCGATGATCCAGATGATCGAGCGGCCCGGCACCCAGCCCCGCACATAGGCGGGGATGTACAGGATGCGGGCGGCCACATAGGTCCAGGCGCAGATCGCGGTCAGCGTGCCGGATGCGTCGCCAAGCGTGACCACGACCACCGCCAGGGTGAACATGATCAGGCCTTCGAAATGGTTATTGAAGGCGCGCTGGAGGCGGCCCGCGGTCCCGGTCAACTCGACCTTGCCGCCGTCGCGCGGGCTCATGGCGGCGCGGCGGCCGACCTGGCGCTGCGCCATCACGGAATAGGTCGCGAACTGTGCGGTCTGGATCAGGCCGGCGACGGCCAGGGCTGCGACCTCGGGGGGCATCAGACGGTGTCCACGAAATGCGCGTCGGTGGCGGTGACGCCGGCCTGGGCCGCGAAGACCGCTGCCGCGCCGTCCAGATAGTCGCGGGCGGCCTTGGGGTTGCCGACCTGGAACAGCGCCCAGGAATGACCGTCATCCTCGCGCCACAGCTGCAGCTGGGTCAGGCCGTTGCGGCCCCGATCCTCGGCATCGGCGTCGAAGGCCGTGCGGAAGGCGGCGGCGTCGGCATGGGTGTAGCGGACGATCAGTTGCATGGGTCAGGCTCCGGTTCGTGACGGCCCAGCTTTGGTCCTGCGCCGCCGGGAGTGCAAGCCCGTGGCGCGAGAGGGGCCCCGAAGGGCCCCCGGCGGGATCAGAGATCCATCAGCAGGCGGCGCGGATCCTCCAGCGCTTCCTTGACGCGGACCAGGAAGGTCACGGCGCCCTTGCCGTCGACAATCCGGTGGTCATAGGACAGCGCCAGATACATCATCGGGCGGATGACGATCTGACCGCCGACGACCACGGGACGCTCCTGGATCTTGTGCATGCCCAGGATGCCCGACTGCGGGGGGTTCAGGATCGGCGAGGACATCAGCGAGCCGTAGACGCCGCCGTTCGAGATGGTGAAGGTGCCGCCCTGCATCTCGGCCATGGACAGCTTGCCGTCGCGGCCCTTCAGGCCCAGCTCGCCGATCTCCTTCTCGATCGCGGCAAAGCCCTTCTGGTCGGCGTCGCGGACGACCGGCACGACCAGACCCGAAGGCGTGCCCACCGCGACGCCCATGTTGACGTAGTTCTTGTAGACCACGTCGGTGCCGTCGATCTCGGCATTGACCTCGGGGACTTCCTTCAGCGCGTGGCAGCAGGCCTTCACGAAGAAGGACATGAAGCCCAGCTTGACCTTATGCTTCTTCTCGAAGGCGTCCTTGTACTCGTTGCGCAGACCCATGATCGCGGACATGTCGACCTCGTTGTAGGTCGTCAGCATCGCGGCGGTATTCTGCGCGTCCTTCAGGCGGCGGGCGATGGTCTGGCGCAGGCGGGTCATCTTGACCCGCTCCTCGCGCGCGGCATCCTCGGCCGTGCGGGGGGCGGCGGGGGCCTTCGCGGCGGGCGCGGGGGCCGCCTTGGCCTTCGCCACGTCCTCCTTCATCACGCGGCCATCGCGGCCCGAACCCTGGATCTGGTCGCGGCTGACGCCCTTCTCGGCCATGGCCTTCTTGGCCGAGGGCGCATCCTCGACGTCGCGCGGCTTGGTCTCCTCGGGGCCGGCATTCGGCAGGACGGTCTCCTGCGCGTCCGAGGCCTTGGGCGCGGCGGTGCCGGCGGCACCCTCGGTGATGATCGCCAGACGCGCCTTGGCGTCGACGGTCGCGCCTTCCTCGGCCAGGATCTCGGCCAGGACGCCCGCGGCGGGGGCCGGGACCTCGACCGAGACCTTGTCGGTCTCCAGCTCGCACAGCATCTCGTCGGCCTCGACGCGGTCGCCCGGCTTCTTGAACCAGGTGGCGACGGTCGCCTCGGTCACGCTTTCGCCCAGGGACGGGACCATCACGTCCACGGAATTGCCGCTCATTGTCTTCTGTTCCTCGGTCTTGTCGGCCGGTGCTTCGGCCTTGGCAGGTTTGGGGGCGGGGGCGGCGGCTTCGCCACCCTCGCTGATCTGGGCCAGCAGCGCGTCGGGGCCGACCGTCTCGCCTTCGGCTGCAACGATCTCGGCCAGGGTGCCGGCGGCGGGGCTGGGCACCTCGACGGTGACCTTGTCGGTCTCCAGCTCGCACAGCATCTCGTCGACCTCGACGCGGTCTCCGGGCTTCTTGAACCAGGTGGCGATCGTGGCCTCGGTGACGGATTCGCCCAGGGCGGGCACGCGGACTTCGGTGGTCATCGGATCATCCTTCAAGGTTCAGGGCAGAGGCGACCAGCGCCTCCTGTTCGGCCTTGTGGCGCGAGGCCAGGCCCGTGGCGACCGAGGCCGCGGCGTTGCGGCCCGCATAGCGCGCGCGGGTGTGCTTGGCGCCAAGCCGCTCCAGCACCCATTCCAGATAGGGCTCGACGAAGCTCCAGCCGCCCTGGTTCTTGGGCTCCTCCTGGCACCAGACGACCTCGGCCTGCTTGAAGCGGCCCAGCTCCTTGACCATCGACTGTGCCGGGAAGGGATAGAACTGCTCCAAGCGCAGCAGATAGGTGTCGGTGATCCCGGCCTCGTCGCGCGCCTTCAGCAGGTCGTAATAGACCTTGCCCGAACAGATGACGACGCGCTTGATCTGCTCGTCGGCCACCAAGGTGGTCGGCGATCCGCCGCGTTCGGCATCGTCCCACAGCACGCGGTGGAAGGTCGAACCGGTCTGGAACTCCGCGGCGCGGCTGACGGCCAGGGGATGGCGCAGCAGCGACTTCGGCGTCATCAGCACCAGCGGCTTGCGGAAGCCGCGATGGATCTGGCGGCGCAGGATGTGGAAGTAGTTCGCAGGCGTGGTGCAGTTCGCGACGATCCAGTTGTCCTCGGCGCATTGCTGCAGGAACCGCTCCAGGCGGGCCGAGCTGTGCTCGGGGCCCTGACCCTCGAAGCCGTGCGGCAAGAGCATCACCAGGCCCGACATGCGCAGCCATTTCTTCTCGCCCGAGGAGATGAACTGGTCGAACATGATCTGCGCGCCGTTGGCGAAGTCGCCGAACTGCGCCTCCCAAAGGGTCAGCGTGTTGGGCTCGGCCAGCGAATAGCCGTATTCAAAGCCCAGCACCGCGTATTCCGACAGCATGCTGTCGATGACCTCGTAGCGGGCCTGACCCTCGGTGATGTTGTTCAGCGGGTAATAGCGGTCCTCGGTCTTCTGGTCGATGAAGGCCGAATGACGCTGGCTGAAGGTGCCGCGGGTGCTGTCCTGGCCCGCCAGGCGCACGCCGTGCCCCTCGGTGACCAGCGATCCGAAGGCCAGCGCCTCGGCGGTGGCCCAGTCGAAGCCCTCGCCGGTCTCGAACATCTGCTTCTTGGCCTCGATCAGGCGGCCCACGGTCTTGTGCAGGCTCAGTCCCTCAGGGACGGTGGTCAGCGCGCGGCCGACCTGGGTCATCACCTCGGGGGCGATGCCGGTCTCACCGGCGATGTAGTCCGCGCCCTCGCGGTCCAGACCCGACCACTTGCCGTCCAGCCAGTCGGCCTTGTTCGGCTTGTAGCTTTTCCCGATCTCGAACTCCTCGTTCAGATGGGCCTGGAAGGCGGCCTTCATGTCCTCGATCTCGCCCTCGGGGATCAGCCCGTCGGCGACCAGACGCTCGGTGTAAAGCTGCAGCGTGGTCTTCTGCGCCTTGATCTTGGTGTACATCGCCGGGTTCGTGAACATCGGCTCGTCGCCTTCGTTGTGACCGAAGCGGCGATAGCAGATGATGTCCAGGACGACGTCCTTCTTGAACTTCTGGCGGAACTCGGTCGCCACGCGGGCGGCGTGCACGACCGCCTCCGGATCGTCGCCGTTCACGTGGAAGATCGGCGCCTCGACCATCAGCGCGATGTCGGTCGGATAGGGCGAGGTGCGGCTGAAGGCCGGCGCGGTGGTGAAGCCGATCTGGTTGTTCACCACGATATGGATGCAGCCGCCCGTGCGGTGACCGCGGATGCCCGACAGCTGCAGGCATTCCGCGACGACCCCCTGGCCCGCGAAGGCCGCGTCGCCATGCAGCAGGATCGGCAGGACCGAGCTGCGGTCGGTCACGTCGCCCAGCTGGTCGCCCTTGGCGCGGGCCTTGCCCAGCACGACCGGGTTCACGGCCTCCAGGTGGCTGGGGTTGGCGGTCAGCGACAGGTGGACGGTGTTGCCGTCGAACTCGCGGTCGGCGCTGGCGCCCAGGTGGTATTTCACGTCGCCCGACCCGTCCACGTCCTCGGGTTTGAAGCTGCCGCCCTGGAACTCGTGGAAGATCGCGCGGTAGGGTTTCGACAGCACGTTGGCCAGGACCGACAGGCGGCCGCGGTGCGGCATGCCGAACACGATCTCCTTCACGCCAAGCGCGCCGCCGCGCTTGATGATCTGCTCCATCGCGGGGATCAGCGCCTCGCCGCCGTCCAGGCCGAAGCGCTTGGTGCCCATGTACTTGACGTGCAGGAACTTCTCGAAGCCCTCGGCCTCGACCAGCTTGTTCAGGATGGCGCGGCGGCCCTCACGGGTGAAGGCGATCTCCTTGCCGTAACCCTCGATCCGCTCCTTCAGCCAGGCGGCCTCCTCGGGGTTCGAGATGTGCATGTACTGCAGCGCGAAGGTGCCGCAATAGGTGCGCGTCATCAGGTCGGTGATCTGGCGGATCGAGGCGATCTCCAGGCCCAGCACGTTGTCGATGAAGATCGGCCGGTCCATGTCGCCGGGACCGAAGCCGTAGGTGGCCGGGTTCAGCTCGCCATGGTCGGGCACCTCGCGCAGGCCCAGGGGGTCCAACTGCGCGTGCAGGTGGCCGCGGATGCGGAAGGCGCGGATCAGCATCAGCGCCCGGATGCTGTCCAGCACGGCCTGACGCATCTGGTCGGTCGTCAGCGTGACGCCCTTCTCCTCGGCCTTGGCGGCGATCTTCTTCATCGCGGCATCGGCATCGCCCTTGGAGGCCGAGGGCCATTCGCCGGTCAGGGCGCTGGTCGTGTCGTCATGGGGGACCGGCGGCCAGTCGGCGCGCTTCCAGCTGGCGCCCTCGGCCTCGCGGACGGCCACGTCCTGATCGTCGCCGAGCGACCGGAAGAAGGCACCCCAGGCCTCGTCCACCGCCCCCGCATCCTTGGCCCACTGGCCATAGAGCTGCTCCACATAGGCCGCGTTATGGCCCTGCAGGAAGGAGGAGTCGTGGAAATCGGTGTTCTTTGGCTGGTCGGTCATGGCTGGTCCCCGTTCAGGGCAAATGGAAGGGTTGGGTCAGGCGCAGTAGATGTCGAAGATGCGGGCGCCGGGATCGGCGAATGAATCAAGCCGCGGCTGCTGCTGGATGCGCAGCGGCGCGCGACGTTCAAGGCCGCACAGCGCGACGGCCGCGCGGCTTTCGGCATTGGCGGGGGCGAAGGCCGGGCGATAGATCACCCGCCATCCGAAATCCCGCCGCGCCACGGTGCGCACCGATTCCGGCGGCAGGCTGCTGGCCTGATGCAGGTTGGTGCGGGCGGGGATGCCTCCGGGCAGGATGTCGGTCGTCATCCTGTCGCCGCAGGCGGCCAGACCCAGCAACGCGACAAGCGACAGAAGGCCCCGCGCGCGCGGTCCCGTCTGTCGGCCTGGCTGTGGCTGCTGGTCCAATCGGTATCCCCTTGGTCGATCCGCCCTCCGGTACTTGGGTGCCGGGGGGCGGCAAGTCAAATCATCAACCCTTGATCGCCTTCAGCACGGCCTCGCCCAGGCCCGCAGGGCTGTCGGCGACGATGATGCCGGCCTTCTTCATGGCCTCGATCTTGGATTCGGCGTCGCCCTTGCCGCCCGACACGATCGCGCCGGCATGGCCCATGCGGCGGCCCGGAGGGGCGGTGCGGCCCGCGATGAAGCCTGCGGTGGGCTTCCACTTGCCCTTGCGCTTCTGCTCGGCCAGGAACTCGGCGGCCTCTTCCTCGGCCGATCCGCCGATCTCGCCGATCATGATGATGGACTCGGTCTCCGGATCGTCCAGGAACATCTGCAGCACGTCGATATGCTCCATGCCCTTGATCGGGTCGCCGCCGATGCCGACCGCGCTGGACTGGCCCAGGCCCACGTCCGAGGTCTGCTTGACCGCCTCATAGGTCAGCGTGCCCGAGCGCGACACGACGCCCACGCTGCCGCGACGGAAGATGCTGCCCGGCATGATGCCGATCTTGCATTCGTCAGGCGTCATGATGCCCGGGCAGTTCGGCCCGATCAGGCGTGAGTTCGACCCCGCCAGGGCGCGCTTGACGCGCATCATGTCCAGGACCGGAATGCCTTCGGTGATGCAGACGATCAGCGGCACCTGGGCGTCGATGGCCTCCAGGATCGAATCCGCCGCGAAGGGGGGCGGCACATAGATCGCGCTGGCATTGGCGCCGGTTTTCGCGACGGCCTCATGAACCGAGTTGAAGACCGGCAGGCCCAGATGCTCGGACCCGCCCTTGCCGGGGGTCACGCCGCCGACCATCTGCGTGCCATAGGCAATCGCCTGTTCGGTGTGGAAGGTGCCTTGGGATCCGGTGATCCCCTGGCAGATGACTTTGGTATTCTTGTCGACGAGAACGGCCATCGTGGCCTCCTTGCGTGGGCGGTGCGCGACGCACCGCGATGTTCCAGAGGAGGGCGCGCGTGCCCCGCGCGCCCGGATGGATCAGCCCTTGACCGCTTTCACGATCTTCTCGGCGCCGTCCTTGAGGTCGTCGGCCGCGATCACGTTCAGGCCGCTGTTGGCAATGATCTCCTTGCCCAGGTCGACGTTCGTGCCTTCCAGGCGCACGACCAGCGGGACCTGCAGGCCGACCTCCTTCACGGCGGCGATGATGCCCTCCGCGATGATGTCGCAGCGCATGATGCCGCCGAAGATGTTGACCAGGATGCCTTTGACGTTCGGGTCCGAGGTGATGATCTTGAACGCCTCGGTGACCTTCTCCTTGGTGGCGCCGCCGCCGACATCCAGGAAGTTGGCCGGCTCGGCGCCGAACAGCTTGATGATGTCCATGGTCGCCATGGCCAGGCCCGCGCCGTTCACCATGCAGCCGATCTCGCCGTCCAGCGCGATGTAGTTCAGGTCGAACTTCGAGGCGGCCAGCTCCTTGCTGTCCTCCTCGGTCTCGTCGCGCAGCGCCATGATGTCGGGCTGACGATAGAGCGCGTTGTTGTCAAAGCCCATCTTGGCGTCCAGGCACTTGATCTGGCCTTCGGGCGTGACGATCAGCGGGTTGATCTCCAGCATCTCCATGTCCTTCTCGATGAACATGCGATACAGGTTCTTAACCAGCGCCACGCATTGCTTGACCTGCGCGCCTTCCAGGCCCAGGGCGAAGGCCACGCGGCGGCCGTGGAAGTCCGACAGGCCCGAGGCCGGATCGACACTGAAGCTGACGATCTTCTCGGGCGTGTGTTCGGCCACCTCCTCGATGTCCATGCCGCCCTCGGTGGAGGCCACGAAGCTCACGCGCGAGGTCTGGCGGTCCACCAGCAGCGCCAGATACAGCTCGCGCGCGATGTCGCTGCCGTCCTCGATATAGATGCGGTTGACCTGCTTGCCGGCCGGTCCGGTCTGATGCGTGACCAGGGTGCGGCCCAGCATCTGGCGGGTCAGCTCCTCGGCCTCCTCGACGGACTTGGCCAGGCGGACGCCGCCCTTCTCGCCGGCTTCGGCTTCCTTGAAGCTGCCCTTGCCGCGGCCGCCCGCATGGATCTGGGCCTTGACCACCCAGAGCGGGCCGTCCATCTCGCCGGCTGCGGTCTTGGCCTCATCGGCCTTCATCACGATGCGGCCATCGCTGACGGGTGCGCCGTACTGGCGCAGCAGCGCCTTGGCCTGGTATTCGTGGATGTTCATCTCGACCCCCTCGTTCGGTTCGACAGATTTGGGGGCCTTGTGCCACGCTGTCGCGGCACACAGAAACGAATTCCCCGTAAAATGCGCAAAACCGGCGGGAAGTCGCCGAATGTGATCACAGCTAGATTTGCCGTGATCACAAAGCCGCCGCGCCGATAGCGCAAGCAGCGCGATTCGACCGGGGCGTCAGTTCAGCAGCAGCATCGTCAGGCCCGCGCGCGCGCCCAGGCTGCCCAGGAACCGATCCCAATTGTCGCGCCCGACCGTCAGTCCGGGCCGGGCATAGGGCAGGGCGGCGCTGCCCTGTACCCAGTCCTCGACCTCGACCGGCGCGGGCTCGCGCAGCCACTGCGCCAGATCGACGCCATGGCCTGGCGCGAACCGCCAGTAGGGGATCAACATCTTCCCCTCCAGCGCCTGATCGACCTCGTCCAGGATGGCCAGCCACATGGGGCCGGTGCCGGGCGGCAGGGCAAAGCCCAGGGCGGCCTGCTGGGCGTCGTTCGGGATCCACTCGCGGTCGTTGTCGGTCTCGGCCGCGACTTCGGCCCAGAACAGGCGGTTCGCGGCCACCATGGCGCGCAGATGCTCGCCCGCGGCCTGGATCAGCGCCGGCTCGGGCTGCCGGCGCAGCGTCTGCAGCACCACGGCGATGCGGTCGACGATGGGTCCGAAGGCGCGGGCCTGCATGTCCATGTTGGGCGCGCGCGCCATCTGGCCGGGCGGTTCGGCGAACTGTTCGGCCAGCGCGGCCTCCAGCGCGATGCGCTGCGCCAGGGCGGGTTCGGGGTCGAAGGCCAGGATCAGCGACGCGACCCCCTCGATCAGATGGGTATAGGCGCGCAGCCAGTGGATGTCAGCGGCGTCGAATCGCACCTCTGCCGGGCCTTCGGGGAAGGGCAGGCCCGAGAGGGTCTGGATGTCCTCGCCCGGCCCGCGGCGGCCGTCGCCGTCAACGTCCAGCCACAACGCGCGCAGGTCCAGCACCAGCACGGCCGGATCGTCGGGCAGCGCCTCGCGCGTCCGCTGCATCGCGCCCGAGATGTCGCGCATGATCGCGTTCACGAAATCGGCCGTCATCGGCTGCGGGTCGGGATTGGGAGGCAGAGGCGCGCCCAGGAGCGGCAGGGGAAGCAGCGGCTCGGTCGCGCCGATCCGGTGGCGAGCCTGGAAGGCGGCCTCGATCCCGCCCAAGAAATGCGCGGCGGCCAGACCCAGGTCGCGGTCGGGCGAGGCGGGCTGCGCCTCCAGCGCGGCGCGGGCGGCGGCGGGGCCGTCGCGGGCGGTCAGCGCGCCCGCCTCCTGGGACCAGGCGGGGGTCGCGATCAGCGACAGGGCGGCAAGCAGGCGGAACATGGCGGACCCCGGAAAAAGGAAACGGCGCGCCGATCATGGCGCGCCGCTCCGGGATTTCGCAAGTGTCGATCAGGCCAGCGAGGGATCGATGCCCTTGCAGGCCTCGACCAAGCCCTTCACCGCATCGACCGACTTGTCCATCATCGCCTGCTCGGCGCTGTCCAGCTTGATGTCGATGATCTTCTCGACGCCGCCGGCGCCGATCACGGTGGGCACGCCCACATACATCCCCTTCAGGCCATAGGCGCCGTCCACATGCGCCGCGCAGGGCAGGACGCGCTTCTGGTCCTTCAGATAGGCCTCGGCCATCTCGATGGCGCTGGTCGCGGGGGCATAGAAGGCCGATCCGGTCTTCAGCAGGCCCACGATCTCGGCACCGCCGTCACGGGTGCGCTGCACGATGGCGTCCAGCTTGTCCTGCGTGGTCCAGCCCATCTTGACCAGGTCGGGCAGCGGGATGCCGGCCACGGTCGAATAGCGGGTCAGCGGCACCATCGTGTCGCCATGCCCGCCCAGCACGAAGGCCGTCACGTCCTTCATGGACACGTCGAATTCCAGCGACAGGAAGTGGCGGAAGCGGGCCGAATCCAGGACGCCCGCCATGCCGCAGACCTTGTTGTGGGGCAGGCCGCTGAACTCGCGCAGCGCCCAGACCATCGCGTCCAGCGGGTTGGTGATGCAGATGACGAAGGCGTCCGGGGCGTGCTTGGCGATGCCCTCGCCCACCGACTTCATGACCTTGAGGTTGATGCCCAAGAGGTCGTCGCGGCTCATGCCCGGCTTGCGCGGCACGCCCGCGGTCACGATGCAGACGTCGGCGCCGGCGATGTCGGCATAGTCGTTCGTGCCCTTCAGGCGCGCGTCGAAGCCTTCGGACGGGCCCGATTCGGCGATGTCCAAGGCCTTGCCCTGGGGGGTGCCTTCCGAGATGTCGAACAGGACGACGTCGCCCAGCTCCTTCATCGCGGCCAGATGCGCCAGCGTGCCGCCGATCTGCCCTGCACCGATCAGTGCAATCTTGGGTCGGGCCATGGGTAACCTCCGATACATGGTGGAATGTTGCGGCAGGGGTAAGCGCTCGCGCATGAATGCGCAAGCCGTCCCTGCCGCGCCGCGGCACTGTTGGCGCTGACACTGGACTCCGACGCGGCGGCGGGGCAGGGATTGCACATCGTGCAGGAGGGTGCGGATGCTGGATCTGACGGCGGGGGGCTGGGCGCTGGCCGTCATCGCAGCGGTCGCGGTGGGCCTGTCCAAGGGCGGGCTGGCCATGGTCGGCATCATCAGCGTGCCGCTGATGTCGCTGGTCATGTCGCCGGTGCAGGCGGCGGGGCTGCTGCTGCCGATCTATGTCGTGTCGGACGTGGGCGGGCTGATCGCCTTCCGCCGCAACCTGGACCGCCGCGCGTTGATGCTGGCGCTGCCCGGCGCGATGGTGGGCATCGGCGTGGGCTGGGCCACGGCCAGCATCGTGCCGGTGCGGGGCGTCACCCTGATCGTGGGGGTCATCGGGCTGGGATTCGCGCTGAACGCGCTGATCCGGCCGGTGCTGGATGCCGCGCCGCGCCCGGCGCGGGGCAGGGCGGCCACGATCTGGGGCGGGCTGGCGGGCTATACCAGCTTCGTCAGCCATGCGGGCGCGCCGCTGTGGCAGGTCTATGCCCAGCCCCTGCGCCTGTCGCCGCTGATCTATGCGGGCACGACGACCTGGTTCTTTGCCATCGGCAACTGGGTCAAGCTGATCCCCTATGCCGCGCTCGGGCAGCTGTCGGCGGCGAACCTGGCCACGGCGGCGGTGCTGATGCCGCTGTCGCTGGTCTCGGTCTGGGTGGGGCTGCGGCTGGTGCGGATCATCCCGGCGGCGCTGTTCTATCGGCTGATCACCTGGGGCCTGCTGGCGGTGTCGCTGCGGCTGATCTGGCAGGGTCTGGCAGGCTGATTTCTGCGGCGCGGCAATTTGCGCTTGCCATATGTGACGCGACGCGGCACCAAGGCGCAAGATTGTTGCCCGGAGGTTTCCCATGGCCCGCCCCTACCGCTCGGTCCTCTACATCCCCGCCGCCAATGCCCGCGCGATGGAGAAGGCGCGCGGCCTTGCCGCCGATGCGATCATCTTCGACCTTGAGGATGCCGTGGCGCCCGACGCCAAGGACGCGGCCCGCGATGCGCTGGCCCAGGCCCTGACGCAGGATTACGGCCCCCGCGCGCGGATCGTGCGCATCAACGCGCTGTCCACCGCATGGGGCGCGGATGACGCGCGCGCCTGCGCGGGGCTGGAGATCGACGCGGTGCTGATCCCCAAGGTGGACGGCCCGGAGGATCTGGACCGCGTGGCCGCACTGGTCCCCGACACGCCCCTCTGGGCGATGGTGGAGACGCCGCGCGCGATGCTGAACGCCGCCGCCATCGCCGCCTATCCGCGGCTGGAGGGGATGGTGATGGGCACCAACGACCTGGCCAAGGAGCTGGGCAGCCGCTTCCGTCCCGACCGCCTGCCGATGATGGCCGGGCTGGGCCTGTGCCTGCTGGCCGCCAAGGCGGAGGGGCGGGTGATCGTGGACGGGGTCTTCAACGCCTTCAAGGACGAGGACGGCCTGCGCGCCGAGTGCGAACAGGGCCGTGACATGGGGTTCGACGGCAAGACCCTGATCCACCCCGCCCAGCTGGAGATCGCCAACGCGGCCTTCGCGCCGACCGGGGAGGAAGTCGCTTTGGCCCGCCGCCAGATCGAGGCCTTCGACGCCGCCGCGGCCGAGGGCAAGGGGGTCGCCGTGGTCGACGGCCGCATCGTGGAGAACCTGCATGTCGCGACCGCCCGCCAGACGCTGGACCGCGCGGAGGCGATTGCGGCCATGGCGCAATAAGGGCAGTCTGCGCGCCACGAGCTCCAGCGAGAGGAAAGCCAGATGCTGATCCTGATCCTAGGCGTGGCCCTGTGGTGGGCGGCGCATCTCTACAAGCGGATGGCGCCCGCCAGCCGCGCGGCGACGGGCGAGCGGGGCAAGGGCATGGTCGCGGGCCTTCTGGTCCTGTCGATCATCCTGATGGTCATCGGCTATCGCGGGGCGACCGGCGCGTTCTTCTGGGGTCCAAACCCGGCCTTCGTGGGGATCAACAACCTGCTGGTGCTGGTGGCCCTCTATCTGTTCGCGGCCAGCGGCATGAAGACCCGCGTGACCGCCGTGATGCGCCACCCGATGCTGTGGGGCTTTGTCCTGTGGGCGGCGGCGCATCTGCTGGTGAACGGCGATACGCCGTCCTTCATCCTGTTCGGCGGACTGCTGGCCTGGTCCTTCGTCGAGATGGTGGCGATCAACCGCGCCGCCCCCTGGGTCCGCCCGACCGGACCCTTCCCCGCCCGCAAGGAGGCGATGGCCGCCGTCGGCGCCGTCATCGTCATGATCGTGATCGGCCTGATCCACGGCTGGATCGGCCCCTGGCCCTTCGGAGGAGCCTGACATGCCCCTGATCTATCGCTGCATCACCGAGGACGACACGTCGCAGTTCTGCCACCGCGTCAGCGAGGCCCTGTCCAAGGGCTGGTCGCTGCACGGCAGCCCCACCATGGCCCATGATCCCGTCAAGGGCGTGATGCGCATGGGGCAGGCCGTCACCAAGGAGATCGAGGCGGAGTACCACCCCGAGATGAAGCTGGGACAGCAATGACCAAGACCAATCCGGGACGGTTCTTCGAGGATTACACGGTCGGCCAGACCATTCGCCACGCCGTGCCCCGCACCGTGGCGGAAGGCGAACGGGCGCTGTACCACGCGCTCTATCCCGCGCGGCATGCGCTGTACTCGTCAGACGAATTCGCGATCACCTGCGGTCTGGACGGCAGCCCGCTGGACGATCTGCTGGCCTTCCACACGGTCTTCGGCAAGACGGTCCCGGATGTCAGCCTGAACGCGGTCGCCAATCTGGGATACGCCCAAGGGCGCTGGCTGCGGCCGGTCTGGCCGGGCGACACGCTGCGCGCCGAAAGCCAGGTGATCGGCCTGCGGCAGAATTCCAACGGCCAGTCGGGCGTGGTCTGGGTGCGGACCCAGGGGCTGAACCAGGTCGAGGAAGTCGTGCTGGACTATGTCCGGTGGGTCATGGTCCGCAAGCGCGACCCCCAGGCCCCGGCGCCCGAGGCGGTGGTGCCCGATCTGGCCGCCGTCGTCGATCCGGCCGACCTGATCGTTCCGGAAGGGTTGAACTTCACCGAATACGACTTTGATCTGGCGGGAGAATCCCATCGGTGGGGCGATTACGCGGTGGGTGAGGTCATCGACCATGTCGATGCCGTCACCATCGAGGAGGCCGAGCATATGCTGGCCACCCGTCTGTGGCAGAACACCGCCAAGGTGCATTTCGACGCCACCCACCGCCCCGACGGGCGGCGGCTGATCTATGGCGGCCATGTCATCAGCCTGGCGCGCGCGCTGTCCTTCAACGGGCTGGCCAATGCGCAGATGATCGTGGCGCTGAACGCGGGCGCGCATGCGAATCCCTGCTTTGCGGGCGATACCGTGCGGGCCTGGTCCGAGGTCCTGGACCGCGCCCCGACCGAGGCGCCGGGCGTGGGCGCGATCCGCCTGCGCCTGGTCGCGACCCGGGGCGAGGCGGCGCCGGGGGCGCTGCGCGACGATCAGGGGCGCTACCTGCCCGACGTGCTGCTGGATCTGGATTACTGGGCGCTGATCCCGGTCTGAGTCGCCCGCCCCGCTGTCCTGCGCTAACGGCCGGCGAGGCTGTGATCACAGCCGCCACGCCTGTGATCACAAAGGCGGATTTCCGCGGCATTTGCGCGCGCGGGGTGGCATCCCGGCGTGACAGGTGGCATCTGTCAGGCCAGTAACGGCACCAATCGCCAGCCCGCGCGTGCCAGCCCATTCCTATCGGGGGACCTGCGCCGGGATCGCTGAACCGATCAAAGGAGGGCCGCCAATGGCCGACGTGAACCGGGGTAACCGGCCGCTTTCCCCCCATCTTCAGGTCTATCGTCTGCCGATGCCGGCGATCACCTCGATCCTGACCCGCATCACCGGGCACGCGCTGTCGGCGGGCCTCCTGCTGCTGGTCTGGTGGCTGGTCGCCGCCGTCACCAGCCCCGGCGCCTTCGCCGCGGCCGATTGGGTCATGCGGTCCTGGCTGGGCTTCCTGGTCATGACCGCCTCGACCTGGGCGCTGTGGTTCCACGCGCTGTCGGGCGTGCGGCACCTCTTCTACGACAACGGCCTGGGGCTGGAGATCGAGGAAGCCCGCAAATCCTCCTGGGGCATCATCATCGGCTCGGTCGCGCTGACCGTGCTGAGCCTGATCATCTTCTTCATCGGCTGAGGGCATCATGCGCTACATCACCCCCCGCAAGGCCGCGCAGGGGCTGGGATCGGCCCGCGCGGGCACCCAGCACCACTGGAACATCACGATGAGCAGCTATGCGCTGATCGTGCTGACGCCGCTGTTCCTGATCGCCGTGGGCGGCGCCATCGGCCTGCCCCAGGATCAGGTCGTGGCCCATTTCGGCCGCCCCTTCCCGGGCATCATCACCGCGCTGTTCGTGATCGTCGGCATGCTGCATTTCATCAAGGGGTCGCAGGGCGGCGCGATCGCGGACTATGTCCACGGCACCGCTCAGCAGCTGGCGATGGTCGCGGTCGCGATCTTTGGCTGGGGCGTGATCGCCGCCGCCATCTTTGCGCTGGCCAAGATGGCCTTCACCCTTCCCGCGATCTGAGGACGACATGGCAGCTTACCAAACAACCGTTCATGACTATGACGTGGTCGTCGTGGGTGCCGGTGGCGCGGGTCTGCGCGCGACGCTCGGCATGGCCGAACAGGGCCTGCGCACGGCCTGCGTGACCAAGGTCTTTCCGACACGCTCGCACACCGTCGCGGCCCAAGGCGGCATCGCCGCGTCGCTGTCCAACATGGGCCCCGACAGCTGGCAGTGGCACATGTACGACACCGTCAAGGGGTCGGACTGGCTGGGCGACACCGACGCCATGGAATACCTGGCGCGCGAAGCCCCCAAGGCCGTCTATGAGCTGGAGCATTACGGCGTCCCGTTCAGCCGGACCGAGGACGGCCGCATCTATCAGCGTCCCTTCGGCGGCCACACCACCGAATACGGCGAAGGCCCCCCGGTCCAGCGCACCTGCGCCGCGGCCGACCGCACCGGCCACGCCATCCTGCACACGCTCTATGGTCAGTCGCTGAAGAACAACGCGGAGTTCTTCATCGAATATTTCGCGCTGGATCTGATCATCACCGATGGCCGCTGCACCGGCGTCGTCTGCTGGAAGCTGGACGACGGCACGATGCATGTCTTCAACGCCAAGATGGTGGTGCTGGCGACCGGCGGGTACGGCCGCGCCTATTTCAGCGCGACCAGCGCCCATACCTGCACCGGCGACGGCGGCGGCATGGTCGCCCGCGCGGGCCTGCCCCTGCAGGACATGGAGTTCGTGCAGTTCCACCCGACCGGCATCTACGGCTCGGGCTGCCTGATCACCGAAGGCGCGCGGGGAGAGGGCGGCTACCTGACCAACTCCGAGGGCGAGCGGTTCATG
The DNA here is from genome assembly GCF_046736325.1 of Paracoccus sp. ME4. GTDB lineage: Bacteria > Pseudomonadota > Alphaproteobacteria > Rhodobacterales > Rhodobacteraceae > Paracoccus. The sequence goes on from NZ_CP151276.1 coordinate 1,232,568, forward strand.
GAGCGCTATGCGCCCACCTACAAGGACCTGGCCAGCCGCGATGTGGTCAGCCGCTGCATGACGCTGGAGATCCGCGAGGGTCGCGGCGTCGGCGGCGACAAGGACCACATCTTCCTGAACCTGATGCACCTGCCGCCCGAGACGCTGCATGAACGTCTGCCCGGCATCAGCGAGAGCGCCAAGATCTTTGCCGGCGTCGACGTGACCCGCGCGCCGATCCCGGTGATCCCGACCGTGCATTACAACATGGGTGGCATCCCCACGAACTACTGGGGCGAGGTGCTGGCGCCGACCGAGGACAATCCGGACGCGATTTTCCCCGGCCTGATGGCCGTGGGCGAGGCGGGATGCGCCTCGGTGCACGGTGCGAACCGCTTGGGCTCCAATAGCCTGATCGACCTGGTGGTCTTCGGCCGCGCCGCCGCGATCCGCGCGGGCGAGGTCGTGGACCGTGCGGGCGCCGTCCCGTCCACCAACCAGGCCGAGGTGGACCGCGCGCTGGACCGCTTCGACGGGCTGCGCCACGCGAAGGGCACCACCGGCACGGCCGAGCTGCGCAATGAGATGCAGCGCACCATGCAGGCGGATGCGGCGGTGTTCCGCACCGACAAGACCCTGGCCGAGGGCATGACCAAGATGGAGGCCATCGCCGGCAAGCTGGACGACCTGAAGGTCACGGATCGCGGATTGATCTGGAACACGGACCTGATGGAGACGTTGGAGCTGACGAACCTGATGCCCAACGCCCTGACGACCATCGTGGCGGCCGAAGCGCGCAAGGAAAGCCGCGGCGCCCATGCGCACGAGGACTATCCTGAGCGGGATGACGCCAACTGGCGCAAGCATTCGCTTGCCTGGGTGGACGGGAACAAGGTTAAACTGGCCTACCGCCCCGTCCATCTGGAGCCGCTCACCAAGGCCGAGGAAGGCGGGATCGACCTGCAGAAGATCGCTCCGAAGAAAAGGGTTTATTGATGCGTTTCAACCTTCTCGCCGCCTTCGGCCTGGCGGCCGCCACCCTGGCCGGCTGCGTGGCTCCGGTTCCCATGACCGGACCGGCCGTCCCCTCGGCCCCGGGCGTCGCCCCGGCGCCGACCATCCTGGACGCCGCGTCGCGCCAGATCGCGCGCAACGTCGTGGACGCGGAGATGAGCCGCCGCCTGCCGGGTGTCAACGTCTCGCCCTACACCGACTGCGTGGTCAACAACGCCACCACGGCCGAGCTGATCGACATCGCGCAGATGTCGCGTTCGGGTGCGACCGGCACCGCCGACAGCGTGGCGTCGATCGTCTCGCGCCCGGCCACGACCCAGTGCATCGCCGCCGCGGCGCGCACGGCGTGATCTGATGATCGCGCAGGCCATCCGTCTTGGGCTGCTGCCGCTGATCGCGGTGGTGGCGGCCTGCGGCCTGGTCCCGGTGGACCAGGCCGAGCGGATCTGCCTGCGCGACGCGCAACTGGCTGAACGCCCGCGCGGCAGCGTCGCGATGGGCGTCGGCTCCGGCTCGGGCGGCACCCGCGGCTATGGCAGCCTGGAGCTGGAGATCAGCAGCGACTACATCCGCGGGCGCGACCCGTCGGACGTGTTCAACCGCTGCGTCCTGCGCCGGTCGGGCCAGATGCCCGTCCGCGTGCTGGCCGACCAGCCGGGCTGGAGGGGCTGATGGACCGCCCCCTCGTCCTGCATGTGGGCGTGCAGAAGACCGGCACCACCAGCCTGCAACGCTTTCTGCGCCTGTCGCAACCTGCCTTGTCGGATGCGCTGATCGTGCGCACCCCCGAGGCTGGAACCCCGATGCGCCCCTTGGGCCGCGCGGCCATCGCCTTCAGCCTGTCGCCCGGAGAGACCGAGGGCGCGACGCTGGACGCGGCCTTTGGGGCGGTGCTGGACGGCATCCCCGATGACGGTCGTGCGGTGATCCTGAGCCACGAAAATCTGGCCGGCGCCATGCCCGGCAATGGCGGCGAGACGCGGCTGTTCCCAGCATTGCCTGCGATCCTGTCGCGGCTGCTGCCCCTGGCCGAGGCGCGGGGGTTCGCCCCTGTCGTCGCGGTCTGCACGCGCCGGATGCAGACTTGGCTGCCCTCGGTCTGGGCGCAGGCGGTGCGCACCGACGGCTATTCCGGCACGCTGGAGACCTTCCGCGCCGAGACGCGCGACCTTCCGGGCTGGGGCGACCTGATCCGGCGGCTGGAGGCGGCGGCCGGACCCGGGCGCGTCGCGCGCCTGCGGCTGGAGGAGGGCGATCCCGACCGGCCGGGCCTTGCGCTGATGGCGCTGGCCGGGTTGCCCGAGGCGCGTCTTGCCGCATTGCCCCCGCTGGCGGAACGCGCGATGGAGCGCCTGTCCCCCGGCGCGACCGAATTCCTGCGCCGCCTGAACGGGCTGGCGCTGAACCCTCATGCCCGCGACCGGGTGGCCGATCTGGTGGCCCGCTCGCAACCCCTGTTCACGGCCCATGTGCCGTCCGAAGGCACTCTCTGAAAGGAGCTACCCCATGGTCCAGTTCACCCTGCCCAAGAACAGCCAGATCCGGGTCGGCAAGACCTGGCCCAAGCCCGAGGGCGCGACCAACGTCAAGAAGTTCAAGATCTATCGGTGGGACCCCGAAACGGGCGAGAACCCGCGTCTGGACACCTATTTCGTCGATCTCGACAAATGCGGCCCGATGATGCTGGACGCGCTGATCAAGATCAAATCCGAGATCGACCCGACCCTGTCCTTCCGCCGGTCCTGCCGCGAGGGGATTTGCGGGTCCTGCGCCATGGTGATCGACGGCGGCAACAAGCTGGCCTGCATCTTCGGCATCGATGAGGTGAAGGGCGACGTGGCCATCTATCCGCTGCCGCACATGCCGGTGGTCAAGGACCTGGTGCCGGACCTGACGCATTTCTATGCGCAGCACGCCTCGGTGAACCCCTATCTGCAGACCAAGTCGCCCACGCCGGGCAAGGAGTGGAAGCAGTCGATCGAGGACCGCAAGAAGCTGGATGGTCTTTACGAGTGCATCCTGTGCGCGTCCTGCTCGACCTCTTGCCCGAGCTACTGGTGGAACGGCGACCGCTATCTGGGACCGGCGGCGCTGCTGCATGCCTATCGCTGGATCATCGACAGCCGCGACGAGTCGACGGGCGAGCGGCTGGACGAGCTGGAGGACCCCTTCAAGCTGTACCGCTGCCACACGATCATGAACTGCACCAACACCTGCCCCAAGGGGCTGAACCCCGCCAAGGCCATCGCCTCGATCAAGCACATGATGGTGGAACGCGCGGTCTGACCTGCGTCCCGCGACGGAGGGCGGGGGGCCAGCCCCCCGCACCCCCCGCCGAGGGGACGTGCCGTCCCCTCGGGCTCCCCTGCGGGACGGCGCTTTTGGAAACGGCCCGGAGAGCGATCTCCGGGCCGTTTTGCGTTCAGCCGTCGATGCGGGTGAAATCGGCGATCTGCCGCCCCGCCTCGCGGATGCGGCTGAGCAGGTTCAGGCGGTTGCGCCGGACGATCTGGTGGTCGGTGTTGACCTGGACCGCCTCGAAGAAGGCGTCGATGGGAGCGCGCAGGGCCGCGATGGCGGTCATCGCGGCGGGGTAGTCCTCGGCGGCCATGGCGCGCCTGATCGCGGGTTCGGCCTCATCCAGCGCGGTGAAGAGGGCGCGCTCTTGGTCGGTCTCGGCGAATTTGACGTCGGCGCCGAAGCTGTATTCGACGCCGTCCTGCGCCTCGGCCTGGGCCAGGATGTTTCCCGCGCGCTTGAGGCCTTGGGTCAGGTTGCGGCCGTCCTCGGTCGCCAGCATCGCGTTCAGCGCCGTGGCGCGGGCCGCCACGCGGACCAGGTCGTCGTTGCCCTCCTGCGCCAGCACCGCGTCGATGATGTCGTGGCGGATGCCCTGGTCGCGCAGGAAGACCTTAAGGCGGTCGTGGAGGAAGGAGAGCAGGTCCGGCAGATATTGGTCCGGAGATGGGCCGACGATTTCGCTGTCGCTCTCGGCGTGCAGCATGTCGGACTTCCGCACCATGGTCGACATGACGCTCTGAAGGGGCACGGTGAGGTTGTTCGCGACGATCAGTCGGATCACCCCCAAGGCGGCGCGCCGAAGGGCGAAGGGGTCCTTCGAGCCGGTGGGCTTTTCGTCGATGGCCCAGAAGCCGGTCAGCGTGTCGATCTTGTCAGCCAGCGCCACGGCGACCGAGACGGGGGCGCTCGGCACCGCGTCGGAGGGGCCGAGCGGCGAGTAGTGGTCTCGGGCGGCATCGGCCACGGCCTCGGGCTCACAGGCCTCCAGGGCGTAATAGCGGCCCATCGTGCCCTGGAGCTCGGGGAACTCGCCCACCATGGCCGAGCGCAGGTCCAGCTTGGCCAGACGCGCGGCGCGTTCGGCCTGATCCGGGTCGGCATCGACCAGCGGCGCGATCTCGCGGGCCAGTGCGGCGATGCGCACGACCCGGTCGGCCTGGGAGCCGAGCTTGTTGTGGAAGGTCACCGCGCCCAGGCCCTCGGCCCAGGCCGCCATGCCCGACTGCGCCTCGCGCAGGTCGTTCTCCCAGAAGAAGGCGGCGTCCGAGAGGCGGGCGGCCAGGACGCGCTGGTTGCCCGCAAGGATCGTCGCGCCGTCATCGGGCGTCTGGATGTTCGCGACGGTGACAAAACCCTCGATCCGGCCGGTGGCGGGGTTCTGGGCCGAGAAGAACTTCTGATGCTCCTTCATCGAGGTCTGCAGGACCTCGGGGGGCAGGGCCAGGAAGCGCTCCTCGATCACGCCCATCAGGGGAACGGGCCATTCGACCAGACCGGCGACCTCGGCCAGCAGGGCGTCGTCGGGGACGATGCGCCAGCCGCGGGCAAAGGCCAGGTTGTCGGCCTGCGAGCGGATCTCGGACGCGCGTTCCTCGGCATCCAGCATCACGCGGGCGCGGCGCAGCTTGGCCGCGTAATCGTCGAAACCGCTGACGGTGAAGGCGTCCGGCGCCATGAAGCGGTGGCCGCGGGTGATGTTGCCCGACGCGATGCCGTCCACGGTCAGCGGGACGACCGTCGCGCCAGCCTCATCGGACACGATGCACAGGATCGAATGCAGCGGGCGCACCCATCGCAGGCTGCCCGAGCCCCACCGCATGGATTTGGGCCAAGGGAAATTGCGGATCGTGGTCTCCAGCACCTCGGCCACGATCTGGGCTGCGGGGCGGCCGGGGCGCTCGATGGTGGCGAACCAGACCTGGCCCTTCTTGTCGTCGCGCGCCTCCAGCTGATCGCGGGTCAGGCCCGTGCTGCGCAGGAAGCCCTCCAGTGCGGCCTCGGGGGCGTCGGTGCGGGGACCCTTGCGCTCCTCGCGCGTGGTGGGGCTGGCGGCGGTCAGGCCCTGGACCGTCAGGGCCAGGCGGCGCGGCGTGCTGAAGGCGCCCGCGCCGGCATAGGTCAGCCCGGCCTGGACCAGTCCGTCGGTCACCAGGCGCTTGAGGTCCTCGCGCGCGCGGGCCTGCATGCGGGCCGGGATTTCTTCCGAGAAAAGCTCGATCAGCAGGTCGGGCATCAGTCCATCACTCCGCGTTCCGGGGTCTTGTCGTTGTATTGGTGCCAGCCATAGACGCGGCCGTCGGGATAGACGGCCAGCACCCGGTCCACATCGGGGCGGATGTCGCTGACCGAGAGGACCGCGCGGGCCGCGCCGCTTTCCAGATCGCCGCCGATCCGGGCCGCGTCGAAGCAGGCGAACCAGCGCGGCGCGTTCAGCGGCGTGGCCCCGTCGAAGGGCAGGGCACCGGCCATCAGCCCGTCCAGCGCGGCCTGATCGACCGTGGCGCAGGCGCGCCAGCGCAGCGGGCTGCTGTCGGCGTCGATCCCTTCGAATCCGGTCAGGGGCAGATCGCGCGCGCCGCCCTCCGTGGCCAGCGCGATGGCCGCGCCCGGCCCGTTCGGGTCGATCGGATCGTAGTAGAGGTATTCCTGCGCATACCACATGCCCGCGCCCGCGGCGACAGTGCTGCCCAGCAGGGCGACGGCCGCGACCTTGCCCCAGTTCACGGGGCCGCTCCGGCCGCGTCCGTGGTCAGGAACAGGTCGGCGCAGCCCTTGGCCAGCGCGCGCACGCGGCCGATATAGGCCTGGCGTTCGGTCACGCTGATGACGCCGCGCGCGTCCAGCAGGTTGAACAGGTGGCTGGCCTTGATCGCCTGGTCATAGGCGGGATGGGCCATCGGGATGGTGCGCCCGGCGGCGTCGGTGCGCTCGGCCGCCAGGATGCGGGCGCATTCGGCCTCGGCATCCTTGAAATGCTGGAACAGCATCTCGGTGTCGGCCTGGTCGAAGTTCCAGCGGCTGTATTCCTGTTCGGTCTGGCGGAAGATGTCGCCGTAGGTCAGCGGAATGGGGCTGTCGGGGTCGTTGAAGGGCATGTCCATGACATGCTCGACGCCCAGCACATACATGGCCAGACGCTCCAGCCCGTAGGTCAGCTCGCCGCTGACGGGCTTGCAGTCATGGCCGCCGACCTGCTGGAAATAGGTGAACTGGCTGACCTCCATGCCGTCGCACCAGACCTCCCAGCCCAGGCCCCAGGCCCCGAGGGTCGGGCTCTCCCAGTCATCCTCGACGAAGCGGACGTCATGGACCATCGGGTCCAGCCCGATGGCGCGCAGGCTGCCCAGATACAGCTCCTGCAGGTCGGGGGGGCTGGGCTTGATGATGACCTGATACTGATAGTAGTGCTGCAGGCGGTTCGGGTTCTCGCCATAGCGGCCGTCGGTCGGGCGGCGGGACGGCTGGACATAGGCCGCGGCCCAGGACCGGCCGCCCAGGGCGCGCAGCGTGGTCGCGGGGTGGAAGGTCCCGGCGCCGACCTCCATGTCATAGGGCTGCAGCACGGCGCAGCCCTGCGCCGCCCAGTAGGTCTGCAGCGCCAAGATGATCTCCTGAAAGCTGCGGGGTCGGTTGGGGCTGGTCATCGGGCCATCCTTTTGCGTAGATCGGGCGCATGCGTCGGCGTCTTCTAGGCGCGCGGCGGAACAGGGTCAACAATGGCCCGACGGCGGCGGCGACCGCGACAGGATGGCAGGACGGAATGACGGGCAGGATGATGCGGTCGGGCGGCGTGGCGGCGTGGATGCTGGCGGCGATGGTGCCGGGCCTCGCGCCTGCGCAGGAGGCGGTGATCCGGCTGGAGGCCAAGCGCGCCCCCGAGGCCGTGGCCCAGGCCGCGCGGGACTGGGCCGGGCGGTTCGACGGGGTGGTGACGCTGCCGCTGGACGGGGGCTGGACCGGCATCGCCATCGGCCCGCTGCCCGCCGACCGGGCCGGGCCGCTGCTGGAGCAGCTGAAGGCCGCGGGCAAGGTGCCGCAGGACGCCTTCGTCAGCCAGCCTGCTGCCGGGACCGTGCTGACGCCGGTCGGCGACGCGGCCGCCGCGCCCGCCATTGTCGCGGAACCCGCGGCCCCGCCGCCGGGCTGGTTCCTGCGGCTGGAATCCTTCGAGACCCGCCCGGCGGCGGAGGCGGCCTTGGCGCGGGTTCGCGCCGATCTGCCGCAGGCGGGGCTCTGGGCGCTGCCCGACGGCTGGTTCGCGGTGGCCCTGGGGCCGGTCCCGCGCGAGGCGGCGGACGCGTGGCTGCCGATCCTGTCGCAGGCGGGCGTGATCCCCAAGGACGCGGTCGTGAACCCCGCCGCCGATCTGGGCACGGCCGTCGATGCCGGCGCGGCGCCGGACCTGCCCGCGCCCGACGCGCCCCAGCCCCTGCCGCCGCTGGATCAGGTCCAGCGCGCGCTGCGATGGGCGGGGCATTACGACGGGGCGATCGACGGCAAGGACGGTCCGCGCACGCAGGCCGCGATCCGGGCCGAGATCGCCACGGCGCGGGGCTCGACCGATCCCGGCACCGCGCTGCGCCGGCTGGAGGAGCGGCGCGCGGCCTGGTCGCGCGCGCAGGGGCTGGCGCCGCTGGTCGATGCGGCCACCGGGCTGCGCGTCACCGCGCCGATGCGCGCGCTGACCTTCGATCGGGCGGAACGCGCGCTGTCGATCTATGGCCCGAAGGACGGGTCGGGGGCGGCGCTGATCCTCTTCAGCCAGCCCGGCGGTCAGCAGGAGCTGCTGGACCTGGCGGGGCTGGTGACGGCGCTTGGCTGGGTGCCCAGCCCGGAACGCGTGGTTTCGCGCGACCATGTCAGCCTGCGCGGCGCGAATGCGGCCCATGCGGCCACGGCCGAGGGCTGGGTCCGCGACGGCCGGGCCGAGGGATATGTGCTGATCTGGCCCGCGTCGGACGCGGAGACCGCGACGCGCCTGGCGGCGGAGCTGAGCGACAGCCTGACCCGCCACGCGCCCGGCGCGAACGAGGCGCCCCAGCCCGCCGCGCTGCCCTGAGCGCCTCAGCCCCGCCAGAAGCGGGGCAGCAGCAGCACCAGGACCGAGATCAGCTCCAGCCGGCCCAGGAACATGCCGAGCGTCATCATCCACTTGGCCAGTTCCGGGAAGTCGGCGATCGAGCCGTTGCCGGTCACCTCCGGTCCCCAGACCGGGCCGATGTTGGCGATGGTCGTCCAGGCGGCGGTCAGCGCGGTGCGCGGGTGCAGCCCGGTCAGCGACAGGCCCACGATCAGCAGGCCGAAGGTCAGGAAGAACAGCGTGAAGAAGGCCATGACCGAATCGACCACGTCCTGGTCCAGCGGCTGGCCGTCATAGCGCAGCGGATAGACGCGGTGGGGCGAGTGCATGCGGCGGATCTGGGCGCGCACGGCCTCGAACAGCACCAGATAGCGGAAGATCTTGACCGAGCAGCCCGTCGATCCGGTGCAGCCGCCGATCAGCCCCACGATGACCAGCACCATCAGCGGCAGATGGCCCCACCGGGTCACGTCCTCATTGGCAAAGCCCGTGCCCGAGAAGGTCGAGACCACGTTGAAGACCGTCGTGCGCAGCATCGCCTCCGGATGGTCCACCTGGCCCAGCCACAGCACGCGATAGAGCAGGATGATGATCACCGCGTAGCAGATCCAGCGCAGATAGGCCCGGACCTGGATGTCGCGCCACAGCGGCCTGGCCTGACCGCGCATCAGCTGCACCATCCGGATGAACGGCACGGAAGCCAGGATCATGAAGACCGACGAGGCCCATTGCGCCGGTCCCAGAAACGCCCCGAAGCTGGCGTCGTAGTTCGAGAACCCGCCGGTCGAGATGGTGCTGAACGCCTGCACAACCGCATCGAAGCCCGTCATGCCCAGCATCAGGTAGGTCACCAGGCAGGCCCCGGTCAGGATCAGGTAGAGCTGCGTCATCTCTCCGGCGATCTGGCCCGCGCGGGGCAGCACCTTGCCAAGCGTGTCGAAGCCCTCCGACCGGAAGAACTGCATCCCGCCCACCTTCATCACCGGCAGGAAGACCATGGCGACGACCACGATCCCGAGGCCCCCTGCCCAGTGCAGGATCGCGCGCCACAGGTGGATGCCGCGCGCCAGGTCGTCCAGTTCGGGAAAGACCGTGGTGCCGGTCGTGGTGAAGCCCGACATGGATTCGAACATCGCGTCGGTGAAGCTGGCATCCGGCTCTCCCAGCATGAAGGGCAGGGCGCCGAAGGCGGGCAGGACCAGCCAGATCCCCGAGGTCAGCAGGAAGGCCTGATGCAGCGTCAGGTGGTCGTAGCGCCCTGCCGTGGCCACGGCCAGCATCACCCCCGACACCATGGTCAGCACCGCCGACTGCAGGAACACGACCCAATGCGGGTCGCCATGCCACCAGTCCACCGCCATCGGAGCGACCATCATGGCGCCGATCACGGTCAGGATCTTTCCGATCGGATGGGCCACGGGGCGGATGTCGATCATCGCCTCTGGTTGCCGCGCGGGCAGCGGCGCGTCAAGTGGCCCCGCGGGCCGGTGCGGCGGATGGCGCGGCGCGCGGCCTCTTGAATGACACCGGCGGTCAGGCTACCTTTTGGGCAACTTGTCATCGGAGGGCGTGTGTCATGACGCCCAAGCGTCCTGCGGGTGCGGACGCGTTCCCGAGAAATACGGTCGAGCCGTCGGGCACCCGACAACCCGAGGAAGGGGCGCTGTACGCGGCCCTGGATTTGGGAACGAATTCTTGCCGGATGCTGATTGCCCGACCGACGGGCAGTCAGTTTCAGGTCGTCGACAGCTTCTCCAAGCCGGTTCAGCTTGGGCAGGGGCTGGAAGCTTCGGGACGCCTGTCCCGCAGCTCTATGGCGCGTACCGTGCACGCGCTGCAGGTCTGCAAGCGCAAGCTGGATCAGCACAAGGTGCGCAACATGCGCCTGGTGGCGACCGAGGCGTGCCGGCGGGCCCGCAACAGCCGCGATTTCCTGCGCACCATCCGGCGCGAGACCGGCCTGCCCATCGAGATCATCGGTGCCGAGGAGGAGGCGCGCTTGGCCGTCATCAGCTGCGCGCCGCTGGTCAGCCACAAGACCGAGACGCTGATGGTCGTCGATATCGGCGGCGGCTCGACCGAGCTGGTCTGGATCGACCTGGAGGACGTGGAGCCCAAGGAGCGTCCGCGCGCGATCATGCGCCTGTCGGAGGGCTTCGGCAATCCGCAGCCCGGCGGCGCGCGGGTCGTCGACTGGATCAGCGTGCCGATGGGCGTGGCGACGCTGCGCGACCAGTTCGCGGATGTCGAGGACGACCAGGGCCGCTTCGCGCTGATGTCGTGGTTCTTCGAGGAGGCGCTGGCGAGCTTCACCCCCTATGCGGACGGATCGCCCGACGAGGGGTTCCAGATCATCGGAACGTCGGGCACGGTCACCACGGTCGCGGCCAGCTTCCTGGGGCTGCGCCGCTATGACCGGACCAAGGTGGACGGGCTGGAGATGACCAGCGACCAGATCGACCGGGTGATCCATTCCTATCTGCAGCTGGGCCCCGAGGGGCGGCGCACCGACCCGCGCATCGGCCGCGAGCGGCACGCCCTGATCATGTCGGGCGCGGCGATCCTGCAGACGCTGATGCGGGTCTGGCCCACGACCAAGCTGTCCGTGGCGGATCGCGGCCTGCGCGAGGGGTTGCTTTATGCCCAGATGGTGCGCGATGGGGTGCTGACGCCCGAAGGACTGAACGGAGTGGCCTGATGACGAAACAACCCACCAGCCGGGCCGGCAAGACCAGCGGCCGCGGCACGCGCGACCTGAAGGTGCGCGTCAAGACCGCCAAGGGCCGCAAGATGTCCTCCAAGCTGTGGCTGGAGCGGCAGTTGAACGACCCCTATGTCGCGCGCGCCAAGCGCGAAGGCTATCGCGGGCGGGCGGCCTACAAGATCATCGAGCTGGACGACAAGTACCGCTTCCTTGTGCCGGGGGCGCGAGTCGTCGATCTGGGCTGCGCGCCGGGGGGCTGGTGCCAGGTGGCCGTGGCCCGCGTGAACGCCTTGGGCGAGAAGTCGGGCAAGAAGGTCGGCCGGGTGCTGGGTCTGGACCTGCAGGAGGTCGATCCGATCGCCGGGGCCGAGATCCACGTGCTGGACTTCCTGTCCGAGGGTGCCGACGATCTGGTCAAGAGCTGGCTGGGCGGGCCGGCCGACGTGGTGATGTCGGACATGGCGGCGGCCTCGTCGGGGCACAAGGGCACCGACCACATCCGCATCGTGGCGCTGGTCGAGGCGGCGGCGCAGCTGGCCTTCGACGTGCTGGAGCCGGGCGGCACCTTCGTCGCCAAGGTGCTGGCGGGCGGTGCCGAGACCGAGATGCAGGCGATGCTGAAGCGCAACTTCGCCAAGGTCGCGAACGTCAAGCCCCCGGCCAGCCGCAGCGATTCCTCGGAGAAGTTCGTCGTCGCCACCGGGTTTCACGGCCGCAACGTCCCCGAGGACGAGGCCCGCGACGCCTGATCGCGTCCCGCGCCGCCCCGGGGGATTGAGGCATCCCCCGGACCCCCTGCGCCATGGTGCTGGAGGTCGACTGCGGCGGCCCGTCAGGGGGCGGGCGCGCGGCGCATCTGGCTGCGATAGGTTTCGGGCGTGCGCCCCGTGGCGGTGACGAAGGCGCGGGTGAAGTGGGTGTGGCTGCAATAGCCCAGATCCTGGGCGATGCGCGGCGCCGGGCGGTCGGTATGGGTAAGCATCTCGGCTGCGCGTTCCAGCCTCAGGTCGTTCAGCAGGTCGATGGCCCGGCGTCCGCGGGCCTCCAGGCAGGCGCGGTCGAGCTGCGTCAGGGTCGTGTCCAGGTCCTGCGCCATCTCGGCCAGGGTGCGGGCCGATCCGATCTGGACCCCAGCCAGCGTCAGGAAGCGGTCCACCATCGGGCGGTCCGCCTGCGGACCGGAGGGGTCGCCGCGCCCGTCGCGCTGCGGCTCCAGCCGGGAGAGGCGCAGGGACAGCACGTTCAGATAGCAGTCCAGCGCCTGACGGTCGCCGCTGCGCGCGGCCTCCTCGACCAGCGCGTGCAGCGTCGCCTCGAGGACGGCGGCGCCCTGTCCGGCCTGACCGGCCACGACGGCGCCGGGCCAGGGCGGATCGACCTCGGTCACCAGTTCGGGCGCGATCAGCAGGACATGGCCCTGCGCGCCGTCCTGGGGGCGGGCCAGGAAGGCCGTGCCCGCCGGGATCAGCCGCACGCAGCCCGCGCGCATCAGGCCGCCCTTGCGCGGAAAGTCGAGCCGCATCAGCCCTTCGGTCACCCAGAGGAGCGTGTGGTCAGGCCGCGTGCGGGGCTGGGGCGGCTGGCTGCGGCTGCCCCAGGTGAAGGCGCCGAGCGGCATCAGCCGGAGGCTGGCTTTGCGCGGGGCGAAGCGGCGCGATGCGGGCGCCACGCGGACCGTCAGCGCATCGGGAACGACGATCCGGCCATAGGCGGCGGCGGGCGTCCTGGGCGTGGGCATGCCCGCCTCGGGGATACCCGGTGCAGCGACATCGCCCTGACCGCGCGCCGCCCGGCCGAGCGGGCCGAGGCGCGAGGGCGAAAACGGAAAGCCGCCTTTCCAGCCTGAGCGTTCCCAGAGCGACATGGATAAAGCCCGATCCTTGCAAAACCTCTCGGCGGATTATCGCCCATTCCGGTTTAAACTCAATGAATCGGCGTCGGGTTGCGCATTATCGCGCAAAGGGGAGCGGTCAGTTGCCCACGGGCCACAGCTGCCAGTCGCGCATCCGGTTGCGAAACCAGATGCGCTGCGCCTTGGCGTATTGGCAGGACGCGATGACCGCCAGACGCGCGGCCTCGTCCAGGGGGATGCGGCCCTCCAGATGGGCGATCAGCTCCGGCGCGCCGATGGCCTTTGCCCATTGCGCGGCGGGGTCCCAGAGGGGCCGCATGGCGCGGACCTCCTCCAGCGCGCCCTGTTCCAGCATGGCGCCGAAGCGGCGCGCGATCCGGTCGACCAGCCAGTTGCGGTCGGCGCTCAGCACGATGCGCTGGCAGGCGGCGGGCTCCAGCAGGGGGGGCGGCGTCTCGGCCTGCCAGTCGGTGATGCCGCGCCCGGTGGCGGTCAGCACCTCCCACGCGCGCTGCACGCGCACGGGGTTGGCCAGATCGATCCGCAAGCGGGTGGCGGGGTCCAGTTCCGCCACCAGCGCGGCCAGCCCACCCGGTTCGGCCAGCCGCGCATCCGCCGTGGCGCGGACATGCGACGGGGTCGGGGGGATCGCCGCCAGCCCGCGCGTGAGCGCGCCGAGATAGAGGCCCGTGCCGCCCACCACGATCAGCCGCCGACCCGTGAGCGACGCTACGTCACGCAGCCAGTCGCCCACGGAATAGGCCGTCCCCGGCGCGACATGGCCATAGAGCGCATGCGGCGCGCGGGCCAGGTCGTCCGGGCCGGGGCGCGCGGTCAGCACCCGCCAGCAGGACCAGACCTGCAACGCGTCGGCATTGACCACCAGTCCGCCCTGGGCCTCGGCCACGGCCAGCGCCAGCGCGGATTTGCCGCTGGCCGTGGGCCCGGCGATCAGCAGGTGGCGCGCGGCATCGATCTGTGTCAGGTCAGGGTCGCGCATGGCCGATCCGGGCAGTTGATCCGGCAGCCCTTTTGCGACATTTAACGGCGCGATGAAAGCGACCGGCGACAGGAGCCCCCGAATGACCACCGAGACACCGAAGCAATATGGCCGCGTGATGCTGAAGATCTCGGGCGAGGCGCTGATGGGCGACCAGGGATACGGCCTGCACCCGCCCACCGTCGCCCGCATCGCCAGCGAGGTCGAGGCCGTCCAGGCGATGGGCGTCGAGGTCTGCATGGTCATCGGCGGCGGCAACATCTTCCGCGGCCTGCAGGGCAGTGCGCAGGGGATGGAGCGGACCACCGCCGACTATATGGGCATGCTGGCCACGGTCATGAATGCGCTGGCGATGCAGTCGTCGCTGGAGGCGCGCGGCCTGCACTGCCGGGTGATCAGCGCGATCCGCATGGACGAGGTCTGCGAGCCCTACATCCGCCGCCGTGCCATCCGCCACCTGGAGAAGAAGCGGATCGTGATCTTTGCCGCGGGCACCGGCAACCCCTACTTCACCACCGACACCGCGGCCACGCTGCGCGCCTCCGAGATGAACTGCGAGGCGATCTTCAAGGGCACCAAGGTCGACGGCGTCTATGACAAGGACCCGGTCAAGCATGCCGACGCGAAACGCTATGGCAATGTCAGCTATGACGAGGTGCTGCAGAAGCATCTGGGCGTGATGGACGCCTCGGCCATCGCGCTGGCCCGCGACAACAAGCTGCCGATCATCGTCTTCTCGCTGGACGCGCCGGGCGGTTTCCGCTCGATCCTGGAAGGCCGGGGGACCTATACGCGGGTCCACAACTGAGATGACCGCCAGCCTTCGCGACCGCATCGACGCGTGGGTCCACGGCCCGCGCGCCCAGGGGTTCATCACCGCCGTCATCCTGTTCAACGCGGTGATCCTGGGGCTGGAGACCTGGCCCCGCGTGATGGCCGCGGCCGGTCCGCTGCTGATCGCGCTGGACCGGATCTGCCTGGTGATCTTCGTGGCCGAGATCGCCCTGAAGCTTTATGCCCGGCGCGGGCGGTTCTTCCGCGACGGCTGGAACGTCTTCGACTTTGCCGTGGTTGCGATCGCGCTGCTGCCCGCGGCGGAGGGCCTGTCGGTGCTGCGCGCCATGCGCATCCTGCGGCTTCTGCGCATCGTGTCGGTCACGCCGCGCCTGCGCCGCGTGGTCGAGGGGTTCCTGGCCGCGCTGCCCGGCATGGCGTCGGTCTTCCTGCTGATGGGGATCATCTTCTACATCTTCGCGGTGATGGCGACGAAGCTCTTCGGCGCGACCTTTCCCGACTGGTTCGGCGACATGGGTAATTCGGCCTATTCGCTGTTCCAGATCATGACGCTGGAAAGCTGGTCCATGGGCATCGTGCGCCCGGTGATGGAGGTCCATCCGCAGGCCTGGCTGTTCTTCGTCCCCTTCATCCTGGTCACCACCTTCGCGGTGATGAACCTGGTCGTGGGCCTGATCGTGAACTCGATGCAGGAGGCCCATTCCGAGGAGGGGACCGCCGCGACCGAGGCCTATCGCGACGAGGTCCTGGCGCGGCTGGAGGCCATCGAGCGGCGGCTGGAGGCGCAGGGTCGGGGTCCGTCGGGCCCGGACGGCGCATGACCGCGCGCGCTGCCGAAAGGCCGGGCAAAGGCTTTGCCAAGCTGCGACATTGTGGTTACAAGCGGAAAAAATCCAAAGCAGAGGCAGTCCGACATGGCTGAGGACATCGAAATCGACATTGACGACCTGGAGCGCCGCATGAAGGGCGCGATGGACAGCCTGCGCGGCGAATTCGCCAGCCTGCGCACCGGCCGCGCCTCGGCCTCGATGATCGATCCCGTTCAGGTCGAGGCCTATGGCCAGATGACCCCCATCAACCAGCTGGGCACCGTCAACGTGCCCGAGCCGCGCATGGTGACGATCAACATCTGGGACAAGGCGATGGTCGGCAAGGTCGAGAAGGCCCTGCGCGAGAGCGGGCTGGGCATCAACCCGCAGCTGAACGGCACCATCATCATGCTGCCCATCCCCGAGCTGAACGAGGAGCGCCGGCGTGAGCTGACCAAGGTCGCGGCGCAATATGCCGAAAGCGCCCGCGTCTCGATCCGCAACGTGCGCCGCGACGGCATGGACCAGGTCAAGAAGGGCAAGACCAACGGCATGCCCGAGGACGACCAGAAGTTCTGGGAGACCGAGATCCAGTCTCTGACCGACCGCATGATCGCGTCAGTCGACGAGGCGCTTGCGGCCAAGCAGGCCGAGATCATGCAGGTCTGAGCAGATCATGGCATGGGGCAGGGGGGCAGCGACGGTGGCGCGGACCGATGGCGGGACGACACGCCCCCGGCATGTCGCGATCATCATGGACGGCAACGGCCGGTGGGCGACGGAACGCGGCTGGCCGCGGCTGGTCGGTCACCGGCGGGGCGCCGAACGCGTCAAGCAGATCGTGCGCGCCTGTCCCGACCTGGGCGTGGACTGGCTGACGATCTATGCCTTCTCGACCGAGAACTGGAAGCGGTCGACCGAGGAGGTGCTGGGTCTGATGAAGATCTTCCGCCGCTACATCCAGCGCGAGGCCGAGGACATGTCGGTCGAGGGCGTGCGGATGCGCTTCATCGGGGAACGCGGGCGGCTTGACCGCAAGCTGCAGGACCTGATGGCCTCGATCGAGGCGCGCACGGCGGGCAACACGCGGCTGAACCTGACGGTTGCGGTCAATTACGGCGGCCGGGACGAGCTGCTGCGCGCCTCGACCCGTCTGGCCGAACGCATCGCCCGCGGCGACGTCGCCACCCCGACCGAGGCCGACCTGGCCGACTGCATGGACACGGCCGGCCATCCCGATCCGGACCTGGTCATCCGCACCTCGGGAGAGACGCGGACCTCGAACTTCCTGCCGTGGCAGGCGGCCTATTCCGAATACGAATTCACCCCGACGCTCTGGCCCGACTTCACGCCCGACCATCTGGCGACGATCCTGGACCGCTTCGGGCTGCGCGACCGGCGCTTCGGCGGCGCATGACGGCACGACGCATCCCGCAGGGTCAGGCCGGCTCGGGCAAATGGGCCGACCTGTCGCGGCGCGTGGCCTCGACGCTGGTGCTCCTGGCGATCGGCGTGCTGCTGGCAGTGGCGCAGGGGCCGTGGCTCAGGCTGGGCATGGCGGTGATCTCGGCCATCACCTTCTGGGAGCTGGCGGCGATGACCGGCTGGCGCAATCCGGCGCGCCACGTCACGCTGTTCGGCCGCTCCCGCCCCATCGCGCTGGCGGCCATCGCGGGCCTGTCGCAGGCGGTCGCGCTGACCGGCCTGCCCTTGGCATGGATGGCGCTGGCAGTGCCGATCCTGCTGGGCCTGCCGGGCGCGGCGCGGCGCGACCGCGCCACCTATGCGCTGTTCGGCATCGCGATCCTGATCGTGGCCTTCGGGCTGGTGGGGTTCCGCGAGAATTACGGCCTGAACTTCGTGCTGTGGCTGATGGGGGTCATCATCATCTCGGACACGGCCGGCTATTTCTTCGGGCGGATGCTGGGCGGGCCCAAGTTCTGGCCCGCGCTCAGCCCCAAGAAGACCTGGTCGGGCACGGTCGCGGGCTGGATCGGCAGCTGCCTGTTCGGTGCGATCCTGTGGATGGCCGGACAGGGCGACGCGGCGCTGATCTGGGTCTCGCCGCTGGTCTGCTTTGCGGGGCAGATGGGCGATCTGGCCGAAAGCTGGCTCAAGCGGCGGGCGGGCAAGAAGGACAGCTCGAACCTGATCCCGGGGCATGGCGGCTTCATGGATCGTTTTGACGCAGTGACCGGCGCGGTCCTGGCCGCCATGCTGATCGGATTCCTGACGCGCCTGCCCGTGGTGAACTGACCGATGCGACGCATTTCCATTTTCGGGGCCACCGGCTCGGTCGGGGCCAATGGCGTCGACCTGATCCGCCGCGACCCGGACGCCTATCACACCGTCGCGCTGACGGGCGGGCGCAACATCGCGCGGCTGGCGCAGATGGCCCGCGACCTGCGCGCCGAGATCGCCGTGACCGCCCATGAGGACGCGCTGGACGATCTGCGCGCGGCGCTGGCCGGCAGCGGGGTCGAGGCCGCCGCGGGTCCGCGGGCGCTGATCGAGGCCGCCGCGCGTCCGGCCGACTGGATCCTGTCGGCCATCGTCGGCTCGGCGGGGCTGGCTCCGGGGCTGACGGGGCTGGCGCAGGGCGGTGTCCTGGCGCTGGCCAACAAGGAATCGCTGGTCTGCGCGGGCGCGCTGCTGCGCGGGACGGCGGCAGCGTCGGGCGCGACCATCCTGCCGGTGGACAGCGAACATTCCGCGCTGTTTCAGGCGATTGGGGCCGACAAGCTCGACAGCGTCAAGGATGTCACCATCACCGCCTCGGGCGGCGCCTTCCGCGACTGGCCGCTGGAGCGGCTGGCGGCGGCGACCGTGGCCGAGGCCTCGACCCATCCCAACTGGGCCATGGGTCAGCGCATCACCATCGACAGCGCGTCGATGTTCAACAAGGCGATGGAGGTCATCGAGGCCAAGGAGTTCTTCGGCCTGGATGCCGCGCGCATCAAGGTGCTGGTCCATCCCGAGTCCATCATCCACGCCATGGTGACTCATCATGACGGCGGCACCATCGCGCATCTGGGCGCGCCCGACATGCGCCACGCCATCGGCTATGCCCTGCACTGGCCCGCGCGCCGCCCCCTGCCGGTCGCGGCGCTGGACCTGGCCGCGATCGGCGGCCTGACCTTCCGCGCCCCCGACGAGATCCGCTGGCCCGCCCTGCGCCTGGCGCGCGAGGTGATGGCAGCGGGCGGTGCCGCGGGCGCTGTCTTCAACGCCGCCAAGGAACAGGCGCTGGACGATTTCATCGCCGGGCGCATCCGCTTCACCGACATGGCCCCGCGGGTCGAGGCCACGCTGGAGGCGCTGTCCGCCGAAGAGGGTTTTGCCCGCGACCCCCAAGACCTGCCCACCGTCCTGGATTGGGACGCGCTGGCCCGACGAAAGGCCGCCCGATGATCGACGCCTTCCTGCAGTCCGGCGGCACGCTTCTGGCCTTCGTCACCGCGCTGGCGGTGATCGTGACGGTGCATGAATACGGCCATTACATCGTCGGCCGCTGGTCGGGCATCCGCGCCGAGGTGTTCAGCGTCGGCTTCGGCCCGCGGCTGTTCTCGCGGCGCGACCGGCGCGGCACGGTCTGGCAGGTCGCGGCGCTGCCGCTCGGCGGCTATGTCCGGTTCCTGGGCGACGACAACGTGGCCAGCGCCGGTCCCGGACGCGCGGTCGATCCGGCGCTGCGGCGCCAGACGCTGCAGGGGGCGCCGCTCTGGGCGCGCTTCGCCACGCTGCTGGCGGGGCCGGTCTTCAACTTCGTGCTGTCCATCGCGGTCTTCGCGGGTTTCGCCATCGTCCAGGGCCTTCCGGTGGAGGAGGTCCGCGTGGGTCGCGTGACCGAGGCCCCGCCCGGCATCGCGAGCAACCTGCAGCCCGGCGACCGCATCCTGTCCGTGGGCGGACAGCCCGTGGCGAGCTGGGCCGATATCGGCGCGGCGACCGCCACGCTGGAGCCGGCCCCCCGCGTCGAGTGGGAGGTCGAACGCGACGGCCGCCGCCTGACCGTCGCCGGACCCGACCCGATGCCCGCGCTGATCGGCGGCGTCGCCCCGCGCAGTGCCGCGGCCGATGCGGGGCTCCGGGCGGGCGACGTGGTCCTGGCCATCGCTGACCGGCCCATCACCCGCTTCACCCAGATCCGCGAGGCGGTGGACGCGGCTGAGGGGGCGCCCCTGGCCCTGCGCCTGTGGCGGCCGGGCGCCGGAGAGATCGACGTGACGCTGACGCCGAAACTGTCTGACCTGCCCGCCGAGGGCGGCGGCTTCGAGCAGCGCTGGCTGATCGGGGTGACGGGCGGCGGCGGCTTCTTCGCCCCCGAGACCCGCAGCGCCGGCCCGCTGGAGGCGCTGTCCCTGGGCGTGGGGCAGACCTGGGGGATCATCACCTCGTCGCTCACGGGCATGTGGGCGATGATCTCGGGGCAGATCGGCACCTGCAACCTGGGCGGCGCGATCAGCATCGCCGAAAGCACCGGCCAGGCCGCCAGCGCGGGGGGCGCGAACTTCCTGTGGTGGATCGCGGTCCTGTCGGCGGCGATCGGGTTCCTGAACCTGCTGCCGATCCCCGTGCTGGATGGCGGGCACCTGATGTTCTATGCCTACGAGGCCGTCCGGGGACGCCCGCCATCGGAGAAGGCGCTGAACCTTCTGACCGCGATCGGCATGGCGGCGGTACTGTCACTGATGATTTTCGGGCTCACGAACGATCTTTTCTGCCCCTGACGCGCTTGCGCTTTTGACAGCGCGGCCCTCTTGGCGCTACAGACCATAGGCAAAACGACAGCCCGAACCGGGCGCGTGCAGGCGGATAGAGGGGCCATCATGGAACGGAAACTGGGCAAGGGCGCGCTGGCGCTGGTGACGTCCCTGGCGATCGCGATGCCGGCGGGTCTGGCCCCGCAGCAGGCTCGCGCCGCCGTCTTCGGCAGCATCGTCGTGCAGGGCAACCAGCAGATCGAGACCGGCGCCGTCCTGTCCACGCTGGCCCTGCCGCAGGGGCAGGACCTCAGCCCCGGAGAGATCAACGACGGGTTGCAGCGCCTGCAGAATTCCGGCCTGTTCGAGTCGGTCGAACTGATCCCGCAGGGCGGCACCCTGGTCGTGCGCGTCAGCGAATACCCGATCGTCAATCAGATCAGCTTCGAGGGCAACCGCCGCCTGAACGACGAGCGCCTGGCCGAGATCGTGCGCAGCCAGGCGCGCCGCGTCTATCAGCCCGCCCAGGCCATCCAGGACGCGCAGGCCATCGCCCAGATCTATGCCGCCGAAGGGCGCCTGGCCGCCCGCGTCGATCCGCGCATCATCCGCCGCAGCGGCAACCGCGTCGATCTGGTCTTCGAGATCCGCGAGGGCAATGTCACCGAGATCGAGCGCATCAGCTTCGTCGGCAACCGCGCCTATTCGGACCGCCGGCTGCGCAACGTGCTGGAGACCAAGCAGGCGGGCCTACTGCGGACCTTCATCCGCCGCGACACCTTCGCGCCCGAGCGCATCCCGCTGGACGAGCAGCTGCTGACCGACTTCTACCGCTCGCAGGGCTATGCCGATTTCCGCGTGCAGGGCGTCGCCCCCGAGATCGCGCGCGAACGCGACGCGTTCTTCATCACCTTCAACATCCAGGAAGGCCCGCGCTATCGCTTCGGGCGGGTGCAGACCATCTCCGAGATCCCCGGCGTCGATGCCGCGCTGTTCGCCGAACAGAGCCGCGTGCGGCGCGGGGCCTACTACAACCCCTCGGTCATCGACACGTCGATCCGCCGGATGGAGACCATCGCCATCCAGCAGGGCCTGAACTTCGTCAACATCGAGCCGCGCGTCACCCGTAACCCCGAGAACCAGACCCTGGACCTGACCTTCGCCCTGACCCGCGGTCAGCGCATCTTCGTCGAGCGCATCGACATCGAGGGCAACACGACGACCCTGGACGAGGTGATCCGCCGCCAGTTCACCACCGTCGAGGGCGACCCCTTCAACCCGCGCGAGATCCGCAACTCGGCCGAGCGCGTGCGCGCCCTGGGCTATTTCGCCGATGCGCAGGTCCAGA
This sequence comes from Paracoccus sp. ME4, assembly GCF_046736325.1. Classification (GTDB taxonomy): domain Bacteria; phylum Pseudomonadota; class Alphaproteobacteria; order Rhodobacterales; family Rhodobacteraceae; genus Paracoccus. The sequence goes on from NZ_CP151276.1 coordinate 1,254,153, forward strand.
CCCGCGAGGGCAGCAGCCCCGAGCAGGTCATCGTCGGCGTCAACGTCGAGGAGCAGCCCACCGGGTCGCTGTCCCTGGGCGCAGGCTACGGCGTCAATTCGGGCGTGGGCTTCAACGTCGGCCTGACCGAGCGCAACTTCTTGGGCCGCGGCCAGACCGTGGGCCTGCAGCTGCAGACCGCGACCGACGACGCCTCGGCCAGCATCAACTTCGTCGAGCCGTTCTTCCTCGGCCGCGACCTGCGCTTCGGCTTCTCGGCCAGCTATGCCGAGACGGACGGGCTGAACTCGGATTACGACACCCGCCAGATCCGCGTGCAGCCGTCGCTGGAGTTCCCGGTCTCCGAGAACGGCCGGCTGGAGTTGCGCTATCGCATCTCCGAGGACAAGCTGACCGGCGTGACCGAGGACAGCTCGCAGCTGCTGATCAACGAGGAGGGCACGCGCCTGACCTCGGCCCTGGGCTATACCTACAACTGGGATTCGCGCCGCACGGGCCTGGACCCGCTGACCGCCTACCGCTTCCGCTTCTCGCAGGATTTCGCAGGCGCGGGCGGCGACACCAAGACGATCACCACCACCGCCCTGGCGGGCGTCGAGAGCAATGCCTGGCGCGAGAGCGTGACGCTGCGCGCCGAGGTCGAGGCCGGGGCGATCTACACCTATGGCGACTATTCGACCTGGATCCTGGACCGCTTCCGCACCGGCAACCGCGTCCGCGGCTTCGAGCCGAACGGCATCGGCCCGCGCGACCTGCAGGCCGAGAACCAGGACGGCCTGGGCGGCAACTACTACTGGGCGGCGCGCGCCGAGGCGCAGTTCCCCCTGGGCCTGCCCGAGGAATACGGCATCGAGGGCGGCCTTTTCGCCGATGTCGGATCACTCTGGGGTCTGGATCAGCGCATCGGCACCGATGGCGTCCTGGTCGATGACGACATGTATGTGCGCGCCGCCGTGGGCGCCTCGATCTTCTGGACCACGCCCATCGGTCCGCTGCGCTTCAACTTCTCGCAGGCGCTGAAGAAGGAGGATTACGACCTGGAACAGAACTTCGACCTGACGATCCAGACGACGTTCTGATGCGGCGCGGCGCGGCGATCCTCGCGGCGGTGCTGCTGGTCGGTCCCCTGGCCGCCCAGCAGCCCGAGGCGCAGCTGCCGCTTCCGGCCGCGGAACCGCAGGACGCCGAGCTGGCCGACCCGCAGCTGCCGCCTGTGGCTGCGCCCTCGACGCTGCCCAGCACCGTCGTTCCGGGTCCGGGCGACCTGGCCGAGAACGCGCCCATCCTGACGCTGGACCTGGACATCCTCTACCTCAACTCGGCCTGGGGCCGGCGCGCGCAGGCCGAACTGGAGGCCGAGGGCGCCGAGGTCGCGGCCGAGAACGAGCGCCTGACCCGGCTGCTCTCCTCCGAGGAGGCCGCGCTGACCCAGCAGCGCGCCACGCTGGACGCCGCACGCTTTCGCGAGCTGGCCGAGGCGTTCGACCTTCGCGCGACCCGCATCCGCCGTGAACGCGCGCAGGCCGTCCAGGACCTGAACACCTGGGCCGAGAGCGACCGCGCCGCCTTCTTCCGCGACGCGCTGCCGGTGATGGGTCAGATCATGCAGGAACGCGGTGCGGTGGCGGTGCTGGACCGGCGCACGGTCTTCGTGTCGCTGGACGCGATCGACGTGACGCAGCAGCTGATCGACACGCTGGATCAGCGGATCGGCGACGGGCAGGGCGCGGTGCCGCTGCCCGCGCCTCCCGGCACGGACTAGGGCAGCCGCGCGATCCGTTCGGACAGGAGCGCGAACAGCGCGTCCCGGTCCACGTCCTTCAGGAACAGCGCATTGGGCGCGCGCCCGCTGACGCGCCACCAGTCGGCGACCGTCATGCCGGTGGTCCAGCGGCCTTGGGTCTCGATCTCCACGTTGATCTCGCGGCCCTCGAACAGGTCGGGCCGCAGCAGCCAGGCGATGGTGCAGGGGTCGTGCAGCGGCGCGCCGAGGCTGCCGTACTTGGCCGTGTCGAAACGCTCGAAGAAATCGGTCCAGCCCGCGACGGCGGGGCCGCAGCGGCCGGGCAGGGCGCGCATCGCCTCGACCCAGGGCCGGTCGGTCAGCGCCTTGTGCGTCACGTCCAGCGGCATGACGACCAGCGGCACGCCCGCGGCGAAGACCTCGGCCGCGGCCTCGGGATCGACATAGATGTTGAACTCGGCGGCGGGGGTGATGTTGCCCACCTCGAAATAGGCGCCGCCCATCAGCACGATCCGCTGCACCCGCCCGATGATGTCGGGGGCGCGGCGGAAGGCCTCGGCGATGTTGGTCAGCGGGCCGATGGGGACCAGCGTGACCGTGCCCGCCTCATGCGCGCGCAGCGTGTCGATGATGAACTCGACGCCATGGACCTCCTGCAGGGGCAGCACCGGTTCGGGCAGCTCGATCCCGTCCAGGCCGGTCTTGCCGTGGACATGCTCGGCCGTGACCAGGTCGCGCGACAGCGGCCGGTCGCATCCGGCAAAGACCGGAATGTCGGTCCGGCCCGACAGCTCGACCACCTTGCGCGCGTTCACCTGCGTCAGCGCCAGCGGCACGTTGCCCGCGACCGCGACGATGCCCAGCACCTCCAGCTCGGGCGAGGCCAGCGCCAGCAGGATCGCGACGGCGTCGTCCTGGCCGGGATCCGTGTCGATGATGATCTTCTGCGCCAATTCCGCTCTCCCTCCGGTCCGGACGCGGATTTGTGCGTCAGTATGGAAAAAGGTGCAAGCCCTTGCCTGCGCCTTTCTTTTTCGTCGCGATCGCGCCCCGATCAGCCGTCGAAGTTGACGCGCTCGATCAGGTCCAGCGCCTGCGGACGCAGGTCCGAGATCTGGGTCAGCGTCAGGTCGTCGGGGGTGAACTCGCCCCAGCTGGCGACCAGCTCCGAGCGCTCGACGCCTTCTTTGACGGGGAACTCGTTGTTGGTCTCGGCATAGATGCGCTGCGCCTCGTCGCCGGCCAGGAACTGCATCAGCTGCAGGGCGGCGTCGCGGTTCGGGGCCGACTTGGTCATCGCCACGCCCGAGACGTTCACATGCGTGCCGCCATCCTCGAAGGTCGGGAAGACGATGCGGACCGATTCGGCCCATTCCTGCTGCTCAGGGTCCTTCAGCATGGCGCCCATGTAGTAGGTGTTGCCCAGGCTGATGTCGCATTCGCCGGCCCAGATCGACTTGACCTGGTCGCGGTCGCCGCCCTCGGGGCGCTTGGCCAGGTTCGCCTTGACGCCCTCCAGCCAGGCGACGGTCTCCTCCTCGCCGTGATGGGCCAGATAGGCCGCGGTCAGCGCGACGTTGTAGTCGTTGGTGAAGCTGCGGCTGCAGATGCGGCCCTGCCATTTCGGATCGGCCAGATCCTCGTAGGTGGTCACCTCGCCATCGGCCACGCGGTCGTTATGGGCATAGACGACGCGGGCGCGGGTGGTCAGGGCGAACCACTGGTTCTCGTCGTCGCGCAGCGCGGCGGGGATCGCCTCGGTCAGGGTCGCGTCCTCGACCGGCTGCAGCACGCCCGCCTCCTTGACCTCGCCAAGGCGGGCCACATCCACGGTCAGCACCAGATCCGCCGGAGAGCGGTCGCCCTCGGCCTGCAGGCGCTCGACCATGCCCTTGTCCACGAAGGCCACATTCACGGTGATGCCGGTCTCGGCGGTGAAGGCGTCGATCAGGGGCTGGATCAGCTCGGGCTGACGGTGGGAATAGACGTTCACCTCCTGGGCCAGGGCGGGCATGGCGGTGGCACCCAGCAGCGAGGCAAGGATCAGGGGACGCATGTTGACTCCTTTGGTCAGAATATGGATGGCGTTCTGGCCTATCCCAAGCGTTCTTGTCAATCATTTCCCGACGGGGGCCAGCGCGCTGCGACGCATTGACCGCGGGCGGGCCGCGCGCTAGGGCGCGGGCATGGCACGCGCACCCCTTTTGCAACTTTCCGACATCTCGCTGACCTATGGCGGCGATCCCGTTTTCGACGGCCTGTCCCTGAACGTCCAGCCGGGCGACCGCGTCGCGCTGGTCGGCCGGAACGGCTCGGGCAAGTCCACCCTGATGAAGGTGATGGCCGGATTCGTGGAACCCGACCGGGGCGAGCTGGTCCTGGCCGCCGGCGTCTCGACCGGCTACATGGAGCAGGACCCCGACCTGTCCGGCTTCGAGACGCTTGGCGATTTCGCCCGTGACGGGCTGGAGCCGGGCGAGGATTACCGCGTCGACATGGCCGCCGAGGGGCTGAAGTTCGACCCCCACCGCCCCGTGGCCACCGCATCGGGCGGCGAGCGTCGCCGCGCGGCGCTGGCCCGCCTGCTGGCGCAGGCGCCCGAGCTGATGCTGCTGGACGAGCCGACCAACCACCTGGACATCGAGGCCATCGGCTGGCTGGAGGACCACCTGTCCCAGACCCGTGCGGGCTTCGTGCTGATCAGCCACGACCGCGCCTTCCTGCGCCGCCTGACCAAGGCGACGCTGTGGATCGACCGCGGCCAGGTCCGCCGGCAGGAGCGGGGCTTCGAGGGGTTCGAGGATTGGCGCGAGGCCACCTGGGCGGCCGAGGATGACGCCCGCCACAAGCTGGACCGCAAGATCAAGGCCGAGGCCAAATGGGCGGTCGAGGGCATCAGCGCCCGCCGCAAACGCAACCAGGGCCGCGTCCGCGCGCTGGCCGCCCTGCGGGCCGAGCGCAGCAGCCAGATCCGCCGTCAGGGCACCGCCGCGATGGCGTTCGACAGCGGCACCACCAGCGGCAAGAAGGTCGTCGAGGCCACCGGCATCGCCAAGGCCTTCGGCGACAAGACCATCCTGCGGCCCTTCGACCTGCGCATCCAGCGTGGCGACCGGATCGCCTTCGTCGGGCCGAACGGCGCGGGCAAGACCACGCTGATCAAGATGCTGACCGGAGAGATCGCCCCCGACCAGGGCACCATCACGATGGGCACCAACCTGGAGATCGCGGTGTTCGACCAGGCCCGCGCGGCGCTGAACCCCGACCAGACGCTGTGGGAATCGCTGACGGGCGATCCGGAGATGCGCGTCTCGGGCCGCGCCGATCAGGTGATGGTGCGGGGCCAGCCCAAGCATGTCGTGGCTTACCTCAAGGATTTCCTGTTCGACGACGCCCAAGCCCGCGCGCCCGTGCGCAGCCTGTCGGGCGGCGAGAAGGCGCGTCTGCTGCTGGCGCGGCTGATGGCGCGGCCTTCGAACCTGCTGGTCATGGACGAACCGACCAACGATCTGGACGTCGAGACGCTGGACCTGCTGCAGGACCTGCTGGGCGATTACGACGGCACGGTGCTGCTGGTCAGCCACGACCGCGACTTCATCGACCGGGTGGCCGACACCACGGTCGCGATGGAGGGCGACGGTCGCGCGACCGTCTATGCGGGCGGGTGGAGCGACTATCAGGCGCAGCGCGGAGAGACCGCGGTCGAGGAGCCGGTGGCGGTGGCCAAGGCGGCGCCCGTCGCGGAGAAGCCCAAGGTCGCCGCGCGCGACGGTCTGACCTTCACCGAGCGGCACCGGCTGGAGGCGCTGCCGGGCCTCATCGCGAAGCTGGAGGCCGAGATCGCCAAGCTGTCGGAGTTCATGTCCGACCCGGACCTGTTCACGACCGCGCCCGCCAAGTTCGAGAAGGCCAGCCTGGCCCTGTCCGAGCGTCAGGCCGCCCTGGCCGATGCCGAGGAGGAATGGCTGACGCTGGAGGAGAAGGCCGCCGTCTAGGCGGCCTTTCCGTCGCTGCGCGCCAGATGCCCCTGCAGCCAGCCATGGGCGAAGGCGATCTTGTGGCGCACCGGCACGGTCAGCACGAAGGGATAGAGGTCCGAGTTGTCCAGCGCGCGGTTGATGTCGTTGACCGCGATGGTGATCTCGGCCGCGATGGTCAGCAGGCGATAGGCATCGGTCTCGGCATAGGGGTGATAGTCGTCGGGCACGCCCGGCATGGCCAGATGCGTGCTGCAGAAGCTGTCGGCCACATCCGTCAGGTGCAGCAGATGGGCCACCGTCTCGGCCCAGTCCTCATGCGGGTGCGAGGTCGCATAGCTGGTGATGTAATCCTCGCCGGGGTCGCGGGGATCGGCGTAATGCGCCTTCAGCGCGGCCCCGTAATCGGCGCGCTCGTCGCCGAACATCGCCCGGAAGGCCGGCAGGAAGTCGGGCAGGACCTTCAGCCGGTCGAACAGGAAATGCGCGATCTCGTGGCGGAAATGGCCGACCATCGATCGATACTGCTCGCCCAGCTTCAGCTGCCGCTTCAGGCGGATCAGCTCGTCCGCCTCGGTGACGTTGATGGTGATCTCTCCGTCGGCATGGCCCATCGTGATCTGCTGGTCGCGCCCGCCGGTATGCTCCGACAGCATCAGGAAGCGCGGGCGCCGACCCGGATCGGCATCGGTGAACCAGTCCCATTCGGCCAGGTTGGCCAGAACCCACCGCTTGGCCCGCTCGGCGCTGGCCAGAAGGCGATGGTTGTCGCCGACGTTCAGGACCGGGACGACCCGCGACATGGCGCAGGACTGACACAGCGCGCCGTCGCGATGCGCGGACCAGTTGCAGGCCAGGCTGTCGCGGTTCGCGCAGGGCGCGGCCTCGGCCACCATGCGGCGGGCGCCGGGATCGTAGGTCAGATCCTCGCCGCACAGGCAGAGCAGGTTGTGGAAATAGGCGCGGGTGCCGCAATGCGGGCAGGAGAAGCGTTTCATCGTGGGTTCCGGTCCGTCGGGGCGCAGGGACACAAGCCCGCGATCCGCGCCCGGGTTCCGCCCGGCAGGACAGGCCGGCAGGACAGGCTTGACATCGTGGGGCGGATCGGGCATCTGACGCCGACCGGCAGGGCTGTGCGCCCTTGGCCGGTCTCTTGATTTTAACGACACCCGCAACAGGGTGCGCCGTCCGAAGGCGGGGTCTGCCCCCCAACGCCGACACTGTCGGGGCCGCAGGACGCGGTGATGAAGGAAGAAAGCGATGTTCGCGGTTCTGAAAACTGGCGGCAAGCAGTATAAGGTGCAGGCGGGTGACGTCCTGCGCGTTGAAAAGCTGAATGCCGCGGCTGGCGACACTGTCCAGTTCAACGACGTTCTGATGGTCGGCTCGACCCTGGGTGCGCCCCTGGTCGCCGGTGCCTGCGTGCAGGCCACCGTGATCGAGCAGATCAAGGCCGACAAGGTCATCACCTATGTCAAGCGCCGCCGCAAGCACAGCTCGCAGCGGACCCGCGGCCATCGCCAGCAGCTGACCCTGCTGCGCGTCACGGACGTGCTGGACAAGGGCGCGGACAAGACCGGCGTCAAGGCCGCCGTCGGCGCCCGCACCAAGGTCGAGGCCGCCGAGGCGCCCGCCAAGACCAAGAAACCGGCCAAAGACGCCGCTGAAGCCTAAGGAGAACGACCCATGGCACATAAGAAAGCAGGCGGTTCCTCCCGCAACGGTCGCGACAGCGCCGGTCGCCGTCTTGGCGTCAAGCTGTTCGGCGGCCAGGCCGCCATCGCGGGCAACATCATCGCACGTCAGCGCGGCACCACCTGGTGGCCGGGCGTGAACGTCGGCATGGGCAAGGATCACACCTTGTTCGCGCTGACCGACGGTCATGTGAGCTTCAAGAAGGGCCTGAAGGGCCGGACCTTCGTTTCGATCGTCCCCGCCGAGCTGGAAGCAGCCGAGTAACCTTAGCGTAATATTCAGATGCTAAGGGGGGATCGGCGCAAGCCGGTCCCCCAAACCGTTTTGTCGTCTCAATTCTTTACAGTTTCTTGGGGAGGAAACATGGTGATGTCTGCACCCCTGCGGGAGGGAAGTCGTCTGGACGACCTGTCCGCCGTTCCGGGCGCCGCGCCCGGCCAGCCCGTGATCGCGACCGAGCGGTTCACGCTGCGCCCGCTGCGCGCCTCCGATGCCGGGATGATCGCCCATTACACCGCCGACCGACGCGTGGCCGAGGGCACGCGCGCCATCCCGCATCCGCTGCCGCCCGGTGCGTCGGACAGCTTCGTCGCCCGCGCCCTGGCCGCCGACCGGACCGAGGATGTCTGGGCCATCGACGGCAGCGAGCAGAACCTGTCCGAATTGCTGGGCGTGGTGTCGCTGACCCGGATGGAGGGGTCGCAGTCCGAGCTGGGTTTCTGGATCGGTGCCGGCTTCTGGAACACGGGTTTCGCCACCGAGGCCGTCGCGGCGCTGGTCGCGGCCAATCCGCATGGCGCCCGGACCCTGTTCGCTGAGGCGTTCCAGGACAATCCCGGATCGGCGCGCGTGCTGACCAATTGCGGCTTCGTCTATCTGGGCGATGCCGAGAGCTGGTCGGTCGCGCGCGGCAGCCGCGTGCCGACCTGGACCTATCTGCGCAAAATGGCCTGATCCGCACCGCCCGGCCGCGAATTTCGCGCGGTCGGGCGGTGTGCGACATTGCATTATGCGCAACCAATCCTAGATCGGTGGGATGACACAGCATCTTCCCTATTCCGTTCTCGACCTGTCGCCGGTCCCCGAGGGGTCGTCGGCGCAGGATGCGATCCGCAACAGCATCGATCTGGCGCAGCGCGCCGAGGGCTGGGGCTATCACCGCTTCTGGCTGGCCGAGCATCACAACATGCCCGGCATCGCCAGCTCCGCCACCGCCGTGCTGATCGGGCTGATCGCGCAGGCGACGCGCACCATCCGCGTGGGGGCGGGCGGCATCATGCTGCCGAACCACGCGCCGCTGACCGTGGCCGAGGCCTTCGGCACGCTGGCCACGGCCTTTCCCGACCGCATCGACCTGGGCCTGGGTCGCGCGCCCGGCGGGGACGGCGCGGTGATCCGCGCCCTGCGCCGCGACCCCATGGCCGACAGCTTCCCGCAGGACGTGGTCGAGCTGCTGGACTATCTGGGCCCCGAACGCCCCGACGCCCCGGTCCGCGCCCTGCCGGGCGAGGGGACGGGCGTGCCGGTCTATATCCTGGGCAGCAGCCTCTTCGGCGCGCAGCTGGCGGCGCATCTGGGTCTGCCCTTCGCCTTTGCCAGCCATTTCGCGCCGGATCATCTGGAACAGGCGATGGCCATCTATCGCGACCGCTTCCGGCCCTCGCCCTGGGGTCAGCGGCCCCACGCGATCCTGGCGGCCAACGTCTTTGCCGCCGATGATGCCGGCGAGGCCGCCTATCTGCGCACCACGATGCAGCTGGCCTTCGCGCGGCTGCGCACCGGTCAGCCCGGCAAGCTGCCGCGCCCGGTCCGCGACATCGACGCCGAGATCGGCGCCCAGATGCGCCGCGCGGTGGACGGGGCGCTGCGCATCAGCGCCGTGGGCGACCGCGCGCAGGTGCAGGATCAGCTGGCGGCCCTGGTCGAGACCCACCGCCCGGACGAGATCATCCTGACCGGACAGGTCCACGACCATGCCAAGCGCCTGCGCAGCTTCGAGATCGCGGCCGAGGCGGCCTCGGCCCTGACGGTCCGTCAGGCCGCCTGACCCGAAGGACCCGCGCAAAAGGAAAAGGCCCCCGATCGGGGGCCTTTCTGGTATCGCGTGGGAGCTGCGCTTACTCGCGGTTGCCCATGAAGGACAGCAGGAACATGAACAGGTTCAGGAAGTCCAGATACAGCTTCAGTGCGCCCATGATGGCGGACTTGCCCAGGAAATCCGAACCCGCACCCTGCATCTGCAGGTAGGTGTTCTTGATGTTCTGCGTGTCATAGGCGGTCAGGCCCGCGAAGATCAGCACGCCGATGACCGAGATCGCGAACTGCATGGCCGAGGAGGCGATGAAGATGTTCACGATCGAGGCCACGATCAGGCCGATCAGGCCCATCAGCAGGAAGGTGCCCCAGCCCGACAGGTCCTTCTTCGTGGTGTAGCCCCAGAGCGACAGGCCCGCGAAGGCGATGGCCGTCACCAGGAAGGTCTGCACGATCGACACCGAGGTGTAGACGAGGAAGATCGAGCTGATCGACAGCCCCATCAGCGCCGCGAAGGCGTAGAAGACGCCGGTCGCGGCACCCACCGACAGGCGGTTCAGCGCGGCGCCGAAGGCGAAGACCATCAGCAGCGGCGCGAACATGATCACCCACCGCAGCGGCGAGGTGTAGATCGCGGCGCCCAGACCCGTCAGCTCGCCCGTGGGGGTGACCGCGGCGGTCGCGATGCCATAGGCCGCGACGGCGGTCACACCCATGCCGACCGCCATCAGCCCATAAACCTTGTTCATGTAGGCCCGCAGGCCCTGGTCCACCACCGCCTGGCGCTGGCCCACGCCCTGCGCGGTGCGGTATGTGTTGTAATCTGCCATCGAACTCTCCCTTGAAAGGCGTGCCGGACGGGGTCCGGCTTGGGCACAATATCGGTTGTATCGCCACATTTTTCAATGCCGCAGCCACCGGCCCGGGCCGGTGCGGACCTGTGCTCACAGGGTGATGATCACCTTGCCGATGCTGCGCCGGTCGCGCAGCAGGGCAAAGCCCTCGGCCAGCCGTTCCAGCGGCAGGACGTCGCCCGCGACCGGGTCCAGCAGGCCGCGCTCGAACAGGGCGAACAGCGCCTGCATGCTGGCGCGCAGGGCCTGCGGGTCCAGCCGGCGGTAGCCGCCCCAGTAGAAGCCGTGAATGGCGATGTTCTTGACCAGCGCGTGGTTCAGCGGCAGCGCCGGGGGCCGCCCGCCGGCGAAACCGATCGACAGGAACCGCCCGCCCGGGCGCAGGGCGCGGAACGCGGCCTCTCCGGGTTCGGCGCCGACCGGGTCATAGACCACGTCGGCCCCGCCCAGATCGCGCAGCGCGCCGCGCAGATCGACACAGGCGTCGCTGTCGATCGCGTCCTGGGCGCCGGCGCGTCGCACGGCCGCGCATTTCTCGGCGCCCCGCGCCACGCCGATCACGCGCGCGCCCATTGCGGCCCCGATCTGGACCGCGGTCAGGCCCACCCCGCCGGCGGCGCCCAGAACGACCAGCGCATCTCCCGGTTGCAGGCCCCCGCGTCCTGACAGCGCCAGATGACTTGTCCCATAAGCCACCTGAAAGCCCGCGGCCTGCGGCATGTCCATGGCATCCGGAATGGGCAGCAGGGCGTCGCAATCGACTGCCATGACCTGCGTCATCGTGCCCGGCGCCGAGACCGCGACCCGCATCCCGGGCGCGAGGCCCGAACCGGCGGGCGCCTCGATCACCGTGCCCGCCCCCTCCAAGCCCGGCACGAAGGGCGGCTCGGCCGGTTCCTGATAGCGGCCCTGCGCCTTGAGCAGATCCGCGAAATTCAGCGCCGCCGCCTCGATCCGGACCAGGGCCTGGTCGCGGGCCGGACGGGGCGGGACGCGGTCCTCGATCACGGGGTCCTCGCCCAAGGCGGATATGACGGCGGTGCGAATCATCTGGCTCCTCGGGGGGCGGCGAACATGAGGGCGTCAGGTTCGCATCTGGACGGGCCAAGTCAACGTGCGGGTGAAACACCGCCCGGACGGTCGCGCGGACCTGTCTTTTTGGGCAGGAACGGGCCCCTTAACCAACTTGACACTCGAAAATTGTGCCTTTCCGGGCTAGAGCATCCTGAGATTGCAAGAGGTTGGGCAATGAAGCACAGTGTAGATGTTCACGTTGGTAAACGTATCCGCCATCGCCGTTGGATGATCGGCATGACCCAACAGCAGCTGGCCGACAAGGTCGGCATCAAGTTTCAGCAGATCCAGAAGTACGAGACCGGGATGAACCGCGTCTCGGCCTCGCGTCTGTGGGACATCGCCCGCGCCGTCGACGTGCCGGTCAGCTTCTTCTTCGAGGGGCTGTCGGATGCCGAGGTGCCGGGCGTCGTCGAGGGCGACATCTTCGCCGACAAGGAGGCGCTGCAGCTGGTCCGCGCGTATTACGCCATGCCCGAGGCGCAGCGCCGCCAGATCTTCGAACTGGCCCGCGTCCTCTCCGACGCGGCCTGAGCGTCCCGCGCGCCAGAAGGCGCCTGACACCGCCGTCGCCCCGCGCCGTGTGACCGCCGGGCGACGACCTCCTTTGAGTGCTGGCCCCCCGGCCGGCGACGGGTTACACCGGGCGCGACGCGACAGGGGGGCCGCATGCAGCACGCAGACCAGATCATCCGCACCGCCCATCTGATGGCCGACGCCGCGCGACAGGCGATCCTGCCATGGTTCCGCCACGCGGATCTGGCGGCCGACAACAAGCGCCCCGCCGATTTCGACCCGGTGACCCAGGCCGACCGCGAGGCCGAACGCGCCATGCGCGCCGTCCTGGCGCGCGAACGGCCCGACGACGCCATCCTGGGCGAGGAATACGGCGCGCAGCCCGGCACGACCGGGCTGACCTGGGTGCTGGACCCGATCGACGGCACGCGCGCCTTTCTGTGCGGCGCGGCCAGCTGGGGCGTGCTGATCGGGGTCACGGACGCCGAGGGCGTCGTCTACGGGCTGATCGACCAGCCCTTTACCACCGAACGGTTCGAGGGCGGGCTGGGCCGCGCCCAGCTGTCGCATGGCGGCCGCGACCGGCCGCTGCGGGTGCGCGACTGCGACACGCTTGCTGCCGCGACGCTGCTGACCACCTTCCCCGAGATCGGCACCCCCGAGGAGGCGCAGGCGTTCCGCCGCGTGGCGGGCCAGGTGCGGCTGACGCGATACGGCCTGGACTGCTACGCCTATGCGTTGCTGGCCTTGGGGCAGGTCGATCTGGTGATCGAGGCGGGGCTGCAATCCTATGACATCGCGGGGCCGCTGGCGGTCGTGCAGGCGGCGGGCGGGATCGTCACCGACTGGCAGGGCGGCCCGGCCCATGAGGGCGGTCGCGTCATCGCCGCCGCGACCCCGGCGCTGCACCGCGCGGCCCTGGACCTCCTCCGCGGCTGAGCCGCAGCGACCCCGACGCCTGACAGAAGGGACCTCCCATGGCCGAAGACGACCGCGACACCCGGCCCGATCCGCATGACGACCTGATGGCGCGCGTGGACGAGGCCATCGCCGCCGCCGACCCCGCCGCGCTGGAGGCGGCGCTGGAGCCGATGCACGCCGCCGACATCGCCGACCTGATCGAGCGCATGACCCCGGCCGAGCGGCGGCAGTTCCTGGAGCTCTATGCCGACGGCATCGACGGCGAGATCCTGTCCGAGATCGACGAATCCATCCGCGAGGAGGTGCTGGAGCAGCTGCCCCGCGCCGTCCTGGCCGAGGCCGTGCGCGAGATGGACAGCGACGATGTCGTCGACCTGGTCGAGGACTTAGACGCGCCCGAACGCGACGAGATCCTGGCCGCGCTGGATGCGGGCGACCGCATGGCGGTGCAGCAGTCGCTGGCCTATCCCGAATATTCGGCCGGGCGCCTGATGCAGTCCGAGGTCGTGACCGCGCCCGAGCACTGGACCGTGGCCGAGGCCATCGACTTCATCCGCTCCGAGGACTGGCTGCCCGAGCAGTTCTATCACGTCGTGCTGGTCGATCCGCGCCGCCACCCGGTGGGCTACGTCACCTTGGGCCGCCTGCTGGCCTCGCGCCGCGACGCGCCCCTGCGCGAGCTGGCCGAGGACAGCTTCCGCACCATCAGCGCCTTCGCCGAGGAGGCCGAGGTCGCCTATGTCTTCAACCAGTATCACCTGATCTCGGCCCCGGTGGTGGACCGCGACGACCGGCTGGTCGGCGTCATCACCATCGACGACGCCATGTCCGTCCTGGATGACGAGCATGAGGAGGACATCCTGCGCCTGGCCGGGGTGGGCGACGATTCCAACATCTCGGACAGCGTGCTGCAGACGGTGCGCCAGCGCGTGCCGTGGCTGGCCACGAACATCGTGACCGCGCTGGCCGCCGCCTCGGTCATCGCGGTGTTCGAAGGCGCCATCGCGCAGCTGGTGGCGCTGGCGGTGCTGATGCCCATCGTGGCCTCCATGGGCGGCAATGCGGGCACGCAGACCCTCACCGTCGCGGTGCGCGGCCTGGCCACGCGCGATCTGTCGCGCGCCAACGCCCTGCGCGTCGTGCGCCGCGAGGTCATCGTGGGGCTGACCAACGGGGTGATCTTCGGCATCATCATGGCGGCGATCACCTGGGCCTGGTTCCGCGATCCGGGTCTGGCGGCGGTCATCGGGTCGGCCATGGTCATCAACCTGCTGGTCGCGGCGCTGGCGGGCATCCTGATCCCCCTGGGCCTGAACAAGCTGGGCGCCGATCCGGCGCTGGCCTCGGGGACCTTCGTCACGATGATGACCGACGTGATCGGATTTCTGGCCTTTCTGGGCCTGGCGACGCTGGTCCTGCTGTGACGGGCAAGGCGGAGCTGCGCGCGCAGGCCCTGGCCGCGCGGGCCGCCGGGGGAGACGCGTCCGCGCTGGACCGCGCGCTGATCGCGGCGCTGGCGCCCTTCGCGGGGGCGGTGCTGGCCGGCTACTGGCCGATCCGGGACGAGGCCGATCCCCGCCCCGCCATGGCCGCCCATCGCGGGCCGCTGGTCCTGCCGGTGGTCACGGGACGCGGCCGGCCGCTGGTCTTCCGCCGCTGGCAGGGGGGCCCGCTGGAGCCGGGAGCCTTCGGCACCGCCCATCCGCCCGAATCGGCGGAGACCCTGGTGCCGGATGTGCTGATCGTGCCGCTGGCGGGGTTCGACGGGCGCGGAAACCGGCTCGGCTATGGCGGCGGGTTCTATGACAGGACCTTGGAATTGCTGAGGAAATCCGGCCCCGTCACGGCGGTCGGCCTGGCCTTCGACTGTCAGCGGCTGGACCATATCCCGGCCGAGCCGCTGGATCAGCCGCTGGACATGATCGTCACCGAAAGCGGCATCATCATCCCGACGCGCTGAATTTCGCGCATGCGTGGCCGATCGGCACCGGCCTGGGGATGGCGGTCGGATAAGCCTGTGGACAGAATGTGGGGCGGTTCCTGCAAGCCCTTCGATCCGCAGGACAATCCGCGTCGTGCCGGGGGTCGGGCGGGGTGTCTGTGCGCGAATCCGGCGCGCGGGCATCCGGGCGGCCTGTCAACGGCAAACCCCTGTGGACGCTGCAAATTTCCCGGTTGAAAGCCCCGTGGGCGGACGTCACCTTGGCTCCGACGGCCATGATGGCATTGGATAGGGCGGGCCCCGTGGGGCCCTCCGTGAGGACCATCGCCGCATCCCCGATCCGACGGGCGGTACGCCCGCCTGCGCCCCCAATTCGGGGGCCGGTCGCGGATGCGCGCGGGGGATCGAAAGGACGGGGCAGGGATGAGGATCGAACGGCGCTTTACCACCCCGCGGGGCGGGGCCTATGGCGGCATCGCCTTCACCCGCAGCGGCGGCGCCTGCGTCGATCCCGACCTGCCGACCGGCGATGTCGCCGTGGAGCGGCCGCGCGGCTGGAGCCCGGTCGCGGGGGATGCCCTGGCGCAGGCCTGCCTGTGCCGCGACGGCGTTCCCGCCCGCCTGAGGCCCGTCCCGGAGGCGGACGTCCCGGCCTTCCTGTGGCGCCGCGAGGCCGACACGACCGCCATGGCCGCGCTGCCCGAGGAGGAGCGCTTCGGCCCCGAGACCAGCGCCCGGCAGGTCTTCGACCGCATGGCGGGGGCCTGGACCTATTGGGGCTGGAAGGGCGGCTGCTTCGCGACCGAGGACGACGCCCGCGCCTATCGCGACGAGATGCGCCACATGCTGGCCCGCCAGATGGGCGCGCCCGATCTGCCGCAATGGGTCGCGGTCGGCCTGCACTGGGCCTATGGCATCGACGGGTCGGGGCCGGAGGCGTTCCGCGTCGATCACCGCACGGGCCGGCTGGAGGCCGTCACGGGAGGGTATGAACAGCCGCTGATCCCGTCGGGCGTCATCCGCTCGGCCGCGGGCGGTCGGGGCGATGCGGCCGCCATCATGGCGCTGTGGAGCCGCGAGGCGTCCCTGTCCGCGACCGCCATCGGCACCGATGTAGGCGGCCTGCCCGCGGCGGGCGAGCCGCTGCCCGGCGGCGGCATCTCGGCCGGTCTGATGGAGGCGCTGCGCATCGGCGACCGCGCCGCGGGCGCGTTCCGGGCGGGCGGCGCGACCCGTCGCCGCGACCGGATGGTCGCCTGCGACATCGACCATCCCGAGATCGAGGCCTTCGTGACCTGGAAGGTCCTCGAGGAGCAGAAGGTCGCGGCCCTGGTCGCCGGATCGAAGCTGCACGAACGCGAGCTGAACGGCGTCTTCGCCGCCATCCGCGCCGGTGGCGGAGAGACGGACCCCGCGGCCAACCCCGCCCTGCGGACCGCGATCCGCAGCGCCCGGCGCGCGATGATCCCCGATGCCTGCGTGCAGCGCGTGCTGCATTACGCGCGACAGGGCTTCGACAGCATCGAATTCCCGACCTTCGACCCCGATTGGGATTCCGAGGCCTATGCGACGGTCTCGGGCCAGCACACGGCCACCACGGTCCGGGTGACGGACGCCTTCCTTCGCGCGGTGCGCGAGGACGGCCCCTGGGCGCTGATCCGCCGCACCGACGCCCGCGTCGCGCAGACCGTCCCGGCGCGCGATCTGTGGGACCGGATCGGCCATGCGGGCTGGGCCAGCGCCGATCCGGGCGTGCAGTTCGCCGACACGATCGACGCCTGGCACACCTGCCCGCAGGACGGGCCGATCCGCGCGTCGGACGCCTCAGGCGCCTGCCTGTTCCTGGAGGACACGGCCGCGCCCCTGGCCACGCTGAACCTCATGGCCTTCTGGCGGGACGGGCGTTTCGATGCCGGGGGCTTCGCGCATGCCGCGCGCCTCTGGACGCTGACGTTGGAGATCGGCGTGCTGATGGCGGGCTTTCCTGACCGCGCGACCGCGCAGCGCAGCCACGATTTCCGCCCGGTGGGGCTGGGCCATGCCAATCTGGCCGGCCTGCTGATGGCGATGGGCCTCGGCTATGACAGCGATGCGGGCCGCGCGGTCTGCGCGGCGCTGACCGCGATCATGACCGGCACCGCCTATGCGACCAGCGCGCGGATGGCCGCGGATCTGGGCGCCTTTCCCGGCCATGCCCGCAACGCTGATGCGATGCTGCACGTGATCGCCAACCACCGCGCCCTGGCCCACGGGCAGCCCTGCGCGGGCGTGGCCAATGCCCCCATGCCGCTGGATGCCGCGAACTGCCCCGATGCGGGTCTGGTCGATCTGGCCCGCGCGGCCTGGGACGAGGCGCTGACCCTGGGCCGTGCGCATGGCTTCCGCAACGCGCAGACCACCGCCATCGCGCCCGCCGGTCCGGTGGGCCTGATCCTGGATTGCGACGCGCCGGGCATCGAGCCGGGCGTCGCGCTGGTCACGTTCCGGGCCGGGGCCGATGGCGCCCCCGCCAAGGCGATCAACCGCCTGGTCCCTGCGGCGCTGGACAGGCTGGGCTATGCCCCCGGCCAGATCGCCCGGATCGTGGCCCATGCGGTGGGCCATGCGACGCTGGCCGGATGCCCCGGCATCAACCACGCGTCGCTGGCCGGTCACGGCTTCGGCCCGGCCGAGATCGCCGCGATCGAGGCCGCCCTGCCGGAGGCCTTCGACATCCGCTTCGTCTTCAACCAATGGACGCTCGGCGAGGATTTCTGCCGCCGCACCCTGGGCATCCCGGCGGAGCGGCTGGCCGATCCGGGCTTCGATCTGCTGTGCCATCTGGGCTTCATGCCGGCGCAGGTCGATGCGGCCAACGACCATGTCTGCGGGACGATGACGCTGGAGGGCGCGCCGCTGCTGCGGCAGGCGCATCTGCCGGTCTTCGACTGCGCCACGCCCTGCGGCCGGACCGGCACGCGCGCCCTGTCGGTCGAGAGCCGCATCCGGATGGCGGCGGCGGCGCAGGCTTTCGTCTCCGGCGGGATCGGCCGGACGGTCGCGCTGAGCGCGGATGCCGACATCGCGGACCTGCTGGCGGCGCATGCGCTGGCGCATGATCTGGGCCTCAAGGCCAGCACGCTGCACCGCGACGGCGCGCGGCTGAGCCAGCCGCTGGTCGATGCGCTGATCGACGATGACGAGGCCGCCGAGGAGGCGCTGGCCCATGGCTCGACCCATGAGCGGGCGCGCGTGCTGGCCGAGAAGGTCGTCATCCGCGAGGCCGCGCGCCGCCACCGCGAACGGCTGCCGCAGCGCCGCAAGGGATACACCCAGAAGGCCGTCGTCGGCGGGCACAAGGTCTATCTGCGCACCGGCGAATATGACGATGGCGGTCTGGGAGAGATCTTCATCGACATGCACAAGGAGGGCGCGGGCTTTCGGGCGATGATGAACAACTTCGCCATCGCCGTGTCGGTGGGCCTGCAATACGGCGTGCCGCTGGAGGAGTTCGTGGACGCCTTCACCTTCACCCGCTTCGAACCGGCGGGCGCCGTGCAGGGCAATGACAGCATCACCGCCGCGACCTCGATCCTGGATTATGTGTTCCGCGAGCTGGCCGTCAGCTATCTGGACCGCACCGATCTGGCCCAGATCGCGCCCGAGGGCGCGCGCTTCGACGATCTGGGCGGCGGCCGGAACGAAGGCCGACCCGTCGCCCCGGCCGAGCTGAAGTCGCTGACCCTGCTCAAGCGGATCAGCAGCGCGGGCTATCTGCGCCAGCGGGTGCCGCAGGTCCTGATGGGCAGCGCGGCGCTGGCCACCGCGACCATGCCGGTGCTGGATGCGCGCACCAGGGCGCGCATGGCGGGATACGAGGGCGATCCCTGCACCGCCTGCGGCCGCCACACGATCCGCCGCGATGCCACCAGCCCGCGCTGCGACGGCTGCGGCGGCTGACGGCCCCCCGCGGCGCGGGGTGATCCGCGCGCCACAGGACCCCCGGCTTTCGGACGAGTTTTCTGCAACATCATGTGGATATCGTTCCATTTGCGGGTTACGTCTGAAGGATGGTCCGGCCCCGACGGGGGCCACCGGCGGTTTTGGACAGGTTGCGCGGGCCGGCAGGCCCCGGGGGGTATTGCATGACGATCATTCCGGTGCTGATGGCGGGCGGTTCGGGCACGCGGCTGTGGCCCGTGTCGCGCAAGAGCTTTCCCAAGCAGTTCGCGGCCCTGACGGGCGACGAGACGCTGTTCCAGGCCTCGGCCCGGCGCCTGTCGGGCGAGGGCTTCGCCGCGCCGATGGTGATGACCAATTCCGACTTCCGCTTCATCGTGGCCGAACAGCTGGAGCAGGCGGGCATCGCGCCCGGCCGCATCGTGATCGAGCCGTCGGGCCGCAACACCGCGCCCGCCATCCTGGCGGCGGCGCTGATGGCCGCGGCGGACGATCCGCAGGCGCTGCTGCTGGTCGCGCCCTCCGATCATGTCATCCCCGACCGCGCGGCCTTTGCCGCAGCCGTGGCCCAGGGGGCCGAGGCCGCGGCGCAGGGGCGCATCGTGACCTTCGGCATCACCCCCGACCGCCCCGAGACCGGCTACGGCTACCTGGAGCTGGCGGGGCAGGGCGACGGGCCGCAGCCCCTGGCGCGCTTCGTCGAGAAGCCCGATGCCGACAGCGCCGCCCAGATGCTGGCCGCGGGCAATTACCTGTGGAACGCGGGCATCTTCCTCTTCCGCGCCGACGTGATGATCCAGGCCTTCCGCGACCACGCGCCGGCCTATCTGGACCCGGTCGGCCGCGCCGTCGATGAGGCGCAGACCGATCTGGGCTTCCTGCGCCTGGCCCGCGCCCCATGGGCCGAGGCCGAGGATCAGTCGATCGACTATGCGGTGATGGAGAAGGCGTCTAACCTGACGGTCGTGCGCTTCTCGGGGCGCTGGTCCGATCTGGGGGGCTGGGATGCGGTCTGGCGCGAGGCTTTGGGCCAGACGCCTTCGGATCAGGGCGTGGTGACGGATGCGCGCTCGACCGCGATCGACTGCCGCGACGTGCTGCTGCGCTCGGACAGCGACGAGGTCGAGGTGGTGGGCATCGGCCTGACCGACGTGATGGTGGTCGCGACCTCGGATGCGGTGCTGGTCGCGGACCGGGGCCGGGCGCAGGACGTGCGGCTGGCGGTCTCGGCCCTCAAGACGCGCAAGGCCAAGCAGGCCGAGGCCTTTCCCCGCGACCACCGCCCCTGGGGCTGGTTCGAGACGCTGGCTCTGGCCGACCGCTTCCAGGTCAAGCGCATCGTGGTGAAACCCGGTGCCGCCCTGTCGCTGCAGAGCCATGTGCATCGGTCGGAGCATTGGATCGTGGTGTCGGGCACCGCGCGGGTGACGGTCGACGACCGCGTGACCCTGGTGACCGAGAACCAGTCGATCTATGTCCCCCTGGGCGCTGTCCACCGGATGGAGAATCCGGGCAAGGTGCCGATGGTCCTGATCGAGGTTCAGACCGGCAGCTATCTGGGCGAGGATGACATCATCCGCTACGAGGATGTCTACGCCCGCAGCTCTGCCGACTGATCGGGCCGCAGCGCGGGCAAGGTGACCTCGACCCAATCGGCCAGCGCCGCGACATGGGCGGCGGCCTCCTGTCCCAGGGGCGTCAGCGAATATTCCGTCTGCGGCGGCACGACCGGATAGGCCACGCGCAGCACCAGCCCATGCGCCTCCAGCCGCTTCAGTGTCTCGGCCAGCATCCGCTCGCTGACGCCGCCCACGCGGCGGCGCAGCGCGCTGAAGCGCAGCGTGCCGTCGCGCAGCACCATCAGCACCAGGACGCCCCATTGGCTGGTGATCGCGCGCAGCACCGCGCGCGACGGGCATTGCGGCGCCAAAAGGTCACCGCGCCGCAGGTGGTCGGTCAGGCTGTCAGGCATCGCATACTTACCTTTCTGTGCGTACTTACGGAAAGTAAGCGGATGCGCCATATCGGACAAGACCCCAATGACGGAGCATCCGATGACCCTTGCCATCACCGGCGCCACAGGCCAGCTGGGCCGCCTTGTCCTGGACCGCCTGGCCGCCCAGGGCCAACCCGCCATCGGCCTCGCGCGCAGGCCCGGCCCCGATCAGCGCCTGTTCGACTATGACCGCCCCGAGACGCTGGTCCCGGCGCTGGCGGGCATCGACAGCCTGCTACTGATCTCGGGCAGCGAGATCGGCCGCCGCGTGGAGCAGCACCGGGCCGTGATCGACGCCGCCGTCGCGGCCGGGGTGCGGCGCGTGGTCTATACCAGCGTGCTGCATGCCGACCGCTCGATCCTGTCCTTGGCCGAGGAACACCGCCGGACCGAGGCGATGCTGGCGGCCTCGGGCCTGAGCGGGACCATCCTGCGCAACGGCTGGTATCATGAGAACTACCTGGCGGGCATTCCGGCGGCGCTGGAGCACGGCGCGCTGGTCGGATCGGCGGGGCAGGGGCGCATCGCCTCGGCCGCGCGGGCCGATTACGCCGACGCGGCGGTCGCGGTGCTGACCGGCGCGGGCCATGACCGCCGGACCTATGAGCTGGCGGGCAGCCCCGCCTGGACCCTGGCCGAGCTGGCGCAGGAAATCAGCCGCCAGACCGGGCGCGACATCCCCTATGTCGATCTGCCCGAGGCCGACTACGCCGCGATCCTGGCGCAGGTCATGCCCGAACCGCTGGCACAGGCCTATGCGGGCTTTGACGCGGCGGCCGCGCAGGGGGCGCTGGACGGCGACGGCGCGGCGCTGTCGCGGCTGATCGGGCGGCCGTCGCAGCCGCTTGATCAGGCGGTCCGCACCGCGCTGGCCTGATCACATGGTCTCGCGGATCTGGGCGATGGTTTCGGCCACGCCCGCCCGCGGGACGCCGCGCAGCATCTGGTCGCCGATCACGAAGGTCGGCGTCCCCTGGATCGCCATGGCCTGCCCAAGCGCCTGGTTCGCGGCCAGAACGGCGGTCACGTCGTCGCTGTCCATCCGCGCCATGACGGCCGGGGCATCGATGCCGATATCGCCCGCGATCTCCTCCAGCGCGGCGGGGGTGGCGGGCGTGCGCAGCGCCATCAGCGCGTCATGCGCCTTGGCATAGGCCTCCGGCCCCGCCTCCTGCAGCACCGCGATGGCGAAGCGGCTGGAGCGGACGCTGTCCTCGCCCAGGATCGGAAATTCCTTCAGGATCAGGCGGATGTTGCCGTCTTCCTCGACCGCGTCATGGACCTCCTGATTGAACTGGCGGCAGACGCCGCAGCGATAGTCGATGAACTCGACCATGGTCAGGTCGCCCTCGGGGTTGCCGCCGACCCAGCTGGCCTCATCCTCGAACAGATCGGCCTGGTGCTGCTGGACCAGCTGCAGATCGGTCGTGGCGGCGTCCTGGGCCTGACGGCTCTCCAGCACGTTGATCGATTCGATCAGAACCTCGGGGTTCTCCATCAGATAGTCGCGTACCGCCGTGCCGAAGGCCTCCTTCTCCTCGGGGCTCATAGCCGAGATGTCGAAGGCCGCGGCGGGCGTCGAGAGGGTGGCCCCCAGCAGCAGGGCGGCGGTCAGGCGTCTCATGGGTCGGTCCCCTTGCATTCTGTCGCGCGCAGAGTGGACCGGGCCGCGGCCCAAGGCAACCGCGACCCGGACACCTTGACGTGTAAAGAACTGGAGCGCGGCGCCGTGCCGCGCTATCACGGCCCAAAAAGCGAGGCCGAGCCATGAGAACTTCCCTGCGCGGACAGGTGGACCCGTTCATCGTGATGGACGTGATGGAGGCGGCCGCGCGCGCCGAGGCCGCCGGTCGCCATGTCATCCACATGGAGGTCGGCCAGCCCGGCACCCCCGCCCCCGAAGGCGCGCGCCGCGCGCTGGCGCAGGCGCTGGAGCAGCCCCTGGGCTATACCGTGGCTCTGGGCCTGCCTGCGCTGCGGCAGGGGATCGCGGAACTCTATCGCCGCTGGTACGGCGTCGATCTGGACCCCGCGCGGGTCGTGATGACGCCGGGCAGCAGCGGGGCGTTCATCCTGGCGTTTTCCGCGCTGTTCGATGCGGGCGACCGGGTGGCGATGGGCTTTCCGGGCTATCCCAGCTATCGCCAGATCCTGCGCGCGATGTCGCTGACCCCGGTCGGCATCCCGACGCGCGTCGAGGACCGCTATCAGCCGCGCCCGGAGGATTTGCCCGACGATGCGCAGGGGCTGATCCTGGCCTCCCCCGGCAACCCGTCGGGCACGGTGCTGACCGTGCCGGAGCTGGCGGGCCTGACCGAGGCCGCCGCCGCGCGGGGCATGGCGGTCATCTCGGACGAGATCTATCACGGGCTATCCTATGGCGAGCGGTGCCATTCCGCGCTTGAGGTGACGGATGAGGTTCTGGTCGTAAACTCCTTCAGCAAATACTTTTCCATGACCGGATGGCGGGTCGGCTGGATGATCGTACCCCCGGACATGATCCGCACGGTCGAGCGGCTGGCCCAGAACCTGTTCATCTGCCCGCCCCATGCCAGCCAGGTCGCGGCGCTGGCGGCGCTGGACTGCATCCCCGAGGCCGAGGCCAACCGCGCCGTCTATGCCGAGAACCGCCGCCTGATGCTGGAGGGGCTGCCGCGCGCGGGTTTCGACCGCATCGCCCCGCCCGAGGGGGCCTTCTACATCTATGCCGACGTCTCGCACTTGACCGAGGATTCCGTGTCCTTCGCGACCGAGATCCTGGACAAGGCGGGCGTCGCGGTCACGCCGGGGCTGGATTTCGACCCCGATCGCGGGGCGCGCACGCTGCGCTTCAGCTATGCCCGCGCCACCGCCGACATCGCCGAGGGGCTGGCGCGGCTTGCGGCCTTCATGGCGGCGCGATGAGGCTTCCGGCGCTGATCCTGCTGCTGCTGGCGGGACCGGTCCTGGCGCAGGAGCCCGCGCGGCTGGCGCTTGGCGGATCGGCCCTGACGCCCGCGCCGCAGGGCTGGTGGCAGCGCGTCTTCGGCCCCGAACCGCTGGACCTGTCGCTGGCGCTGGACCGGCCCGTGCCGTGGCGGGCCTTCCTGGTCGGAGAGCCGGCGCGGCTGGTGGTCGATCTGAAGGGCGTCGATCTGACGGGCCAGGACCCCGCGCAGCTGTTCGGCGCGGCGCTGGCCCCGGCGATCCGGTGGGGGGGCGTGCAGGGCGGCTGGTCGCGGCTGGTGATCGAGCTGCCCGGACCCTTCCGCGTGGCGCGCGCGGGCATGCGCACCCAAGGCGCCGAGGCGCGCCTGTCGATCACGCTGGACCCGGTCGCGCCCGGGGATTTCGCGCCCCGCCCGTCGGCCGCGGCCGCGCTGCGCAACCTGCCCGATCCGTCCGTGCTGCCCGAGGCGCCGCTGCCGGGCGGGCTGGTGGTGACGCTGGACCCCGGTCATGGCGGCTTCGATCCGGGCGCGCAGGCCGGGGGCGAGACCGAGGCGCATCTGGTGCTGGGCTTTGCGCAGGAGCTGCGCCAGGCGCTGGAGGCGCGGGGCGTCACCGTCGCGATGACGCGCGAGGATGACAGCTATGTGAAGCTGGAGGATCGCATGACAGTCGCGCGGGCCTCCGGCTCGCGGCTGCTGCTGTCGCTGCATGCCGATGCCCTGCCCGAGGGGCAGGCGGCGGGGGCCACGGTCTATGTCTGGACGCCCGCCGCCGACGATCGTGCCGCGGCCCAGCTGGCGCTGCGCCATCAGCGCGACGACCTGCTGTCGGGCATGGATCTGAGCGGGCAGGACGACGGGCTGGCCCATGCGCTGATGGACTTCGCCCGCACCGACACCCAGCCCCGCTCCGAGGCCTTCGCGCGCCTGCTGACCTCGCGCATGGCGCTGCGGGGGATCGTGCTGCACGGGCGGCCGGTGCAGGGGGCGGCGTTCTCGGTGCTGAAATCGCCCGACATTGCGTCGGTCCTGCTGGAGCTGGGCTTCGTGTCCGACCCGCAGGACCTGGCCAACCTGACCGATCCGGACTGGCGGGCGCGCATGGTCGAGGCGGTGGCCGAGGCCGTCACCGGCTGGTGGCGGGACGAGCAGTCGCGAGCGGGCCTGCTGCGGCGATGAGCGGCAAGCTTGCTTTGACCGGGGGGCTGCGCGGCGCTATAGACGGGCCGTAACCTGAAAGGCCCCGACCCGTGCTTCGACCCATCCTGTCCTTCTTCGGCGCGATCTTCTCCTGGGTGGTCACGGGGGTGTTCTTCGCGGCCCTGACGGTCGGCGGGATCTTCTGGATCTATTCGCGCGACCTGCCCAGCCACGAGACCCTGGCGCAGTATTCGCCCAAGACCATCAGCCGCGTCTATTCCGCCGAAGGCCAGCTGATCGACGAGTTCGCCGAGGAGCGGCGCATCTTCGTGCCCATCGACGAGGTGCCCGACCTGATCAAGCAGGCCTTCGTCAGCGCCGAGGACAAGAACTTCTACAGCCATCCCGGATACGACCTGCGCGGCATCCTGGGCGCCGCCTACGAGGCCGCGGCGACCGGCGGCTCCAGCGTGCGCGGCGCCTCCACCATCACCCAGCAGGTGATGAAGAACTTCCTTCTGTCCAGCGACCGCAGCGTCGAGCGCAAGGTCAAGGAGCTGATCCTGGCCGCCCGGCTGGAGCGGACGCTGACCAAGGACCAGATCCTGGAGCTGTACCTGAACGAGATCTTCCTGGGCCAGAACAGCTTCGGCGTGGCCGCGGCCGCCCAGACCTACTTCAACAAGTCGCTGTCCGAGCTGGCCCCCCACGAGGCCGCGATGCTGGCCGCGATGCCGCAGGCGCCGGGCCGCTATCACCCCGTCACCGCCAAGGATCGGGTGACCGAGCGGCGCAACTATGTCCTGCGCGAGATGTGGCAGAACGGCTATATCGACCAGGCGACCTACGAGGCCGAGGCGGCGCTGCCGCTGCGCTCGGTGCAGAATGGCGACTATCCGTCCTTCCGCCGGTCGCTGCCGCCGCGCGACTATTTCACCGACGAGATCCGCCGCCAGCTGAGCCGCGAGTTCGGCCAGGAGGAGTTCTTCGGCGGCGGCCTGACGATCCGCGCCACCGTGGACCCCGACCTGCAGGCCGAGGCCGCCTCGGCGCTGCAGACGGCGCTGGAGGATTACGACCGCAACCGCGGCGTCTGGCGCGGCACCGGCGAGGCGGTCGACCCCGCCGCCCTGAGCGACGAGGCCGCCTGGCGCGGGGCGCTGTGGGACCTGCGCCTGCCGCGCGACATTCCGGGATGGCACCCGGCCGTGGTGCTGGAGATGGGCGCCTCCGACGCCCGCATCGGCATCGAAGGCATCGAGGAGGATGCCGACGGCCACTGGATACCCGCCGGCGATGTGCAGTGGGCGCGTCCGCTGGACCGCGAGACCGGCCAGCTGGGGTCGCGCGCGCAGGTCGCGGACGACCTTCTGGACGTGGGCGACGTGGTGCTGGTGCGGGCCATGACCAGCGACGCGGATGGCAGCTTCATCCGCTGGACCCTGCGGCAGGTGCCCGAGGTCCAGGGCGGCTTCATGGCGATGGACGTGAACACCGGCCGCGTGCTGGCGATGCAGGGGGGCTTCAGCTACGAGAGCTCGGTCTTCAACCGCGCCACGCAGGCGCAGCGCCAGCCGGGGTCGAGCTTCAAGCCCTTCGTCTATGCCGCGGCGCTGGACAACAACTATACTCCCGCGACCATCGTGGTGGACGAGCCGATCCGCATCAACACGCCCCAGGGACTGTGGGAGCCCAAGAACAGCTCGGGCCGCCACTACGGCCCCACCCCCCTGCGCACCGGGATCGAGCAGTCCCGGAACCTGATGACCATCCGCATCGCCGACGACATCGGCATGGAGCGGGTGGCCGAATATGCCGAGAGCTTCGGCGTCTATGACCGGCTGGCGCCCTTCCTGGCCAACGCACTGGGTGCGCAGGAGACGACGCTGTTCAAGATGGTCGCGGCCTATGCGATGTTCGCCAATGGCGGCGAGCGGGTCGAGCCGACGCTGGTCGACCGCGTGCAGGACCGCCGTGGACGCACCGTCTATCGCCACGACCAGCGCGTCTGCCGGACCTGCGACATGCGGGTGATGCCCGCGGGGCAGGTCCCGGTGATCGACACGAACCGAGAGCGGGTGATGGATGCGGTGACGGCCTATCAGCTGACCTCGATGCTGGAGGGGGCGGTGGAGCGCGGGTCGGGGTCGGGCGTGGACCTGCCCGTGCCCATCGCGGGCAAGACCGGCACCACGAACGACGCCAAGGACGTGTGGTTCATCGGCTATTCCAGCAATATCGTCGCGGGCTGCTATCTGGGCTACGACCAGCCGCGGTCCCTGGGCGAGCGGGCCTTCGGGGGCACGCTCTGCGTGCCGGTCTTCAACGCCTTCATGCGCGAGGCGGTGGCGGAGTATGGCGGGACCGAGTTCACCGTGCCCCCGGGCGGATACTGGGTCAAGATCGACCGCGTGACCGGCCAGCGCCTGCCCGACGATGCCTCGGGGCCGAACGTCATCGCGGAATATTTCCGCGAGGGGACCGATCCGGACTGGCTGGCGCCCTATGTCGTGTCGGGTTTCGGCGACGAGGTCGTGATCCTGCCCTGGGAGGCGGGCGACACCGGCGGCGGGCGCGCGATCACCACCTCGACCGGCGAGAGCCGGGTCATCCCCGGGCGCACCGATTTCGGGACCATGTCCTCGGGCGGGCTGTACTGACGGGTGCGCGCCCGGCTTGCGTCCCGCGATGGGCGGGGGGCTGACTGCCCCCCGCACCCCCCGTTCACCGCACCCCGCCACCCTTGGCCCCCGGCGGGCCGGTCTTGCCCAAGGGCGCGCGGCGCGGTATCACCCCGGACCTGACGCCTGACCGAAGGAATCCGCCCATGCGCGCCGAGACGCAGTCCACCATCGAGGCCATCCGCCGTTCCCTGACCCTGCTGGGTCAGCGCCTGGACTGGACCACCGCGCCGCATCGTCTGGAAGAGATGAACGCCTTGATC
This sequence comes from Paracoccus sp. ME4, assembly GCF_046736325.1. Lineage (GTDB taxonomy): Bacteria > Pseudomonadota > Alphaproteobacteria > Rhodobacterales > Rhodobacteraceae > Paracoccus. The sequence continues at coordinate 1,281,859 of NZ_CP151276.1, forward strand.
GAGGATGGCGACCTGTGGTCGGACCCCGCCCGCGCGCAGAAGCTGATGCGCGAGCGGCAGTCGCTGTCGGACGCGATCGAGACCTATCGCCGGATCGAGGACGACCTGTCGGCCAATGCCGAGATGGTCGAGCTGGCCGAGGCCGAGGGCGACGCGGATCTGGTGGCCGAGGCCGAGGCGAACCTCAAGGCCCTGGCGCAGATGGCCGCGCAGAAGGAGCTGGAGGCACTGCTCAACGGCGAGGCGGATGCCAACGACACCTTCCTGGAGATCAACGCCGGCGCGGGCGGCACCGAGAGCTGCGATTGGGCCTCCATGCTGGCGCGCATGTATGTGCGGTGGGCCGAGAAGAAGGGCTATGAGGTCGAGCTGCTGTCCGAGACCGGCGGCGACGAGGCGGGCATCCGCAGCGCCGCCTACAAGATCACCGGGCACAATGCCTATGGCTGGCTGAAGTCGGAATCCGGCGTGCACCGGCTGGTGCGGATCAGCCCCTATGACAGCGCGGCGCGGCGGCACACCTCGTTCAGCTCGGTCTGGGTCTATCCGGTCGTGGACGACAACATCGAGATCGACATTCCCGACCGCGACATCCGCATCGACACCTATCGCTCGTCGGGCGCAGGCGGCCAGCACGTCAACACCACCGACTCGGCCGTGCGGATCACCCACCTGCCGACCAACATCGTCGTCACCTCGTCCGAGAAGTCGCAGCACCAGAACCGCGCCAATGCCATGGCCGCGCTGAAGGCGCGCCTGTACCAGATGGAGCTGGACCGCCGCAACGCGGAGGTGAACGCCCAGCACGCCGCCAAGGGCGATGCGGGCTGGGGGAACCAGATCCGCAGCTATGTCCTGCACCCCTATCAGATGGTCAAGGACCTGCGCACCAGCGAGGAGACCAGCGACACCCAGGGCGTGCTGGACGGCGATCTGGACCGCTTCATGGCGGCGACCCTGGCGCTGGATGTGGCGGGCAAGTCGCGCGCGGAGGCGAATGCCGACTGACCGGCGCTGACGCCGCAGCGCGGCGGACATCGTGGAACTTGCCCGGATACCCGTCGCTTGTATGATGCTGCATCTGCATCATCGACCGGAGGCGCGGGCATGGAGACGAAACGCATCAATCTCGCGCTGCAGGGCGGGGGGGCGCATGGCGCCTTCACCTGGGGCGTGCTGGACCGCCTGCTGGATGAGGACTGGCTGGAGATCGCGGCGATCAGCGGCACCTCGGCCGGGGCGCTGAACGGGGCCGCACTTAAGGCGGGGCTGGCCGCGGGCAAGGGCCGGGCAGGGCGCGTCGCCGCGCGCGAGAACCTGGACGCGCTGTGGTCGCAGATCGGCTCCAAGAGCGACAACCGCGTGGTGCGCTGGATGCAGTCGCTCCTGCCCATGCCGCGGGGCCTGCAGCGCTGGACCGAGATGGTCTCGCCCGCCGCCTGGATGGACAACCTGACGCGGCTGTTCAGCCCCTATGATTACGGCCCCCTCTACGTCAATCCGCTGGAGACGCTGCTGCGCGACCTGCCCTGGCCCGACTTCGGGACCGATCGCGGGCCCGCGCTCTATGTGGCGGCGACGAATGTGCGGACCGGGCGGATCAAGGTCTTCACCGGGGCGCAGGCCACGCCCGATGCGGTGATGGCCTCGGCCTGCCTGCCCACGCTGTTCCGCGCGGTCGAGATCTATGACCCCGATACCGGCCAGATCGAGGCGTTCTGGGACGGCGGCTATGCGGGCAATCCGGCGCTGTTTCCGCTCTATCGCGCCAGCCTGCCGCGCGACATCCTGATCGTGGCGATCAATCCGCTGATGCGCTGCGAGCTGCCGCGCAGCCCGGTGGAGATTTCGGACCGCGTGAACGAGGTCAGCTTCAACAGCAGCCTGATGAACCAGCTGCGCGCCATCAACTTCGTCAAGCGCCTGTTCGCGCAGGGCAAGATGGATGACGACGCGATGAAGAACGTGCTGATCCACCTGATCGACGACGACAGGCTGATGACCGACCTGTCGGCGCGCTCCAAGCTGATGCCGCGCCCGGGCCTGCTGGACGCGATGAAGGCAGCCGGTCAGCAGGCCGCCGACACCTTCCTGTCCGAGCATGCGGACAAGCTGAACAGGGCCGACAGCTTCGATCTGGCGGCCCTGTTCCCGGCGCAGCGTGTGCCTTAGGCCATCGCGGCGGCGATGCGCGCGGCCAGCCGCGCGTTGTTCAGGACCAGTTCGATGTTGCTCTCCAGCGAGCGGCCCTCGGTCAGATCGAAGATGCGGCCCAACAGGAAGGGCGTCACGGCCTTGGCGGCGATGCCTTGGGCCGCGGCCTCGGACAAGGCCTGTTCGATCACGGGCATGATCTGGTCCTGCGGGATCTCGGCCTCGACCGGGATCGGGTTCGCGACCAGCTGGCCGCCCTTGAGGCCCAGGGCCGCGCGCATGGCGGCGGCGGCGGCAATCTCCTCGGGGCTGTCCATGCGCAGCGGCGCGCGGATGCCCGAGGCGCGCGACCAGAAGGCCGGCAGCTCGTCCTGGCCATAGGCGATGACCGGCACGCCCAGGGTCTCCAGCACCTCCCAGGTCTTGGGCAGGTCCAGGATCGCCTTGGCGCCTGCCGCCACGACCGTCACGGCGGTCTGCGCCAGCTCCTGCAGGTCGGCCGAGATGTCGAAGCTGTCCTCGGCCCCGCGATGGACGCCGCCGATGCCGCCGGTGGCAAAGACCTTGATGCCCGCCAGCTGCGCGCAGATCATGGTGGCCGCCACCGTGGTGGCCCCCGTGCGGCCGTTCGCGATGCAGACGGCCAGGTCGGCGCGGCTGAGCTTCATCGCCTCCGCCGGCGGGGTCTGCGCCAGGGCGCGCAGGGCCGCAGGCGTCAGGCCGATATGGATCTGGCCGCCCATGACGGCGATGGTCGCGGGGACGGCGCCGCCCTCGCGGATGGTGGCCTCGACCTTCTCGGCCATCTCCAGGTTCTGGGGCCAGGGCATGCCGTGCGTGATGATGGTCGATTCCAGCGCCACCACGGGCAGGCCGCGATCCAGCGCGTCGCGAACCTCGGGGGCGAAAGTAAGGGGGGCAGTATGGGTCACGGGACGTCCTTTCCGGAGACATGCGCGGCCGAGGCCCTGACGGCCTGCCGCAGCGCCGCGTCGCGCGGCATTTCCTTGAGTTCGGCGGCCAGATGGGCCGCGAGGAAGCAGTCGCCCGCACCGGTCACGCGTTCCACGGTGACGGCGGGGGGCTGATGGGTCAGCGTGGGGCCGCCGGCGATGGCCTCGGCCGCGGGGTTCGGGCCGTCGGTGACCAGCACGCGGGCGGCGCCGCGCGCTACGACGGCCTCAGCGGCAGAGGCCGCGTCGGGGCAGGCGCGCCCGGCCAGGATCTCGGCCTCCAGCCGGTTCAGGTAGAAGCAGCCGCGCCGCGCCGCGATCAGCGGCTCCAGGCGTTCGGCCTTGCCGGGGCTGGCGGGCACCACGCGCAGGTCCGCGTGCATCAGGCGCGGATCACGCGCGATGGCCGACAGCAGCTCCTCGGTCAGGTTGCCGTCCAGGACCACGGGGCCGGTCCAGGCGGGCAGGGTGTCCAGCGGCGCCAGGATCGCGGCGCCGGCCAGCTCCAGGCTCAACGCGTCGGCCACGGCGGCGATCAGCCCCTCGCTGTCCTCGATCGCCATATAGCAGTCGGTGGGCAGGCCCGCGTCGCGGGTCAGATGCTCGGTCATCACGCCAAGGCGATGCGCCTCGGCGATCAGCCCCTCGCCCTCGGAATCGCGACCCACGGCCGAGAGGACCGACGGCGTCATGCCCCACCGCGCCAGCGCGACGGCCACGTTCAGCGCGACGCCGCCGGGCAGGTGCCGGATGCGGCCCGGCACGTCGGCGCCCGGCGCCATGCGGCGCGGCGCGCGGCCGATCACGTCCCACAGCATCGCGCCGATGCACAGCACGTCAGGCGTCTTGGTCATCGTCATCCCCCAGCTGCAGCCGCAGAAAGCGTTCGAAATCGTCCAGGTCCACCGGGTCGAACTGACCGAAGCCCTGCATCCAGACTGATGCCTGGCGCATTCCTCCGGGCTCCAGCATGCACCAGGTGATCCTGCCGCGCCGCTCTTGCCGGATCAGGCCCGCAGCCGCAAGCACCGAGAGATGCTTCGAGATGGCCGCAAGGCTCATGGCAAAGGGTTCCGCCACGTCGCTGACCGCCATGTCGTCCTCCAGCAGCATGGACAGCACCCGCCGCCGCGTCGGATCGGCCAGCGCGGCAAAGATCAGGTCCAGCCGTTCGGGCGGATCGGGCAGGGTCATGGGGCTCTCTGGCAGGGGGACGGTCAACCGGGCGGTTGAATAATGTGCGCGCGCTGCCGGGAATGCAACCCCGGCAAAATTCGAGCATGATCGAGATTGTACCGCCTTATCAATGGGATATAATCATCCCTGCACGCCTTGACTTGAGCCGCCCCAGCCCCTAGACAGCGCCCAACGACGATGGGGCGACACAGATGGCCGACAAACCCCGGGGCGACGCGGACCGACAGGCGGATGCCGACCGGTTGCAGGCCCTGGAGGCCAAGCTGGCCGCCCTGACGCCCAAGCCCTCCGGCCCCTCGCCGATGGGCAAGTACGAACAGGCGAACCTCGCCTGGCGCATGGTGATCGAACTGGTGACCGGCCTGGGGCTGGGCTTCGTGTTCGGTTACGGACTGGACTATCTGCTGGGCACGACGCCCTTCCTGATGGTGCTGTTCATCTTTCTGGGCCTGGCGGCCGGCGTCAAGTCGATGATGCGCACCGCCGGCGAACTTGACAGGACATCCGGCGCCTCGCCGGAAGGCGACAAACCCGGCCCTGCGCCGGACCGTGACGAAAGGGACTGATCGTGGCGACGGAAGAGACTGGCGGCGGCCTTGAATTCCACCCGATGGACCAGTTCGTGGTCTCGCCGCTGTTCGGTGACGGACCCGTGGCCTGGTACACCCCCACGAACGTGACGCTGTGGCTGGCGCTGACGGCGCTGGCATCCATCGCGGTGCTGGTGCTGGGCACGCGCGGCCGGGCCATCGTGCCGAACCGCGCGCAGTCGGTGGCCGAGCTGGCCTACGGCCTCGTGCACAAGATGATCGAGGACATCGCCGGCAAGGACGGGCTGCGCTACTTCCCCTACATCCTGACGCTGTTCATGTTCATCGTCTTCGCCAACCTGCTGGGCCTGGTGCCCATGGCCTTCACCACGACCTCGCACATCGCGGTGACAGGCGTGCTGGCGCTGGCGGTGTTCTTCGGCGTCACGATCATCGGCTTCGTCAAGAACGGCGCGCATTTCCTGGACCTGTTCTGGGTGCGCTCGGCGCCGCTGGCGGTCCGTCCGGTGCTGGCCGTGATCGAGGTCATCAGCTACTTCGTGCGCCCGCTGTCGCTGTCCATCCGACTGGCCGGCAACATGATCGCGGGCCACGCCGTCATCAAGGTCTTTGCGGGCTTCGCGGCCATCGCCGCCGTCGCCCCGGTCGCCATCATCGCGGTCGTCGGGATGTATGCCTTCGAGGTGCTGGTCGCCATCGTCCAGGCCTACGTGTTCACCATCCTGACCTGCGTTTACCTCAAGGACGCGCTGCACCCGTCGCACTGAGGCGACGGACTGCCGCCCCTGCGCGGTCCCTGACGGGACCGCATCCACCAAGATCGCCAATCTTCCAACCGCAAGGAGAAATACCATGGAAGGCAATATCGGAGAACTGGGCCAGTACATCGGCGTCGGCCTGACCGCGTTCGGCATGGGCTTCGCCGCCCTGGGCGTGGGCAACGTCGCCGGCAACTTCCTGGCCGGTGCCCTGCGCAACCCGTCGGCCGCCGCCAGCCAGACCGCCACGCTGTTCATCGGCATGGCCTTTGCCGAAGCCCTGGGGATCTTCTCGTTCCTGGTCGCGCTTCTGCTGATGTTCGCGGTCTGATACCCGGCCATCCTTGCGGCGGGGTGGGGGCCTGTCCCCCGCCCCTTCGTTCGTTCAAAGGCCATGGGGTAGGATATGTTCAGCCTGTTGCAAGAGGCCGCCACCACCGCGGTCGAAACCACTGAGGGTGCGATCGTCGTCGACGACGCCGCCACCCACGGCGCCGATGCCGCGACCCACGGGGTCGATGCAGCCGGTCACGCCGCCGAAGCCGCGGGCCTGCCGCAGCTGGATATCACCACCTTCGGCAACCAGATCTTCTGGCTGGTCGTCACGCTGGTGGTTCTGTATCTGGTCCTGTCGCGTGTCGCGCTGCCGCGCATCGCGGCCGTTCTGTCGGACCGCCAGGGCGCAGTCACCGGCGATCTGATGGCCGCCGAGGAATTCAAGCTGAAGGCCCGCGAGGCCGAGGCTGCCTATGACAAGGCGCTGGCCGATGCCCGCGCCGAGGCGCAGTCGATCGTGGCCCGCAACCGGGCCGAGATCCAGGCGCAGCTGGACGCGGCCATCGCCAAGGCCGATGCCGAGATCGCCGCCCGCACCGCCGAATCCGAGGCCCGCATCCGCGAGATCCGCGCGTCGGCCGATGTCAGCGCCCGCGAGGTCGCCCGCGACGTCACCGCCGAACTGGTCCGCAGCTTCGGCGGGCAGGCGGATGATGCGGCGGTCGGCGCCGCGCTGGACGCGCGCATGAAGGGGGCCGTGCAATGAACCGTCTGATCGCAACCCTGGCCGCCTTCGGGCTGGCCTCCGGTCCGGCCCTGGCCGCGTCGGGTGACTACGGGTTCTTCTCGCTGCGCAACACGGACTTCATCGTGCTGCTGTCCTTCCTGGCCTTCATCGGCGTGCTGGTCTACTTCAAGGTGCCGGCCCTGCTGGGCGGCCTCCTGGACAAGCGCGCCGAGGCGATCCGCGCCGACCTGGACCAGGCCCGCAGGCTGCGCGAGGAAGCGCAGGAGATCTATGCGAGCTACGAGCGCCGCCAGCGCGAGGTGAAGACCCAGGCCGAGCAGATCGTCGCCAACGCCCGCCGCGAGGCCGAGGCCAACGCCGCCAAGGCGCGCGAGGACCTGGACCGGTCGATCCAGCGTCGCCTGCAGGCGGCTCAGGACCAGATCGGCAGCGCCGAGAACGACGCCGTCCGCGCCGTGCGCGACCGGGCCGTCGCGGCCTCCATCGCCGCCGCGTCGGAGATCCTCGCCGCGCAGGTCCGGGCGGGCAACCGTTCGGCAGGCATCGACGACGCCATCGCAGACGTGGCGCGCCGCCTGAACTGACAGATCATCGGACAGTGATCGAAGGGGCCTCGCCGGAACGACCGGCGGGGCCCCTTTCGTCATGGCGCCCGGTTGCTGAGGCGCAGCCGCGCGGTCGCGGCATCGTCATCGGCGCGGCGCTGGATCGACAGGGTGCGCGCCACCAGGTCCAGATGCTCCTCCAGCGCGGCCCGGGCACGCGGCCCGTCGCGCGACTGCAGCGCGTCGTTGATGCCGATATGCTGGTCCAGAAGCCGGTCGCGCAGCTCGGGGCTGGCGAAGATGCGGGGGCGGTTGAACAGCATCCCCTGGCGCAGCAGGTCCTGCATCGCGCGCATCATGTGCAGGGCGATCAGGTTGTGGCTGGCCTCGACTATGGCCATGTGGAAATCGGCGTCCAGCGCCGCCTCGGCCTGCGGATCGGGGCTGGCATGGGCATGGCGCATCGCCTGCACGATGCGGTCCAGCACCGCCAGATCCGTCTCGCCCGCGGCGGTCGCGGCGCGTTCGGCGGCCAGCCCCTCCAGGTCCTTGCGGAAGGTCAGATAGTCGTCTGCGGCGCGTGGATGGCGCGCCATCAGCCGCACCAGCGCGGGTGAGAAGGCGCTGCCCAGCACATCGGCCACCGACACGCCCGAACCGGGCCGCGTCACCAGAAGCCCGTCCGCCTGCATCCGCGCCAGGGCCTCGCGCAGCGACGGGCGGCTGACGCCCATCCGCTCGGCCAGCTCGCGCTCTCCGGGCAGGCGCTCTCCGGGGCGCAGGATGCCCTGCACGATCAGCGCCTCGATCTGGGCCACGACCGCGTCGGACAGGCGGGCGGCGTCGATGGGCTGGAAGGGGCTGGGCGGGGAAGGGTCGTCGTGGCTCATGGCGGCGTTCCGGATGGGGTGGCCGCACCCTAGCGCGACGCGACAGGGCCGGGCAATGGCCCGGCCCTGCGCAGACGTATAGTGAACCGGCCGTTACTGGGTCGGACGGATCAGGATCTCGACGCGGCGGTTCTGCGCGCGGCCGGCGGCGGTGTCGTTCGACGCGATCGGCTGGTTGAAGCTGGCGCCGATGGCCGACAGGCGACCCGACGCGACGCCCGCGGCGGCCAGGATGCCCGCGACCGACTGCGCGCGGCGCTGCGACAGGTCCTGGTTCAGCGCGGCGCTGCCGGTATTGTCGGTATGACCGATCACCTCGACCCTGCTGTTCGGATACTGGTTCAGGTTGCGCGCGACGGCATAGAGGTCGGTTTGCGCCGGGCCGGACACCGCGGCCGAGCCGGTGGCGAACAGGATGCCCTCCGGCAGGATCACCTGCAGGTAGCTGCCGCGGTTGATGATCTGCACGTTGGGGTTGCTGATCGACTGTTCCAGCGCGGCGGCCTGACGGTCCAGGATGTTGCCCGCGACCGCACCGGCGGCGGCGCCGATGATCGCGGCGCGCGCGGCGTCGCGGCCCTGGTTGTTGCTGTCGCTGTCACGCGTGCCGCCATAGAGCGCGCCCACGGCAGCGCCAGCCAGCGCGCCCTGTTGCGTGCGGCTGAGGCCGGTTGCGCCGGTGCCGGTATTGGTCATCGCCGGCGCGCAGGCGCCCAGCAGCGTCAGGCCGCAGACGGCGAGGAGGGAGGTCTTGCGCAGCTTCATCGTCATGTCCCTTTCGGTAAATGGGCGCGGCAGCGCGCCCGGGTCTGTCGTGATCCGGGGCCCGGTCGCGCGCGGGCGATTCCGGAATTGGTGCCCCAACGCGCGGCACGCTGTCGCAGTTCCGGGCGAATGGGAAGTCACTGTTTCGTAAAGACGCTTGGAAAGGCTTCGGAAATCGGCCGGGCGGTGGCCGCTTGCAAACCGCGCGCGGGGCCGTCACAACCGGGCCATGGTCCAGCGTCGCCCCAGCCCGCCCTTGCCCTTTGCCGACCAGGTCGCGATCTTCTCGCGCCTGGCCGAGGCCGATCCCGCGCCCGAGACCGAGCTGGAATTCGTGAACCCCTTCACTCTGGTCGTGGCGGTCGCGCTGTCGGCGCAGGCCACCGACGTGGGCGTGAACCGCGCCACGCGCGGGCTGTTCGCGGTGGCCGACACGCCGCAGAAGATGCTGGAGCTGGGCGTCGAGGGCGTGACCGAGCACATCAAAACCATCGGTCTGTTCCGGCAGAAGGCGAAGAACGTCATCGCGCTGTCGCGCATCCTGGTCGAGGAGTATGGCGGCGAGGTGCCCGACAGTCGCGCCGCCCTGACCGGCCTGCCGGGCGTCGGGCGCAAGACCGCGAATGTGGTCCTGTCCTGCGCCTTCGGCCATCCCGCGCAGGCGGTGGACACGCATATCTTCCGCGTCGGCAACCGCACCCGCATCGCGCCCGGCCGCGACGTGGAGGAGGTCGAGCGTGCCATCGAGGACAATGTCCCCACCCGTTTCCAGGCCCATGCGCATCACTGGCTGATCCTGCATGGCCGCTACATCTGCCAGGCGCGAAAGCCCCGCTGCGGGGTCTGTCCCATCGCCGACCTGTGCCCCTTCGAGGAGAAGACCGCGTGAGCACCCCCTATGTCGTCGGGATCGGCAATGCCGTCATGGACATCATCGCCCCCACCGAGGAGGCGCGGCTGGAGGCCCTGGGCATCACCAAGGGCATCATGCAGCTGGTCGACCGCGCGCGGTCCGAGTTCCTGATGGCCGCGCAGGCCGACGACCATTCCGCGCGTCGCGACCAGGCGCGCATGGTCGCGGGTGGCAGCGTGGCCAACACGCTGGCGGGGATCGGCGGGTTGGGGCTGCGCACGGCCTTCATCGGCTGCGTGGCCGATGACGAGATCGGGCGGCTCTATGCCAGCCAGACCGAGGGGGCGGGCACGCGGTTCGTCAATCCGCCGGTCGCGGGGGCGGGTCTGCCCAGTTCGCGCACGATCATCTTCGTGACGCCCGACGGCGAGCGGTCGATGAACACCTATCTGGGCATCTCGGCCGAACTGGGCCCCGAGGAGGTCGCGCCGGAGGTCTTCGAGGGCGCGGGCTGGCTGTTCCTGGAGGGCTATCTGTTCGACAAGGACAAGGGCAAGGCCGCGTTCCTGAAGGCCGCCGACTGCTGTCACGCGGCGGGCGGGCAGGCGGGGATCGCGCTGTCCGACCCGTTCTGCGTGGACCGCCACCGGGCCGATTTCCGCCGCCTGGTCGCAGGGCCGATGGATTACGTCATCGGCAACGTTCACGAGTGGCAGTCGCTGTATCAGGTCGAGGACCTGGAGGAGGCACTGCGCCTGGCGCAGGCGGATTGCGGGACAGTGATCTGCACGCGGTCCGGCGAGGACGCGATCCTGATCCGCGCGGGCGAGCGGGTGACGGTGCCGGTGCGGCGCGTGGTGCCGGTGGATGCGACCGGGGCCGGGGACCAGTTCGCGGCCGGGCTGATCTATGGTCTGGCATCGGGGCTGCCGCTGGCGGTGGCGGGGCGGATGGGCTGCGTCGCGGCCTCCGAGGTGATCGGGCATGTCGGCGCGCGGCCCCAGTCCGACATCGCCGCGCGGTTCCGGGCCGAAGGGCTGCTCTGACGGGTTGCGTCCCGCGGGGAAGGGGGGGGGGGGGGGGCCCCCCCCCCCCCCCCCCCCCGGGCCCCCGCCCCCCCCCCCCCCCCCCGCGCCCCCCGCCGGGCGGGCGCTGCGCGCGCCCCCCGGACCCCCCGCGCGGGGCGTCGCGGTTTCGTGACGTTGCGCCAAGCCGGTCTCGCGTGTATCACGGCCCGAAATGCGAGCAGCTGAAGGAATTGCCGATGCGCAGGGTTGTTGTCACCGGGTTGGGGATGGTCACGCCGCTGGCGTCCGGTGTCGAGGCGACGTGGGAGCGTCTGCTGGCCGGGCAGTCGGGCGCGGGGCCGATCACGCGCTTTGACGCCTCCGACGTGGTGACGAAATACGCCTGCGAGATCCCCATGGGCGACGGCAGCGACGGCACCTTCAATCCCGATGACTGGATGGAGCCGAAGGACCGCCGCAAGGTGGACGACTTCATCCTCTACGGCGTCGCCGCGGCGCATCAGGCGGTCCTGGACGCAGGCTGGATGCCCGAGGACGAGGAAAGCCGCCTGCGCACGGGCGTGATGATCGGGTCGGGCATCGGCGGGCTGACCTCGATCGCCGAGACGGCGGTGCTGATCAAGGAGCGCGGGCCCAAGCGCGTGTCGCCCTTCTTCATTCCCGGCGCGCTGATCAACCTGATCTCGGGTCAGGTGTCGATCCGCTATGGCTTCAAGGGGCCGAACCATGCGGTCGTGACCGCCTGTTCGACCGGGGCGCACGCCATCGGCGATGCGTCGCGGATGATCCGCTATGGCGATGCCGACGTGATGATCGCGGGCGGCGCGGAAAGCCCGATCAGCGAGATCGGCATCGCGGGCTTCAACGCCTGCAAGGCGCTGTCGACCAAGCGCGCCGACGATCCGCGGGCCGCCAGCCGCCCCTATGACGCCGATCGCGACGGCTTCGTGATGGGCGAGGGCGCGGGCGTCGTCGTGCTGGAGGAATACGAGCACGCCAAGGCGCGCGGCGCCAAGATCTATGCCGAGGTGCTGGGTTACGGCATGTCGGGCGACGCCTATCACATCACCGCGCCCTCCGAGGATGGCGACGGCGGATACCGCGCAATGGAGGCGGCGCTGCGCAGCGCAGGCCTGACGCCGGATCGGATCGACTACATCAACGCGCATGGCACCTCGACCATGGCCGACACGATCGAGCTGGGCGCGGTCGAGCGGCTGATGGGCGATGCGGCTTCAGGCGCAGTCATGTCATCCACGAAATCCAGCATCGGCCACCTGCTGGGCGCGGCCGGCGCGGTGGAGGCGATCTTCTGCGTGCTGGCGATCCGCGACCAGATCTGCCCGCCGACCATCAACCTGGACAACCCCGCCGTGACGCCGAAGCTGGACCTGGCGGCCAATGCCGCGGTGCGCCGGAAGGTCGATGTGGCGCTGTCGAACAGCTTCGGTTTCGGCGGGACCAATGCCAGCCTGGTTCTGGGACGGGTCGCCGGATGATCTGGCGCAACATCGCCTCGAACTTCCTGACGCTGGCCATCGTGCTGCTGGTCGCGGCCGCGGCCGCCGTGGCATGGGCCAAGCGCGAGTTCAGCGGTCCCGGCCCTAGCGAGATCGCGCAATGCGTGCAGATCGCGCCGGGCGCCAGCCTGAACGCGGTCAGCAACCAGCTGGCCGAGCAGGGCGCGATCTCCAGCGCCTACATCTTCCGCGCGGGCGCGGATTACATGGACAAGGCGCGCGATCTGAAGTTCGGCAGCTTCCTGATGCCGCCGCAGGCCAGCATGGAGCAGATCGTGGAGACGGTGACGGCGGGCGGTCCCTCGACCTGCGGCACCGAGGTCGTGGTGCGCGTGGGCGTGCGCGAGAACACGGTCCTGCTGCGCGACACCAACCCCCAGACCGGAGCCTATGAGGAGGTCGCGCGCTGGAACCCCGCCGAGGGCGAGCGCCCGGCCGAGATCGTCGCCGCACAGGAGCAGCCGGGCGCGCGCCTGTCGCTGGTCATGGCCGAGGGCGTGACCAGCTGGCAGGTCGTCGAGGCGCTGAAGGCGGCCGACTTCCTGACCGGGGAGGTGGCTGAGGTTCCGGCCGAGGGGAGCCTGGCGCCGGATACCTACCTGCTGGAGCGCGGGGGCGACCGCAACGCGATCCTGGCGCAGATGGCCAGCCGCCAGGCCGCCATCCTGGCCGAGGAATGGGAGGCGCGGCCCTTCGGCATGCCCTACGAGACCCCGGAGGAGGCGCTGATCATGGCCTCCATCGTGGAGAAGGAGACCGGCGTCGCCGCCGAGCGGCCGCAGGTGGCCAGCGTCTTCGTGAACCGCCTGCGCGAGGGGATGCGCCTGCAGACCGACCCCACGGTGATCTATGGCGTGACCGGCGGGCAGGGCATCCTGGACCGCGGGCTGCGGCGGTCGGAACTGGACACCACGACGCCCTACAACACCTATCGCATCGACGGGCTGCCGCCGACGCCCATCGCCAATCCGGGCCGGGCCGCGATCCGCGCCGCGCTGAATCCCGACGAGACGGAGTATTTCTACTTCGTCGCCGACGGCTCGGGCGGGCACGCCTTCAGCCGCACGCTGGAGGAGCACAACGCCGCCGTCGCCCGCTGGCGCGAGATCGAACGGCAGCAGGGCCTGCCCGCCGACAGCCCGGTGCAGACCGCGGACTGATCGCGCCGGTTTGACAAACGGGGCCCCCGGACGCAGGCTTGCATCCGGGGGCCTTTCTCATGGTCCCGGCCCGTTTCGGAGGAACCGTGATGATGCTGCCCGACATGCTGAAGATGCTGACCGACAATGCCCGCCAGTTCCAGGACCGCCTGACCGAATGGCAGGCCGCCATGGCCGAGAGCCAGGACAAGGCCATGGAGCAGGCCCGCCAGTGGCAGGCCCAGGCCATGCAGCAGCAGCAGGAGGTCAATGCCCGCCTGATGGCGCAGATGGAGGGCGCGAGCGAGGCCATGCAGGCCCAGTGGCAGCAGATGCAGAAGACCTGGGAGGACCAGTTCGCCACGATGCGCGAGCAGGGCGAGGAGATGCGCGCCAAGATGGGCGGTGCGCCGGGCGGCGGCGCATTCGCCGATTGGGCCGAGACCTATGCCGCGCAGATGGTGGCCTTCACCCAGAAGATGCAGGGCGAGGCGGCCAAGGCCATCGCCACCGCCACGGAGGCGCGCGGCAAGGCGAAGAAGTCGTGAGGCGCGCGGAGGGCCTGTAAGCCGGATTTTGTCCACCGCTCGCGCGGCTGGATGACCATTCCTCTGGTCCGTCCGTTGCCGGACGGATCTAGCTGCCTACCCGGATCTGCTGGGGCAAGGCGGCCCTGCGGATTGCTCCGCGCGCGATCCCTATTCGGCATTGCTCCTGGTGGGGCTTGCCATGCGGGCGCTGTTGCCAGCCCCCCGGTGGGCTCTTACCCCACCGTTTCACCCTTACCCATCCGGGGATGGGCGGTCTGTTCTCTGTGGCGCTGTCCCTGGGGTTGCCCCCGCCGGGCGTTACCCGGCACCATTGCCTCATGGAGTCCGGACTTTCCTCGACAGGCAGGCCTGCCGCGGTCATCCAGCCCTCCGCGCGTGGTCGGTATGGGCGTGCGGGCGTCGGGCGTCAAGGGGGGGCGCTGCCCCCGTCGCGCAGGCGCGACTCCCCCGGGATATTTGCGTGAAGAAGAAGCCGGGCGGCGGTGCGTCGATCGGCATCGGATTCGGGGCCGGTAGCCCAGGGGCGGTGGCGCAGTCGGAAGGCGTCCAGGCGCGCAGGGTTGTCGGGATAGCCGAGCGTCGTCAGGCTGTCGGTCAGGTCCGGGTCGGGATCGTCCTGCACGGGATGGGCAAAAAGGCAGAGGCCGTCATGCGCCAGGCCCTCCCAATCGAAGCGCGGGCCGGGGTCGATCTTGCGGCCCGGGGCCAGGTCGGAATGGGCGATGACGGCGGCGGGCGGAATCGACCATCGCTCCATGACTGCGCGCAGGAGGCGGCGCAGCGCGGCCATCTGCGGGGCGGGGAAGGGGCGGTCGCCGGGATTGTCCAGCTCGATCCCGATGGAGCGGCTGTTCACGTCATCGCGGCCCTGCCAGGCGCCTGCGCCCGCGTGCCAGGCGCGGCGCGTCTCGCAGACCAGCTGTTCGGTGGTGCCGTCGGCCGCGATCAGCCAATGGGCGCTGACCTCGGCCGTCGGGTCGCAGAGGCGGGCGCGGGCCGAGGCCGCGTCCGCCATGCCGGTATAGTGCAGCACGATCAGCGACGGGGTCTGCCCGCGTCGGTCACCGTGATTCGGGCTGGGGAATGCGGCGGCTGCCATGGGCGCGGCCCCGTCAGGGCGTCGCGGCCTGCATCTCGGGCGGGGTGATGGCGATGGGTGCATCCGCCGGGGCGGCGGGGCGCCTGATGCGCAGGCCCATGGTCGCGGGGATCGGCACAGGGTCCGCGCCCGCGATCTGCGCGCCGGTGGGCGCGTAGAAGGGCCGCGCGACCGGGATCGTGGCCGCGGGCGTCGCGCCGGTGACCAGCGCCGCCTCGCGCGCGGTGCGGTACTGGCCGTAGGGGGTGGGGCCGAACTGATAGTTCGGGTTCCAGCCCCGGTGTTCCCCGCATCCGGCCAGCGCCAGCACCCCGATCATCCACCAGCCGCGCATGACGCCTCCATCGGTCCGTTTCGCGGACGTTACCACCAGCGATCCGGCTTGGCCACAAATCCCGCAGCCGCCTCCAGCACCTGCGCCTGGTTCAGCAGATCGCCCTCCTCGAAGGGGCGGCCGATCAGCTGCAGGCCCAGGGGCAGGCCCTGCGCGTCCTGTCCCACCGGCACCGCGATGCCGGGCAGGCCCGCCAGGTTCAGCGTCACCGTGAAGACGTCGTTCAGATACATCTGCACCGGATCGCCCTTGTCGCCCGACCCGAGGGGGAAGGCCGCCGAAGGGGTCGCGGGCGCCAGGATCGAATCGATGCCCTGCGCGAAGGCCTGATCGAAGTCGCGCTTGATCAGCGCGCGGACGCGGCGGGCGCGGTTGTAATAGGCGTCGTAGAAACCCGCCGACAGCACATAGGTGCCGATCATCACGCGGCGCTGGACCTCAGGGCCGAAGCCCTCGGCGCGGGTCTTCTCATAGAGCTGGGTTATGCCGTCGCCCGCGCCCAGTTTGGCACGGTGGCCGTAGCGGACGCCGTCATAGCGCGCGAGGTTCGACGACGCTTCGGCGGGCGCGATGACGTAATAGGCGGGCAGGGCGTATTTCGTGTGCGGCAGGCTGATGTCCACGATCTCGGCGCCCGCGTCGCGCAGCATCTCGGCCCCCTGACGCCACAGGGCGTCGATGGCGTCGGGCATGCCGTCCACGCGGTATTCGCGCGGGATGCCGATGCGCTTGCCGCGGATGTCGCCGGTCAGCGCGGCCTCGAAATCGGGGACGGGCAGGTCGGCGCAGGTGCTGTCCATCGGATCGGCGGAGGCCATTGCGCCCAGCATGATCGCCGCGTCGCGCACGGTCCGCGTCATCGGCCCGGCCTGATCCAAGCTGGAGGCATAGGCGATCACACCCCACCGGCTGACCCGGCCATAGGTCGGCTTCAGCCCGACCGTGCCGGTGAAGGCCGCGGGCTGGCGGATCGAACCGCCGGTATCGGTGCCGGTCGCGCCGAGGCACAGATCGGCCGCGACGGCCGCGGCGGACCCGCCCGAACTGCCGCCCGGGGTCAGCTGCGCGCCGTCAGGCCCGCGCCACGGGTTCACCGCCGGACCATAGCAGCTGGATTCGTTGGTCGAACCCATCGCGAATTCGTCCTGGTTCAGCTTGCCCAGCATGACCGCGCCCGCGTTCCACAGGTTCCGCGTCACGGTCGATTCGTATTCCGGGGTGAAGCCCTGCAGGATGCGGCTGCCCGCCTGCGACGGCACGCCCTGCACGCAGAAGACGTCCTTGACGCCCACCGGGATGCCGGTCATCGGCGCCGCGTCGCCCGCCTTGATGCGCGCGTCCGCAGCGCGGGCCATGTCGCGGGCCATGTCTGGGGTCCGATGCACGAAGGCGTTCAGCGCGCCCGAGGCGTCGATGGCCGCAAGGCAGGCATCGGTCAGTTCGACCGCGGTCAGATCGCCTGCGCGCAGCGCGTCGCGGGCATCGGCGATGGTCAGGCTGTTCGGGGTCGTCATTCCACCACCTTCGGCACGGCAAAGAAGCCCTCGCGCGCGTCGGGGGCGTTGGACAGGATACGGTCGGCCATGTCGCCCGAGGTCACGACATCCTCGCGCCGCTTCAGGCGCATGGGGGTGACGCCGGTCATGGGTTCCACGCCCTCGACATCGACCTCGTTCAGCTGGTCCATGAAATGCAGGATGCCGGACAGATCGCGCGCCAGGGCGGGCAGGGCGGCATCATCGACCGCGATGCGCGCCAGATGCGCGACCTTGCGGGCCTGATCCTCGGTGATCGACATGACGTTTCCTTTCGTTGACGGCGGGTCTACAACCCCGCGCGAAAGGCCGCAAGACGCACGGCCCGGAGGTCCGCCATGCTTGCCGCCCTGTCCGTCCTTCCCGTGATCGCGCTGGTCCTGCTGGGCCATCTGGCCCGCCGCGGCGGCCTGATCCCCGCCGCCAGCTGGCCGGGGATCGAGCAGCTGGGATACCGCGTCCTGTTCCCGGCGATCCTGCTGACCTCGATCTATCGCTCGGAGCTGTCGATCGGGCGGCTCGGCCCCTATCTGGGCGCGCTGGCTCTGGCCTTCGCGGCGACCGGGGCGGTGGCGCTGGTCCTGGCGCGCCGGCGGGCCGAGCCGGGGCCGCGCGCCAGCTCGCTCTTCCAAGGCGCGCTGCGCTTCAATTCGCTGCTGATCCTGGCGGTCGCGGCGCAGGGGTTGGGGTCGCAGGCCCTGGGCGATCTGGCGGTGGCGCTGGCCTTCCTGATTCCCGCCTTCAACATCGCGGCCATCGTGGCGCTGACCCTGATGTCCGACGGCCCGCGCCCGACCGGTGCCGCCGCCCGCATCGGCCGCGAGATCGGCCGCAACCCGATGGTCCTGTCCTGCGCGGCGGGGCTGGCGCTGAACCTGTCGGGGGTCGCGCTGCCCGCGGTGGTGCTGTCGCCGCTGGACTGGCTGGGGCAGGGGGCGCTGGCCGTGGGCCTTCTGGCGGTGGGCGCGGGGATCGAGCCCGCGCGCCTGTGGCAGCGCGACGCCGCGCTGTGGGGTGCGGTCTGGATGCGGCTGGCGCTGTGCCCGGCGCTGTTCCTGGCCGTCGCGCTGGCCCTGGGGCTGCCGGGCGGGCAGCTGGCCTCCGGCGCGCTGGCCGCGGCGGCTCCGGGCGCGCCGGTCGGCTACATCCTGGCGCGGCAGATGGGGGGAGACGCGGATTTCTACGCCGCGATCTTCACCTGGCAGACGGTGCTGGCGGCAGGCACCCTGCCGCTGTGGCTTGGTTTCGCAGGGTTTCTTGGGGCGTGATGCGGTTTTTCGATTTTTTTCGGGCCAAGGTGTTTTTTTGTCTTGCGGCTCTCGGCGGCTTTGCCTAAACACCGCCTCACGCCGCCGGGAATGACCGGCAGCGGACAGAAAGTGGCCCGTTCGTCTATCGGTTAGGACGTCAGGTTTTCAACCTGAAAAGAGGGGTTCGACTCCCCTACGGGCTGCCACTGTTCCTAAATTATCCCAAGAAATCATAAATCTAAGTGGCAGTTTACAGTAACTGTGTCACTGGTTTCCAGTTTTCTCGGATTGTTCCACCCCACGCACTGCCGCCCGTCGGTTCGCTTCACGGGTGTAATGCTCAACCTCTTCTAGGGTGATGTGACCGGTCCACGCTGCGATCTGGTGAACCGTGGCGCCAGCCTCGGCGAGTGTCTTCGCGCGCGCTTTCCGTAGCCCGTGGGCGGATTTCTTGACCTTGGCAGTATCGGCCGCTTCCGACACCAGATGCCCCAAGGCCTTTGAGGATCGCGTTCTCCCCTGCGCTGTGGCCAAGAACGTCATGTGCTTTTCGGACCTTGCTTCCAGCGCCATGTGCAGCAGCTGGCGGTCCTTCATCATCCGCAGTGCATAGGCAGGAGGCTGGCAGGTCCAAGGCACGAAGGCGGGCTCGCCTGTCTTCTGCTGGATGAACTGCAGGACGCCGTCGCGACCGACCATTCCCGGCCCGATCAGCACGGCATCGCTGATCCGTGCGCCGGTCCAGAAGATCAGCTCAAACGTCAGCCTCTGCACCGTTCCCACAGGCCACCGCGCGCGATAGCGCTCGATGTCAGCGTCAGTCCATGCCGGATGGCCGATGGTCTTCGGAATGGCCTTCCGGCGGGCGGCAAGGGACGGGTCGACGGTCAGCAGCCGCTTCGTCTTCCCATGCGCGCAGATGGCGCGCCACGTCTTCAGCCGGTCGGCGGCGGCGTTCGGTGCCAGCGGCTCCAGGTCGTCGGCGATGTCTTCGGTCGTCAGGTGCGCGGCCAAGGCGTCTTCGGCCTGTTCCTTGATGGCTTCCGCATGGCGTCTGATCGTGCGCCGATACGAATCCGATCTGTCCAGGTGATCCCGGCTGGACAGGTATCCCTCGATCATCTGCGCGATGGTGCCCGGCGCGGCTTTGGTCTTGACCTCGGCCACCGTCAAGGCGGCCGCGTAGGCGGCCAGGAAAGGGGCGCTGTCGATCGGCAGGTCCGGCAGGCGCTGCCGCTTTGCGCCGGGGGCGCGCAGATAATGATAGACCTTTCCGCCCTTGTGGATGGTCTGCAGGTGCTTGAGCGTCACGACGCCCGCCGCCCGAATTTGCCGCGGCATGTGTTGGCCTCTGGAGTTGCCTCTTCGCCTTCCACAGTCAGAGAGTCGGCATACTGGTCAAGCGCCAAGACATCATAGAGCCTCTTGCCGCCGAGGATGCGGCGCGGAAGGTTGAGAGATCGCAGGGTGCTTTCGCTTATGCCCAGATAGGCGGCCGCCTTGGCGGCGGGCAGCAGCCTGGGCGTGAATGCGAAATCGTGGCGGGCCATCAGATCAGCACCTCCTGTCGTGGGTCGATCCGGTCCATGAACCGGAAGTCGGGATGTAGCTTGGGATGGGCGGGGCCGCGCGGGTCGCGCCGGTCCCAGATGAACCAGGCGTTGCGCTGCGCGGGGTTGCCCTCTCCGGTGAAGTCCAGCTTCCAGCGCATGAGGTAGCACCGGCTGAACGGATGCTCGTCCAAGAGCGCGCCCAGGCCGTTCGTCCGGCCTGCGGGCCAGTCCCATGACAGCAGCAGCGCCAGATAGTCCCAACCGGGCATGTCGAGCGTGTGACGCAGCCAGCGGCCCCGGCCCTTGCTGCTGATCTCGCAGAATGGCGGGTTGGTGATGATCGCCCCCGCCGGGCTGCGGCGCGCGGCATAGAAGTCGGCGACGCTGCTGTCCGGGCATCCGCGGTCGATCAGGTCGCTTGCGATGCAGCGCATCCCCAAGGCGCGGATCTCGCGCACCAGCGCGCCGTCGCCGCAGGCAGGCTCCCAGACCTTGCGGCAATCCCGAATCCTCTGGCCGTCATAAGCGAACAGCGCCCTGATCGCCTCGGGCTGCCCGGTCGGATAGAAGTCCTCACCGCGCCGCTCATGCGTGGGTTCCGGGCGCGTCTGATCGGGCAGGTCAGCGAACATGGCTCCTGCGGTGAGCGCCTTCGGGCGTGCGCAACCGGAGATCGCCTTAAACAGTGGCTTGGCGGATGCGGGTTTGGTCATCGCAATCATCTCTATTTCGGATTGTGTTTGCTTGGGTCGATGCCTTGGGCCCGCAGAACCTTCAGCCAATGCCGAGCGTAAAGGCGGGTGCTGTCCAGCTCGGCTCGTGCATCAAACAGCTTCTCAGCAAGGCGTTCTGCCCTTGCCTCGGCAGCGCGCCGCTTGGCCCGTTCCCGCTCGATCCTGCTTCCAGAAACATCACATGAACAATGGTCGGGATGATTGGCGCGCGACCAGCATCCGGGGATCAGGATCATCGACCCGTCGTCTTCTTTGAGCCAGTAGCAGGGGTGCGTATCCGGATCAGGCTTGTCGGCTTGCTGTCCCATCATGCGCCTCCAGCCTGCTTGAGATCGGCGGCGGTCAGGAACGCCTGCCATGCTGCCTGTAGGGCGTCACGCGCATCGGTTTCCGTCTTGGCAACGCCCTCGGCCGACCACGACCGACCGTTGACCCAGAGGCTCCACGTCCAAGGGTTGCGGCTTTGGATCTTCCCGAGGGGCGGAAACACGGCACCGATGTCGATCTGGCCCGACCGGGCCAGGATGCGGCTGTTCGGATATTCCTGGTGCCAGGTGACGGTCATCTGCTGACCGCCTTCCTGTCGCCATTCTTCGCAATGTCGGCTGCGATGCTGTCCCGATCTTCGCGCAGTTCGTCTTCGGTCAGGTCATAGCAGCCCTCGGCCTCGCCCTTTTCCAGCACCTCGTCCATCTGCCGCAGCACGTCGGACAGCATCGGCGCATGTTCCACGCAAAGGACGCAGCCGTCTGTCGTGTGACAGCACTTGTCGCCCTCGTGGATGTCCACGCCGCAGCTTTCGCAGTTGCCGATGGGCTCGGGGGCGTCTTCGACGACCGCACCCCCGTTCTGCGAGAGGGCGGCGCGGTCCAGCCGCTCGATCTCGGCCAAGATCAGTGCCCCGGCCTTGACCAGATCGCGGCGGCGATTGGTGGGCTTCCACCAGGCAGAGTGCCAAGGCCAGTTCAGCGGCATCGGAGCGTTCGGGCCGCTGTCTTGCGCCCCTGCAACGGCATAGCAGGCAGCCGCAACACCGATTTCGCCGGCGTCATGCGCATCGTCATGTTCCGGCGTCCAGCCTTCGACGGCCATCTGGCGCGTCCGTTCGCCCATCACGTCCAGCCATGCGCGAGGCATCTGGACGGCAGGCTGCGGGGTCGGGGCGGGCTGCGAGAGGGCGGCAGCGCGGGTGATGGACCACGCCTCCTTGCGAAGCTCGGCAAGGCGGTCCGACAGTTTCTCGTCGTTCTGATACTCGCAGCCTAAGTTGTGGATCTGGTTGCCCAACTCCCCGATGCGGGCGCAAATGCAATCGTCTGGCACCGGCTCTGCCGCCCGCAGATCGTCGGCAGCGGTGGCGGGATGCAAGTAAAGCGGGCGAACCTCCTGACCTGCGGCGCGATAGTGGCCAACATCGGCGGGCAGGCAGTCCACCCAGCCTGCCGTGGGATGATGCCGTTGCCAGGCGACCAGATCGTCAGCAGGAGTGGCGCGGCGGTTCCAGGCGCGATAGTTGGGGGCCGAGGCGCCGCAATCTTGGCAGACGATTGATCCCGTCCGCATCGTATCTTCGACCTGCGAACCACGGCAGAACGGGCAGGGCAACAGCGCGGCGCTGGTCAGTCGTTTGGTCGTCATGCGTCCATCTCCATCGCTTCGGCGGCATGGCCGCCCTGTTCCTCGATCCGCAGGTGCCCGCAGTTGGCCGCGACCAGCGCCTCGGCCAGCGGCGGGCAGACGCTGTTTCCACAGCAGCTGACCTGGACGTCCTTGGCGAAGGGCCGCCAGGTCGGGCTGGCGGTGTCGAGGCCGTCCCAGACCCCCTCGATGACGTAATCCGCCGGGAAGCCCTGGGCGCGGAACAGCTCGCGCGGGGTCAGCATCCGCATGCCGATGTCGATCACGACATAGGTCGCGCCGCCAATCGTCAGGGTGACGAACTCGCCCCCGTCCCAAGCATCGTGGGCGCGCAGGAAATCGGCTACGGCGCGTGCCCGGGCGTGATGCTCGGGCGCGAAGGGGGGCGCGGCCAGTGCGGCCTGAATGTGGCCCATGCGGTCCTTGACCGTGACGGTGTGGCAGGGCTCGTCGGTCCGGGCGCCGTCGCCGGTGCCGTAGTATTTCGCGAACCAGGCCGCAATCGGCGTCTGGTGGCTGCCCGAGGCGGCAACCGTCGACAGCGGATCCCGGGGGTCGTGTCCGGCATGGGCCTCCATGCGCGGCCCGCCGTTCTGCTGCGCGAGGAACGCGGCCACGGGCGCATGCTTGGCCCCGCCCGCGACCACCGTGCCGAGCGGCGCGGCCACGTCCAGGGCGCGAGGGTGCTGGCCCGGGCGCTCGCCATAGCCGGTCTGGACCATGGTCGCGGCGATCAGGCTGTTCTGGTCCTTCTTGCTGGCGCAGATCGTGTGATGCGGGTCGGTCGCCGCCCGGTTGCCGCCGCCCTGCTGGGCATAGGTCAGCACCGGGGCGATGACGGTCAGCCCCGCACCGCCGGCGGTGATGGTGTGGGCCGGTTCGTCGGCGCGCTGCCACGGCTTCTGGCTGTTGCGCATCGTCGCCAGCAGGGGCGCGATCACCGCATGCTGGATGCCGCCGACGGTGACGGTGCCCATCGGATCGGCCAGCGGGTATTCCCGCCGCCCGCCGCTGTCGCCATGGGCGATGCTGGCCAGATAGGGCGCGACCACGCCCAGGGGCGCCGCACCGCCGGGCTTCTTGATCCAGCTGTTGGCCGTGACCGTTGCCATCGGGTCGCGCAGATCCTGGCCGGTCGCGCCGCCGTTGAAGCGGGTCAGGCTGGGCGCGATCAGGGCGCTGTGGCCGCCCCCGGCCAGCACGGTCGGGTGCGGGGCGGTGACAGCGCTGTCGCGGCGCGCGGTGCCCTTGAGGCTGACCAGCGACGGCACGACCACCGCCTTCTCGCCGCGATGCGCGCCTGTGATGGTGCGGAACGGCTCGGCCACGTCCTCGACCCGGCCGCCATGGGTCAGGTTCACGAGGAACGGCCGCTCGGCCTCCAGCACATAGCGCTTCATGCCGCGCGCCACGCGGGCCAGCGTGTTGCCCGCCAGCGGGCGGATCGCGCGCAGCCCGTGCTTGGCCATCACCTCGGGTGCGGTGTCGAAGATCGACGGACAGGGCAGCGACCAGTCGATGCAGGTATCCGCGCCGACCCAGGGCAGCAGCTTGCCCTTGCGGACCTCGGCCGAGGCCGGGTTGCCATGGGTGGGCTTCGGCCAGACGATCGGGCGGCCGTCGCGGCGCGCGACCAGGAACCAGCGCTTGCGGATCGTCGGCGCGCCATAGTCGCAGGCCCGCAGCTCGCGCCACTGGACCTTGTATCCGGCCTTCTTCAGCCGACCGATCCAGAGGTCGAAGGTCTGGCCCGCGAACTCCCTGATCGGCTGGCCGTCATTGTCGACGGGGCCCCAGGTCACGAACTCCTCGACGTTCTCCATGCAGATCACGTCGGGCTTGGCGAACTCGGCCCACCGGACCACGACCCAGGCCAGGTCGCGGATGTTGCGGTCGCGCGGCGCGCCGCCCTTGGCCTTGCTGAAATGCTTGCAGTCCGGGCTGGCCCACAGCAGCCCGACATGGCGGCCCTTGGTCACCGCTAGCGGATCCACATCCCAGATGTTGCTGTCCAGGTGCAGCGTCTCGGGGTGGTTGGCGGCATGCAGGGCCAGCGCCTTGGCGCTGTGGTTGATCGCCACGTCGGGGCTGCGGCCCAGGGCCAGCTCGATCCCGGTCGACGCCCCGCCGCCGCCGGCGAAGCTGTCGATGATCATGGGCAGGTGGGGGTGCAGGGTCATGCCACCAGTCCTCCGGGCGCGCCGCGGGGCGGGTCGAAGCGGATGGTCTGCATGACGCCAGCGCTGCGCAGCTCGGTGACGATGCCGCGCACCTGATCGGGCAGGCATTCGCAGCTGACGGCGATGTCCTCGACGCCCAGTCCTTCGCGCAGGGAGGCGATCACCAGGTTACGGGATGGGGGCTTGGGGGTGGTCATGCGTCCTCCGTCTGGAGTTGCGCCAGATGCGCGTCGATCTGGGTGCGGGCCTCGGCCAGCGTCTCGGCGGTGCCGTAGCCGTCGGTTTCGTCATGGCTCCAGACGAACGGCGTGCAGGGCACGTCGAACTGCCGGATCTCGATGCCGCGATGGATGGTTGGGCGGATCATGCCAGCCCCGCGATCAGCCGAAGGGCGCAGCCGCCGAGGCTTGCGGTCCCGTCGCAGGCGATGGGCCAGTGTGCGTTCACCATGGTCAGCAGGATGAAGCCCACCAGGTGCGCGATCACCGCCAGCACGAGGCCCGCCATGAGGCCGGAAAGCCGTGCCCGATGCAGGGCGGGCTGGCAGCTGTCGCAAGGCGGCTGCGGCATGGGTCGCAGGCCTTCGCGCATCCGCGCATAGCGCCGGTCGTGGGCTTCCTCGATCGTGTCGGCGGTCCAGCCCAGATGGCGGTTGCGCAGGACGCTGTCGGCTTCCGCATCGGTCAGCGGGCGGCCGAGGGGTTCGTTCTTCAGGTCGATCATGACCACGGTCCTTGTCGGGGCGCGATGCGGCGCGGTGATGGGGGTGACCGGCGCGATCCGCGCGCCGGTCGGGGGCATGCGGTCAGCGGGCGCCGATCTCGGGCTTGCCGATCATCAGGGGGACGCCGGTCTTCTCCTGCGCGGTGGCCAGCGCCTCGCGCGCGGCGTCGCGCAGCGCGGCCTCCGGGTTGTAGAGGGTGGCGAAGAACTTTACTTCGGCGCCGGCCTTCCGATAGCGGAAGCGGACCGCCAGCCGGTACAGCGCGCCCTCCTCGAAGACGGGGATGGCGATCATGAACAGGTTGGGCAGCCGCAGCGGCGCGCCGTCCGGGCCGCGATGCTCGTCCAGGAACTGGACATGCGTCTCGCCGGTGTCGCGGTTGGTGCTGATCTGCAGCTGGCCCGTCTCGTAGACCTGGAAGTTGCGCGACAGCTGCGCGAGGGCGGCATACTGGCCGAACCGGCCCTGCACCTTGGCGGCGATCTCGGTCATGCACCTTTCCCATGCCTCGGAGGCATCGGTCAGGCCGTTCAGCAGGGCGGGCGTCGGGTCGAGGAAGTCCTTGGCGTTCTCCTCGATGAACTCGCCGAACTGATCCTTGGTCAGGGGCTGGCCGCTGATCGCGGTCCAGCGCCGCCATTCCTCCGACACCGGGAAGGTGTAGAGGCCGGTGTGGCGGGCGTAGCTGGCCGTCGGGTCGCCCTCGGTCGGGTCGATCCTGGACGGACCCTCGCCGTGATAGTCGATCACCGCCGTCAGCTTGGGCGTCGGATGGATCTGGCCGAAGAGGACGGTGGCCTCGCTCTTGAAGCGGTTCGTCCAGGCGATCAGGCTGTCCAGGTCTTCCAGCACGGCGTGGCCGGTGCGCTGCAGGGGTTTCAGCGCCTCGACGCCCTCGCGGTGCTGCTTGGTCAGGTCATGCAGGCGCATGCCGTCCGGGGCCGCGATGATGTAGGGGCCTGTGCTGTCGGGATGCTCGGAGCCGCTGACGACCTCGATGGGGCGCACGCGCTCCATGTGGGTGATGATCGTCTCGGCGATGTTCTTCGGGGCTTCATGCGACATGGTCAGGTTTTCCTTACTCGGCGGTGCGCAGCTCGCGGTGGCCGCCGACGTCGCGGACCTCCATGCGGGACTGGGCGGGGTTGTGGGTGGTTAGGGCACCATCGCCGGTCATCCAGCCGACGGCCTTGTGCTTCGGCGGCTTGGGGCCGACGATCTTGTCCTCGATCACCAGCTCGACCTGGCCGAAGCGGTCGGTCTTCATGTCGATGGTGATGGTGATCCTGCCCTTGGCGCTGGACGCGAAATCCTGGGCGAACTGGCGCATCTCGACGTTGTTCGCCTCGATGCGCTCCAGCAGGTCGGGCAGGTAATCGCCGTTGTCGGCAAGGGCCAGCAGCTGGTCGATGCTGCGCAGCGCGGGGGAGTTGGACATGCGTCCGGTCCTTTCGATGATGGGAAGATGCCCGCAGCCGCGCAGGGAGGGAGGAGAATCGGGCGGCTGCGGGCCAGTCTGGGTGCGACGAAGCAGGGAGGGGCGCACCCGGTCTGGCGGCGCGTGGCGCCTACCAGGTCGTTGCCTGTCCGAGCGCGGTTCCGCCGTAGGCAATGGCTGCCGCGACCAGGGTCGGCGCGGTGAGATAGAAGGTCACGACCAGCGCGGCCTGGGCCAGGCGCAGGATGATGATGGGGATGAGGTGCATGGCGTCACTCCAGGCCGGCGGCGTGCCGGATTAGGCGACGTTAGTAGGGTATTTTTACCCAGTCAAGCCTAATGGGGTTAAAATACCCCTTTTGCGTTGCGATTGATTCGCGCCGCGCTATGCTGGCCGGTGCCAGCGCCGGGCGGCGGCGCATGGAAAAGCCCGCCGTGGGGCGGGCTGGAGGGGGCGTCATGATATGGATCGGCAAGGATGTTCAGATCATCCAAGGCTTTGGTTGCCGCTATCGGATCATTCGGTGGGGGTTCCGGGTGCTGGGGCGGACGGTGTGGGTGGTGCGGCGAGAAGAGCGTCTAGCCGGCGGATAATCTCAGTTTGTGAGGCCTCGCCCCCTGATTGAGGATTTGAAGTCTGGACGCGTTCTTCAAGCCGGTCTGCCATCCCGACCCCGCTATCGAACCTGTCGCCGCCGAAAGATAGAATCGCGAGGATAAGGCCCACTATCGCGACGGATGACGTGAAAGCTGTCATCAACATCGTGCCGGTGGTGGGCATCACGGAAAGTCGCGCCTCTACCTTCGCAAGCGACGCTTCGATCTTAAGGTCCACATAATCTTTAGAGGCGGGTTCCATACTCGGTAGAATGGGGCCCTTGAGATTTGGATTCAAGCCTCCACCCTGATCGAAGTCAGTATCTACGCTAGTGGATCGCTTAGGCAGCGGCAGGTTCAGCCGGTGTATCTTTCCGTCGTCACTATCCAGGCCGCTACTCATTCGTCGTGCCACTGGCCAATAGAGGCAGAACGCAGTGCACGATTGTTAACATCGATATCGTCATGCAGTTGCTGAAACACGCTGTCTTGGATCAGCTCTGGATGGGCTCTTCTGATCGTAGAGAGCAGTCCGAGATCTTGGCCTGCGAGCGTTTCAATCCACTGTGCCATGTCACGAATATCGTCGCGCATATATTGCAGCTGCGATTTGAGCCTTTCTATTTCGTCTAATGCCGCTTCAAGCCTCGCATGATCACTCATTGTCCAACCCGCTCCACCATATCTTCGGGCAGCGCGAGGATGACCCGCGATGCCCACTTGATCCGTCTGTTGTGCATGTTGTCGCCGGTCGGGTTCAGCGAGATGAGGTGAAACAGGCCCGGCTCGTCGCCGCGCTTCACCTGCTTCAGCCAGGCATTGCCGTCCTGGCATTCGACCACGCAGGGTCGGCCGATGTCCTCGTCCAGGATGCCCTCATGTGTGGCGCGGCTGTAGAACAGGATGTCGCCGGGCTGATACTGCGGGGCCATAGAATCGCCCTCGACCTCGACTGCGGCGAATTGAGAGGCAGGCGCGCGGCGCAGCAGCTGCGACGGGGCACCGACCCGGAACATGCCGCCGGTCGCCTCATCGGTGTCGATCAGCGGGACCAGTGCCCCGGCGCCGACGCGGCCAAGGACGGCTATGACAGGCAACACGCCGCCCAGCTTCCCTGCGTAAAGATCATCTAGCGTGACCCCAAAGGCAGCTGCCACTTTCATGGCATCATCGACATTTGTCCGCTGCGCCTTCCCCTGCTTCAGGTTCTTGAGCTGCTCGTAGGAGACGCCAGCTTCCATCGCGACATTGCGCAATGACCGGCCGGTGACGGTCAGGGCGTGTTCAAGCGCGATTTTGAAGGTCATTTCCATGGGGTGAAAATTACCCCAAGCGCCTTGCGCTGGCATGGCGTAAATTTCACCTTGCCTTATGGGGGATAATTACCCCATATTGCCCGCCATGGAACGCTTCATCTCCGACGTCGAAACGTATGCGCTGGCCTGTGGCATCAGCCCGCAAAGCCTGTTGCGCAAGACCGTCAACGCCCAATGGGGCCAGTGGCAGAAGTGGAAGGATGGCGACGCCAGCCCGACCATGCGCATCGTCGATCAGATTTACGCGTACATGGCCGAGAACCCGGCCCCCCAAACCTCCGAGGACGCAGCATGACCAAACATGCCGCGTCCTCTTTTCCTTGCTCACCTGGTCGCTCTTCACCCGGCCACTATGGAGCGTTGCCCGTGAAAAATCCTGCACATTCGACAGACCCCCGCGCGAACCGGCGCTGGTTCCGCGATCTGCTGTGGCGGGCCTTCCCCGCCGCGTCCGAGCGCGAGCTGGCCGAAAAGGCATCCGCGGTGCTGGATGTCAGCCCCCGGCAGGTCATCAACTGGCTGCGCGAAGAGCATGACCCCAAGCTGCGCTACATCATGGCCGTCCTGGCCATCGCGGGCGCGGAAATCGTCTTCAGCCGGATCGAGGGACAAACATGAATCGGCTTCTGAACCACGTCCTGGGGCGGTTCTACGAGGCGCGCGCGATGCGCGCCCTCAACCGCTACCATCGGCTCAAATCCATATCGGAAAAATTCTTCCGCCGGGTGCCGCGCCACCAGCGCGAGGGCGCGCCGCAGGAGGATGAGGCATGAGCAGGCTGTCCGTCGATTTGGGCCAGGCACCCCTGCCGCCTGCCCAAGGTGCCGTTCGGCGCTGGCGCGTCACCAGGACGTATCAGACCTATCATGGTGTCGAGGTCCGCACCGACGACATCGAGGAGCTGTGGGAGCTGCACATGCTGGTCGAGCAAGGCCATGACTGGAACGCCCTCGTTGATGTTCGCATCACGATGAACGCGGAGCGGCGCTGATGAGATCAGAGAAACCCCTCCTGCCGATCATCGAGATTGCGCCCTTTCACGATCGTGTTCACGCGCCCGGGATTAATGCCCAGCATCGCGGCGATGATGTGCTGCTCTTCTCCAGCCTGAGAGAGGAGCAAGACCGTCGTGACCTCATCCGGGTCGAGATGCTGCCGTCTGATCGTGATCTCATTCAGTTCGACGCCCGTTCTCGGGTGCTTGAATGTGGCCATGGATTTGCTCCCCTGTGGCTGCTGCGGGGCCGTCGCCTGGCTTGGCGCGACGGCTTCACCAAGCGGGAGAATCGCTGGAACGGTTCTCCCGCGTTCCCAGATATTACGCTGGCGCCATCATATCGCGCAATTATTGCTCCCCTTGATGCGGTGGGGGTGCTGTCATGAGCGCCGTGATCCCGCACGGCACGGCGACGGGCTACAGCCGGTATCGGTGCCGCTGTGACCTGTGCCGCGAGGCAGAAGTCCAGCGCCAGCGCAACTGGCGCCAGCGCCACCGCGAGGGCAAGGTGCGGCATCAGGTCGATCACCCCAGCTGCGTGCCCGTCCGGGTGCGCGGCGTGGTCTATCCGTCGATGTCGATTGCGGCCAGCGCGCTAAAGATCGGCCCCTCGGCCATCTCGACCCTGCTGACGCGGCGCGGTGATGCTGACCTTGCCGGTCTGGGAAGCCAGGCGCCGCGCCGGAAGGTGCCGCCGGTCAACTGTCGCCGCTGCGTGATCCACGGGCGAGAGTTCCCGTCGATAGCCGCCGCGGCGCGGATCATCGGCGTCAACTATTCCCACCTCTTCCGGCAGCTTCAGGACGGGCTGTCGGATCGCTATTCTCAGTATCTGCTGTCGAAGATGATGCAGGCCGACGCCGCGCGGCAGGGCAGGGCGGCATGACGGGCGAGGTCGAGTTCTGGGCCTACCCGCTGCGCCATGGCGATCGGCTTCCCAATTTCGACTGGATGCCGCTTTATGGTGATCAGCTATATTCGTCGCGCTTTGTGGCCACGGCCATTCAGGCGAACCGCCGGCAGGACATCGGCACCGCCGTGCTGCTGTGGTGCGCGGCGATGAAGCAGAACCCCGCGGGTACGCTGCCCGACGATGATGTCGAGCTGGCGCGGCTGGCGGGGTTCGGCACGGATCTGGACGGATGGATCGAGGCGCGCGCCGGGCTGGCCCTCTATGGTTGGCGGCACGCGCATATCGACGACGCCCCTCTGGGTGCTGTGGCGCGGTTGGGCCACCCGATACTGGCGGAAATCGCCAAGGGGCAGTTCCGGCGCAAGCGTGGGAAGGAACGCAGCCGCGAGGTCGCCCAGATCGGGATGCAGAAGTCCAGGATCCGGACCAAGCTGCGCGAGATCAAGCATGCCAAGATGGCCGACAACGGCCAGGCGGTCGAGATGATCGCCGATTGGCTCCGGGACAACGACCTCTACATCACCGCCGACAACGTGCGGGTGGCGGTAGAGGAAATCATGGGCGCGCCTCGGGTCGTGACCATGGGCGGACGGGAGGTCTGATGGCCGTGTGATTGTCCTGCAGGTCGCTGATATGGCGCTGCAATCCACTGTTAGCCGCTGTTACGCATAACAGTTAGCAACAGTTAGGACTGCAGCGCCTTAACAGCCCCGCAACTGTTAGCTGCCCTACAGGACAATACACGGACATAGACAAGGACATGACACCTTAAGCGCACCCCGGCAAAGGGCGCGCCTGTGGATAAGTCGGAATTGCTGGTGAAAGGGGAATGAGCGTCATGTCGGGTGTGAACGCGGAAATGAGGGCAAGGGTCGAGATGCTGCTGATGCAGCCCCTTGCGGGGCTGGCGCGCAGGCGCGGCACCACGGCCGAGGCCCATGACAAGGCGCTGGCGCGGCTGCGGGACTGGCTGTCCTACATGTCCGACGACAACCTGCGGGCCATGGTCGACCTGATCGCGCGCCACGCGGTCAAGGGCGTCTGGCCCGAGGAGGGTCTGATCCGGTCCTGGGCGATGACGCTGCAATGCCCGCCGCCGCGCGACAGCGCCTATGCGCAGAGCCTGATCCGGTCGGCCATGGGGCGGCAGGCCATGGCCGAGGGCTGGGCGGTCGAGCTGTTCCAGGTCGCAAAGAAGCTCGGCCCCCCGCCGGGCAAGTACATCATCGCCAGGCTGCGGCAGGATGCCGACGCGAACCGGCACAAGCGGCGGGTGATCCGCGAGAACATCGAGGTCGGGCGCGCGACGCTGGCCGAAAAGGACTGGCTGGCGGCCTGGCATCAGGACCTGGCCGAGATCGAGGCGATCCAGGCGGCCGTGACGGAAGAAGGGACAGCAGCATGACGATCTATGACGGAACGATGGGGGCCGGTCGGCTGCAGCAGGAGCGCGAGAGGCTGGCGGCGATCCTTGCCCGCGCCACGCCGGCCGAGGGCTGCGGCCCCGCGATCCCCGTGGCGCCGGCCCGCGGGCCGTCCAAGGCGGTCACGCCCAACGTCCTGATGCCGGACCCCAAGACGCCGAGTGGTTACAAGATCGAGGCCACCGGCTGGCGGGGGTTCCGCGCGGCCAAGGCCATCGACATCTTCGACGTGCTGGAACAGCGCGAGGCGGCGCGGGCGCGCAAGGAGAACCGCGACCCGGTTTCGCCGTTCACGCGGCCACAGATCGACATCGCCCGCCGCTATCGCGACCTGGTCGAGCATCACGCCGCGGGCGGCATGAAATGCGCCAGCCTGGAGACGCGCGGCGGCGGCGGGGCAGGGGGCGGCGAGTTCATCGACGCCTACATCAGCGTGGGCCGGGAAATCCGCGCGTTGCAGGAGCGGATCGGCACCGGGGCCGCGATGGCGGTGCGGCGGGTGCGCCCGTCGGCGCGCGGCGGCATCACCGCCTCGATCATCCGGGACCGCGATCTGGTCGATGCGGTGTGTCTGGAAGGGAAGGCCTTCGATGTGGTTCTGGCGTCCTACGGATGGGGCGTATCGGGCAAGAACGTCGCTTTGCTCAAGGCCGCACTGGCATCGTGCCTGGACCGTATGCAAGGTCTTGGGAAGAAAACTTCCTTGACGGCTTAGATCAGGAGAAGGCATACATTTCACTATTATCCAGACGTGCGCCCGCAGGAACCAACCTCGCGGGCGCACGTCGTTTCAGGTGCTCGTCGGCTATCCGCAAGGGTGAGCTTCCAGCGCCAGCCGTTCGATCGGCAAGGGTGACCGACCCACCCGGCGCTGACCAACATTCAGGATGGTCGCCGTGCTGAAGATCACGATCGACGACGCCGACCTTCAGCGCAACCTGCGCCAGCTGGCGGACAAGGATGCGCGCATGGCTGCGGTCTGGGCGCTGAACGACACGGCGGCGGATGTGCTGGAGCATGTCCATGCGAACATGGACCGCGTCTTCGACCGGCCCACGCGCTTCACCAAGGGCGCCTTCAGGATCAAGCGCGCCCGCCCGCAGGATCTGGAGGCCGAGGTCGTCGAGCGCGACCGGCAGGGTCGCCGCCATTACCTCAAGGTGCAGGAGCTGGGCGGCCAGCGTCCGCAGACGGGCCTTGAGGCGCTGCTGTCGTCGCGGGTCGCCTATGCGGGCATCATCCAGTCGGTGACGCCGGCACCTGGAGCGCGGCTCGATGCCTATGGCAACTGGTCCATCGGCGAGCGCAACCAGGCGCTGTCGGCCATCCAGGCGCAGCGCGACCCGACGACGAACACCACGGTGGCATCGCGCAGGCGCAACCGCAGGCGGGCCGGGTTCTTCGTGCCGCGCGAGGGGTCGGGCCTCTCGCCCGGCATCTGGAAGCGGGCGCCCGACGGCACCATCAGCAAGGTGCTGCACTTCAGCGCGCTTGCGCCTGTCTATTCGCAGCGGCTAGGCTTTCAGGATGGCGCGGCCGAGGTCTATCAGGACCGGCTGCCCGGCCATCTGGCGCGCACGCTGGCGCGGATGGTCCAGCGCGTCGCCGATCGAGGCTGACCGACCCCCGGCGGGTCCTTCCTGGCAAGGAACCGCACGGGGGTAATTCGCACCCCGGTACATTCCTGATCGCGATCCCGGTCCGGGGTTGTGGTTTGGGTTGTTGTTGTTGTTCTTACAGGGAAACCCATGACCACCATCACGCTCGAGGATGGGAGCGTGCTGGATGTCGGGCGCCATCCGCTGCCGGATGGGGTCATCGACGACGGCACGCCCCTCAACCGGTCGCAGCTGGCGCGTGCCTTCGGCGTCTCGGAGAACACCGTCGCCAAGTGGATCGGCCTGGGCATGCCCGCGATCACCACGGGCGCCAACGGCGTGGCCTATGAGTTCCGCCTGGCGCATTGCTGGGCGTGGAAGCAGGATCGCGACGAACGCCACCGGGCGGCCAAGTCGCGGGGCGATCAGCTGGCCGCGCAGGCGGCGCTGGCCTTCCGCAACCTGGACGAGGACCAGGCCGAGGAAGAGGGCGAGCTGACCGCCGACGATCTGCGCAAGTGGTCCGAGGCCGAGTATCACCGCAACCGGGTGGCCGAGCAGCGCGGCGATCTCCTGCGCGCCGACCGCATGCGCGCGCTGATCGAGGACGTGTTCGTCACCTTCGGGGCCGAGATGGACACGCTGCCGGACTTCGCCGAGATGACCTTCGGGCTGTCGGCCGCCCAGGTGGCGCAGCTGGAGGAGCGCTGCGACCAGATGCGGGCCGAGGTCCGCCGCCAGATCGAGGCGCGGCTCGGTCGCCCCGGCGCCGTGGTCGCCCTGACCGGCCGCCAGTCGGAGCTGGATGTCTGATGGTCGAGATGATGGACCGGGGCCTCTCGGCCCTGACGCGGATCCCGCCGCTGCCGCCGTTCCTGACTCCGGAGGAGCTGGTCGCGGATGCGCTGCCGCTTCTGGACCCGCCGAGCCGGGTGACGGTCACGGACGCCGCCGAACGCGCGCTGCGGGTGCCGGTGGCGGGCAAGTGGTCGGCCTATGACCGCGCCGTCGCGCCCTACACGATCGAGCCGCAGGACATGTCGCAGTCGCGGCGTTTCAAGGCGGTCGTCTTCGTGGGCCCGTCGCAGAGCGGCAAGAGCCAGATGCTGCTGTCGGTCGCGGCCCACGCGATCACCTGCGCGCCAGGCCCGGTGCAGCTGATCCACATGACCAAGACCGATGCGGATGCCTGGGTCGAGGAGAAGCTGGACCCGGCCATCATGAACAGCCCGCTGCTCTTGGAGCGGCTCGGCCGGGCGCGCGACGACAGCACCTTCAGCCGCAAGCGGTTCAAGGGCATGCGCCTCGGCATCGGCTATCCGGTGCCGAACCAGCTGTCCTCGCGCTCGCAGCGGCTGGTGCTGCTGACCGATTACGACCACATGCCCCAGAGGCTGGGGCCGAAGGATGCGCCCGAGGCCTCGCCCTTCAGCATGGCGCTGGCGCGGATCCGGACCTTCCTGTCGCGCGGCTGCGTCATGGCGGAAAGCACCCCCGCCTTCCCGGTGGACGAGGCCAAGCAGCGCCCGGCCACGGGGCTGGACCCGCATCTGCTGCCGCCGACCACGGCGGGGATCGTCAACCTATACAACGAGGGCACGCGGGGGCGCTGGTATTGGGAGTGCCTGGACTGCGCGGAGCTCTTCGAGCCGACCTATGAGCGGCTGGACTACAACCGCGACCTGGACCCCGGCGAGGCCGCCGACAGCGCTGTGATGGTCTGCCCGCATTGCGGATCGGTCATCGCGCATCGCCAGAAGGCCGAGCTGAACCGCCGCGCCGCGGCGGGGCATGGCGGCTGGCTGCATGAGAGCCGGATCGTCGGCGAGGATGGCCGCCGGCAGCTCTGCCGGATCGACGACCCGCAGATCCGCAACGTCTCGACCGCCAGCTATGCACTGAACGGGGTCGTGGCGGCCTTCGCCTCCTGGCAGGGGCTGGTCGAGCGCTATGAGGCCGCGCGCCGGGTGCTGGAGGCCACGGGCGACGAGACCGACTTCGCGGGCGTCCATTACACCGAACTGGGCATCCCTTATCAGCGCCCGAAGGACGAGGACGAGAACGCCGTCACGGTCGAGAGCCTGACCGGCAACGCCATGAAGCTGCCGCGCGGGGTGGCCCCGCATTGGGCGCGGTTCATCACCGTGATGGTCGATGTGCAGGGCAACCGCTTCGAGGTCATGGCGATGGCCTGGGGCGCCGAGGGCGAGCGGGTCACGATCGACCGCTTCGCGATCCACCAGCCGCCCGAGGACGCGCCCCGCGCCAAGGGCGAGGATGGCCGGTATCGCGCCGTCGATCCGGGC
This sequence comes from Paracoccus sp. ME4, assembly GCF_046736325.1. Taxonomy (GTDB): domain Bacteria; phylum Pseudomonadota; class Alphaproteobacteria; order Rhodobacterales; family Rhodobacteraceae; genus Paracoccus. Next base: position 1,317,423 of record NZ_CP151276.1, read on the forward strand.
CGTCATGCCGAGGACGCGGGCGTGCTGACCGAACTGGCGGCCAGGGTCTATCCCGTCGATGGCGCGGCGTGGGGGCTGAAGCCCGTGGGTGTCGTCATCGACTTCAACGGCCCCCCGGGCTGGGCCGACAATGCCGAGAAGTTCTGGCGGGCCCGCGCCCGCGAGGGTCTGGGCGGCCGGTTCTACCTGTCGATCGGGCGGCCCGGTCTGAACCAGCGCGATCGTGTCTGGCACGAGGCACCCGAACGGGCATCGAACGGCAAGAAGGCCCGCGGCATCAAGCTGCTGAACATGGCCGTCGACCGGCTGAAGGACAGCGTCGCGGCGGCGCTGGCGCGGATCGACACGGCGACGAACGCCCAGCACGTCCCCTCCTGGATGGAGGCCGAGCATGTGGCCGAGTTCCTGGCCGAACAGCGCGGCGACAAGGGCTGGTCGCTGAAGCCCGGCCAGACCCGCAACGAGAGCCTGGACCATTCGGTGCAGGGCCTGGCCCTGGCCGAGTTTCTGGGCCTCAACCGCGTCAACTGGGAGGCTCCGCCCGCCTGGTGCGTGCTGGGCCCCGACAATGCCAATGCCGTGCCGCTGGAGCGGCCGAACGATCCCGAGAGCGCGCGGGAGGTCCCCGCGCGGCCCAAACCCAAAACCATCGGCTATCTGAGGAGATGACATGGCCTATACCCAGGCAGATGCCGATCAGCTGCGCGCCAACATCGCCAAGGGGATCACCTCGGCCGAGGTGAACGGCGAGAAGGTCACCTTCCGGTCGCTGGCCGACATGCGCGCCACGCTGGCCATGATCGAGGCCGAGCTGGCCGGCGCGATCGGCGGCGCGGCACGCGTCAGCTATCCGCGCACCACGCGGGGGCTCTGATGAACTTCCTGGACCGGATGATCGGCTTCGTCGCGCCGCAGGCGGGGCTGGCCCGGGTGACGGCGCGCGCGCAGGCCGCGGTGGTCATGAACTATGACGCCGCCTCGCGCGGGCGGCGCACCTATGGCTGGAAGGCCCCGGCCACCTCGGCCGATGCCGCCGCGCACATGTCGCGCGAACGGCTGCGCCAGCTGTCCCGCGACATGATGCGCAACCGCGCCTATGCCGCGCGCGCCCGCGACGTGATCGTGGCCAATGTCGTCGGCGAGGGCATCCAGCCCTCGGTCCGCAGCGACGACGATGCCCACAAGGACAAGGTCAAGGACATGGTCCGCCGGCATCTGCTGTCCACCTCGCTGGACACGGGCGAGGAGTACGACCTGCTGGAGATGCAGCAGATCTGCATGGCGGCCGTGGTCACCGACGGCGAGGTGCTGATCCGCCGCCGCATGCGCAACACCCGCTATGGCCGGGGGCTGGCGCTGCCCTATCAGGTCGAGCTGCTGGAGGCGGATTATCTGGACATGACCGTCCAGTCCTACGGCCAGAACCTGGTGGTCGAGGGCGTGGAATACGGCCCGACCGGCGCGGTCGAGGCCTATCACCTCTACAACGAACATCCCGGCGCGGTGCGGCACCGCAATCCGCTGGCCTCGACCCGGGTGCATTGGTCGGACGTGATCCACCTGCGCCGCTTCGACCGGCCCGGCCAGACGCGGGGCGTGCCTTGGCTGGCCCCGGTGATGATGACCCTTGGGGAGCTGGCCGATTACCAGGAGGCGCAGATCCTCAAGCAGCGCATCTCGGCGCTGATGGCGATCGTGCTGAAGTATGCCACCGGCTCGACCCGGCCGGCCGATGCCGGATCGGGGCTCGAGGACCTGGCCCCCGGCGCGGTGGTCGAGCTGCCCGAGGGGGCCGAGCCCACCGTCGTGCAGCCGCCCTCGGTCGATGGCTATGACGAGTTCATGGGGCGCAGCCTGCGCACCGTCGCGGCGGGCCTAGGCATCACCTACGAATCGCTGACGGCCGATCTGCGCGGGGTGAACTTCTCCTCGGGTCGGATGGGCCGCAACGAGATGGACCGGCTGGTCCGCATGTGGCAGCGCGGCCTGATGGTGATGCAGTTCGGCACCGGCATGGAGCGCTGGTTCCGCGAGGGGCTGCGCCTGGCGGGCATGGGCGATCTGACCTTCACGCTGGACTGGACGCCGCCGCGCCGCATCCTGGTCGATCCGGTCAAGGAGATCCCGGCCATGATCGAGGAGGTCGATGCTGGGCTGAACAGCCGCCAGGGCGTCCAGCGCGAGCTGGGCCGCGATCCCGACCGCATCCGCGAGGAGCGCATCCAGGACGCCGAGGCCGACCGGGCGATGAGCGCCCCGCCGATCGCGCCCCGCAAGCCGACCGCACCGACACCCGCCGCCCCGGATCCCGAAGAGGAACCGGACGACCCCGAGACCCAGAAGGATGATGACGATGCGAACGGGCAGTGACCTGATCTTCAACGGCGAGCTGATCCTCAGCGGCACCGTGATCGACGACAGCCATGTGGGCTGGATGTGGGAGGAGGACGTGTTCTTCGCCCCCTCGCTGGTCCGCCAGGCGCTGGCGCAGATGGGCGAGGGTCGGATCACCGTCCGGATCAACTCGATCGGCGGGCATGTGAATGCGGGCGAGCAGATCCGCGCCATGCTGGCCGCCCATCCGGGCGGCTGCCGGATCATCGTCGAGGGCATCGCCGCCTCGGCCGCGTCCCTGATCCTGATGGCCGGGGCCGAGCGGGTGATGTCCGCCGGATCGCATATCATGATCCACGACCCCTCGGGCGCGATCTGGGGGAACGAGGACGATGCGCGCCGCCATGCCGACCAGCTGGCCCTGACCGCCAACACCTATGCCGCCGTCTATGCGGCCGCATCGGGCAAGACGCCCGACGAGGTCCGCCGCCTGATGAAGGCCGAGACCTGGTTCGGCCCGGAGGCCGCCATCGCCGAAGGCTTCGCCGATGCGATCGACGGTGCCGCCGCCGCGGCTGCGATCCCGGTGCCGACCGAGCTGTCGGGCGCCCGCCAGCACTACATGGCGGGCTGCGCCCGGCTGCGCGAGCGGCTGGCCTCCCCCACGCCCCCGGCACGGGCCGACCGGCCCGCGCCCCTTCCCACCGCCGCCGGCGGTCACCCCACCATGGAGAGCATCATGCCCCCGATCGACCCGACCCCGACCGCGGCCACCACCCCGGTCATCGACACCCCCGCGACCCCGGCGCCCGTCGCCGCGCCGGCACAGATGCAGGCCGCCCCGGCCGACATCCTGGCGCAGGAGCGGACCCGCACCCGCACCATCCGCGAGATGGCCGCGCCCTTCATCACCTCGGGCCGGCTGATGCAGGCCGATGTGGATGCGCTGATCGACAGCGGCGTGGCCGCCTCCGACGCAGGCACCCGCCTGATGGCCACCATGGCCGCCCATGAGGGCGTCTCGCGCAGCGCCCCCGCCCGCAGCAGCATGCAGCGCGACGAAGGCGAGACCCGCGCGGCCGGCATGATCGGCGCGCTGATGGGCGAGACCGAGGGCCCCGCCAGCCAGTTCCGCGGCATGCGTCTGCGCCATCTGGCCATGGAGCTGGCGGGATCGGGCCGGAGCTACAGCGACACCGACACCATCCGCCGCGGCATGCGCGCCACCACCATGATGGGCGGCGCCTACGGGGTCAGCGACTTCGCCTACATCACGACCGAGGTCATGAACCGCTCGCTGCAGCAGGCCTATCAGCGCCGGGCCGCGACCTGGACGCTGGTCACCGGCGCGGCCCTGACCGCGACCGACTTCCGCGAGCTGCATTCGGTCCGCTTCGGCGGCGACTTCAGCCTGAAGCCGGTGCTGGAGAACGGCGAGTATCAGTCCGCCGTCCTGGCCGACGAGGCCGAGGGCCTGAAGGTCGAGCGTCGCGGCCGCACGATCAAGCTGACCTTCGAGGCGGTGGTGAACGACGACATGGGCGCCTTCCAGCGCATCCCGACCGAGTTCGCCATGGCTGCCCGCACCATGGAGAACAGCATGGTCTGGTCGCTGATCCGTGCCAATGCCGCACTGAAGTCCGACGGCAAGGCGCTGTTCCATGCCGATCACGGCAACCTGGCCGGGACCGGCGCGGCGATCGCCCCGGCCGCCGTCGCGGCCGCCCGCAAGGCGATGTGGGAACAGCGCGCCTTCGGTACCACCGACAAGGACGACTTCCTGCAGATCGAGCCCGACCGCCTGATCGTGCCGCCTGCGCTGGAGCTGGTGGCGCTGCAGTTCGCGACCCTGACCACGCCCGCGACCGACGGCACGACCAACCCCTACAAGGCCAGCCTGACCCCGGCGGTGGTGCCGAACCTGGGTGCTGCGGCCGGCGGATCGGACACGGCCTGGTATCTGATCTCCTCGGACCTGCCGCCGATCGCCCACGCCTATCTGGAGGGCTATGCCGCGCCGACCGTGCAGACGATCGAGGGCATGAACCCCGATGCGGTGGTGATGAACGCCCGCCACATCTTCGGCGCCGCCGCGGTCGAGCATCGCGGGGCCTTCAAGAACCCCGGCGCGTAAGGCGCGAAGCGGCCCGCTAGCGGGCCGCTCTACTGGCCAATCACAATGGAGAATGACATGCTTTCGGAAAGTGAGATCGAAGCGCAGATCCGCGCTTCCGGCAAGACGGCGCCGCGGTTGACCCCCGATGACATCGATGCTGCCATCGTCAAGGACGACTATCACGTCTTCCCGGGAACCACACTCACCGTCTGCTGCCTGACGCTGCGGAATGGCTTCACCGTTACGGGCGAAAGCGCGTCCGCATCCCCCGAGAACTTCGACTGGCAGATCGGCCAGCGTATCGCCCGTGAGAATGCCCGCCAGAAAATCTGGGCTCTCGAAGGATACCTGCTGCGTGAGCGCCTGAGCCGCGCCTGATCCTGCCTGAACAAACCAGAAGCCTGACTGCGCCGCCCAAGGGCGGCGCTGGCCGTTCAACCCCCCTCGACAGGAGTGCGAGATGAAGAACTATGTCCAACCGGGTGAGCATCTCACCCTGACCATGGCCGCCGCCGTCGCCTCGGGCGCGGGCGTGCTGATCGGCGCGATCTTCGGCGTGACCCAGGGTGCGGCGGCCGCCAACCAGCAGGTGGTCGTCGTCCGGCGCGGTGTCTTCGACCTGCCCAAGCTGGCAGCCCAGGCCTGGACGGTCGGCCAGAAGGTCTACTGGAACGACGTCGACAAGGTCTGCACCACGGTGGCCAGCGGCAACACGCTGATCGGCGCCGCGGTCGAAGTCGCAGCCAACCCCTCGGCCACCGGCCGGGTGCTGCTGGACGGCATCATCCGCTGATGACCCGGATCTTCGACGGCATGTCGGGGATCCTGGCGGGGGTCTTCGGCGCGACGGTGCGGTACGCCCCCCAGTACGGGCCGCTGCGCGACGTCGCCTCGATCTTCCGCGAGACGCCCGTCGAGGTCGTGGGCGCGGATGGCCAGGCGGTGCTGATCGAGGCACCGACCTGGCGCGTCGCGCGGACCCTGGTCCCCGAGGTTCGGCGCGGCGACGTGATCCGCGTCGCGGATGGTCGCCTTTTCACCATCACCGCGATCCACACGGCAGGATCGCCCGCCGCCGATGCCTTTCTGCTCTGTGAGTTGCATCTGAGGCCCGAGTGACATGACCCATTACCGCACCGCCTTCCGGGACGCGGCCCGGGCTGCTCTGGCGGCAGACCCGCATTTCGCGGGGGTCACCATCCTGAAGGTCTGGCCGGGCAGCGTCGATGCCGCGACCCTGCCGGTCCTCGGCGTGCTGACCCCCCAGGAGCCCAGCCAGCGCGACGCGCAGAGGACCGTGACGCGCCGGACGCTGATGCAGATCGCGCTGCGCCGCGAGGGCGGCGAGGACATCGAGGACCGGCTCGACGAGGACAGCGCCCGCATCGAGGCGGTGATCCTGGCGGCGCTGCGGACCAGCGAGGTCCGCGCCGTGCTGGAGGAGACCAGCATCGTCAGCCACAGCCAGTCCCGCGCCTATGTCGGCACCCTGATCATGAGCTTCCGGCTGCAGAGCTGGCAGCCCGAACCCACCCTCATCTGAACCACCAGCCAGGAGATTGACCATGGCAGACGGAATGCTTGGCTACGGCTCGACGGTGCGTGTCACCCGCACCCCGAGCGGCGGAGGGGCGGGCACGCCCTTCGAACTGAAGCTCCTGGGCGACATCGACGCGCCCGACGAACAGGCCGACGAGGTGCAGGTCACCCATCAGAAGTCGCCCGGGCGGCGGCGCCAGTTCATCGCCGGGCTGATCGACAGCGGCGAGATCTCCTTCCCGATGAACTACATCCCCGGCTCGCCCACCGACGTGCTGCTGCGGGAGATCAAGGCCACCGGCGAGGAGGTCCTGATCGAGGTGACGCTCGGCGAGGGAGGCATCCCCGACACCTATTCGGGCTTCCTGAAGGGCTATGCCCGCAGCGCACCGATCGACGACAAGATGACGGCGACCGCGACCTTCCGCCTGTCCAGCTACATCATCCCGGATTGATCGCCATGGCACAGATCACCGGCGTCGTGACCGCCGTCCATGACGGAACGGAATACAGCCTGATCCTCGGCATGTCGGGCCTCGCCCGGCTGCAGGAGGAATACGGCAAGGACATGGCCCCCATCGTGGCCATGTTCGAGGAAGGCGAGATGCCCGACTTTGCGGTGCTGCTGCGGGTGACGGAGCTGGCGCTGCAGCGTCACCACCCCGAAGGGGGCCGCGAGCTGGCCGACGATCTGCTGACGGCGGACATCACGGTCCCCGTGCGCGTGATCAACGCCGCCTTCGAGGGCCTGCAGGCGCAGGGTGGCAAGGCTGGCAAGGGGACCGCCGGGGGAAACGGCGTAAGGGCCGGGGGAAAGGCGAAGGCCCGCAAGGGCTGAACATCCCCGGCCTCTACGAGGCCTGGCTGACGCTCGGCCTCGATCCCGACCGGTTCTGGCGCATCACGCCGGGCCTCTACATGATCGAGACCGCCGCCGCGCAGCGCCGCCTCGACCGCCAGGACGAGGCCGCGCTGACCGCCGCCTGGCTGAATGCCTGCCTGCAGCGCGCGAAGAAGATCCCGCCCCTGAAGAAGCTGCTGGCCCGGCCCGGCGACAAGACCGACATCGGCCTCTACCTGGCCGGGGTCAAGGCGGGCCTGCCCAAGGTCAGGCTCAGCGACTGGCAGGCCGCCCGCGCCCGCACCGATCCCCCCGAATGATGGAGAAGCCCCCATGTCGTCATCGCGCCTCGTCGGCCGCCTGCGGGTCATCATGGGCCTCGACGACGCCCGGTTCCGCAAGGGGCTGGACGATGCGGCGACCGGCATGCGCAGGCTGGGGCAGGACGTGCAGCGCATGGGCGCGGCGCTCTCGACCCGCGTCACCGCCCCCCTGGTCGCGGCCGGGGCGGCGGCGGGCGCGGCCTTCATGGCCAGCGCCAACAGCCTGGCCGACCTGCAGCGTCAGGCCGATCTGGCGGGCCTGTCGGTGCAGGACTTCAAGGAGGCTGCGCTGACGGTCGAGGATTACGGCATCCAGCAGGACAAGCTGGCCGACATCCTGAAGGACGTGAACGACCGCCTCGGCGACTTCCGGGCGACCGGCGCTGGTCCCATGGCCGACTTCTTCGAGACCATCGCCCCCAAGGTCGGCCTGACCATCGAGAGCTTCGAGGGGCTGACCTCGTCGCAGGCGCTGTCGAAGTACATCACTGCGCTGGAGGACGCCAATGTCAGCCAGGCCGAGATGACCTTCTACCTGGAGGCCATGGCCAGCGACGCGACCGCGCTGATCCCGGCCTTCCGCGACGGCGGCGCCGAGATCGCGGCCACCGCGCGCCGCGCCCGCGAGCTGGGCCTCGCGCTGGACGAGGACCTGATCCGGTCCGCGCGCGACACGCAGAAGGACTTCCGGATCGTCGCGGGCGTGCTGACCACGCAGTTCCAGCAGGCGCTGATCGGGCTGGCCCCGGCCATCTCGGAGCTGGTCACCGCGCTGATGCCGATGATGGAGGGGCTGATCGAGGGCGCGGGTCGGCTGGCCGCCTTCACGGCGCGCCTGGCCGAGACCAGCCCCGAGACGCTGAGCTGGGGCCTCGGCCTCACGGCGGCCGCCGCGGCGATCGGCCCGTTCCTCGCGGGCGTGGGGATGATGATCCAGGGGCTGGTCTCGGTCGGCGGCACGCTGGCGCGGGTCTCGGCGCTACTTCTGGCCAACCCGATCGGGCTGGCGGTCGCGGCGGTGGCCGGGGCGGCGGTGCTGATCTATCGCAACTGGGACGATGTGGGGCCGTGGTTCGGTCGGCTCTGGGACGGTGTGCGCAGGATCTTCGGAGGCTTCGGCGACTTCGTGGCCGGCATCTTCACCGGCGACCTGAGCCGCGCGGTCGACGGGCTGCGCACCGCTTGGTCGGGGCTGCGCGACTATTACCAGACGCTCTGGGATGGCATCGTCGGCGTCTTCTCCTGGGCCTGGGAGAACGGCATCAAGCCGGTCACCGACGCCCTCGGCCTGACGGATGCCATCCTGCGGGGCTGGAACGCGCTGAAGGCTGGGCTGGACACGGTCCTGACGGCGATCGGCAATGCCTTCGACGCCGTCTGGACGAAGATCCGGCCCGTGGTCGATGCCATGCGGTGGGTGAACGAGAACTGGAAGGGCATCTCGGGCATCGGTGGCGGCCGCGAGGGCACCATCGCGCCGCCGGACGCCGATGTCATGGCCCCGCCTGCGCCCACAGGAGAGATGCAGCAGGGCCTATCGGGAGGCACCGCCGGTATCCGGGTGCAGGAGACGGGACGGGATGTCGCGGCCGGCTATGTCGCGGGCGTCGCGGCGGGATCGGGCGCCGCCTATGATGCCGGCGTTCTTCTGGGCTCCGAGACGGAGGACGGGCTGCGCGACCAGACGGAGACCCGCTCGCCATCCCAGCTCATGCGACGCATCGGGGGCTATCTGGTCGACGGTCTCCGCCTCGGCGTCGCCGAGGAAGGTCCTCGCGCGGAACAGGACATGGCCGATCTGGGCACGCGCATGACCGATGCCTTCACCATTGGCCGCAACGCGCTCGGCGATTTCTTCGGTTCGATCCTCGAGGGGTCGGAGTCCGCCAAGCAGGCGGTGCTGAGCCTGATCAAGCAGATCGCGCAGGTCCAGTTCATCAACGGCGCCCTTGGCCTGCCGGGGATGGGCGCCGTTGCCTCCGGGCTTGGAAGCCTTCTGGTTCCCTCCTTCGCCCGCGGCACGCCTTTTTCTCCGGCGGGGCTGGCGCGGCTGAACGAACGCGGCGGCGAGATCCTCGATCTGCCCGGCGGCACGCGGGTCATCCCGCACGACATCTCCAAGCGCATGGCTGCCCAGTCCGGTGATGGCCAGACGGTGATCCGGCTGCAGCTGTCCGACGACATCGACGCCCGGATCATGGAGGGCGCGGGGCGCGCCGCGGATGTGCGGATCGAGCGGTTCTCGCAGAACGAGCTGCCGGGGCGCGTCTCGAACATCAGCCAATACGAACGGGAGCGGATGTGATGGCCGTGATCGAATGGCCGGCCGAGCAGTTCCGCCTGTCCATGAGCCGCTACTTCATCGATTGGACCAGCCGCAGCGCGGGGATGGGCCTCTCGGGGCACGAGCAGATCATCGACAGCGGCACCGGCCGGTGGCGGCTGACCTTCGCGCTGATCGTGGATCCCGATGCCGACCGCCTGCGCCGCTTCGAGGCGCTGGTCTCGGAGATGCGCGGGCGGCTGAACACGGCGCTGATCCCGCTCTACGACGCCTATGCCTATGACCGGACCGTATCGCCCCTGCAGATCCCGCACAGCGACGGGACGTGGCACACCGACGGCACCGGCGCGATGACCGGCGAGGGCCAGCAGCCGATGCGCACGGTCGGAGCGGCCGCCGCCGGCGCCTCGCAGCTGACCGTCGGGCTGACCGATCCGACCCGCCCCGCCTTCCGCGTGGGCGATCTCTTCACGGTGAACGGGTTCCTCTACCGCGTGGTGCGCCGCAATGCCGGGGGCTGGGTCAAGATCGAGCCGCCGCTGCGCGAGGCGATCCCCGACAACACGCTGCTGGAGACCGATCCGATCATGGTCCGCGTCAAGTTCGCCACCGACCGGGAGGGCGAGCGCGCCCGCGACCTGCTGTCCTGGGGCGAGCCGGTCACGCTGAGCTTCGTCGAGGATTTCGACCGATGAGCTTCACGACCGCGCAGATCGCCTTCCTCGACGCCAACCGCGACCGGATCGAGGCCCGGCGGACCTTCGAGGTGGGCTTCGCCTCGGGCACCGTGCGGATGATCGAGGGCAGCACGCCCTGGTCGGACGGCACGCGGACCTGGCTGGCGGCGCACGGGGTGATCCAGGCCTCGGGCATCCGCGCCTCGGGGGTCATGGACGCGCACCCGGCGCAGTACCGCTTCGGCATGGTCAGCGCCGAGCTGTCCCTGGCCCACATGACCGACGAGGCCGAATGGCGCGACGCGGTGATCCATCAGCGCCTGGTGCTGTTCATCGACGGCGAGGCTGTCGGCCCCGCGATCCACATCCACCGGGGCCGGATCTCGGACATCCGCCGGATCGAGACCGCCGACGCCGACTATTTCAGCATCACGGCCGAGGGGCCGTTTCAGGACCGCAACGCCACGCTCCTGGGCCGCTACACCGACCGCGACCAGCGCATGCGTTCGGGCGGGGACAGGGGCTGCGAATACACCGCGCAATACGAGATCAGCGGGGCCGAGTTCACCGGATGGCTGACGCAGTAGACCGCTACCTGACGGCGGGCGCCGCGCTGCCGTGGGTCTGGGGCGTCAGCGACTGCACGATCTGGGTCGCCGACTGGTGCGTCCTGCAGTTCCGCCACGACCCGGCCGCGGCCTTTCGGGGGATGTACGACGACGAGGCCGGGGCCGAGCGGCTGATCGCGGCGGGGCTCAGCCACGCCATCGCGCCCTGGATGCCGCCCCTGCGCGTCACCGACGCGCCCCGGCGCGGCGACGTGGGCATCATCGACATCCGCGGCCGCGAGGTCGCGGCCATCTGGACCGGGCGCCGATGGGCGTTCCGCACCCCGCGGGGCCTGGGCGAATGTCCCACGCGCGCGATTGTTTCATGGGGTAGATAATGCCGCAGGCGATACCGGTCATCCTGGCCTTCGCGAAGACCGCCGTGGGCAAGTTCCTGATCGGCACCGCCATCAACCTCGGCGTCAGCGCGCTCAGCGCCAAGCTGAACCAGCCCAAGGGGCCGAAGCCGCGCGACCTGCAGACGCAGATCCGCGCGGGCGCCGCCGACCGGGTGCAGCATTTCGGGCGGGTCCGGGTGGGCGGCGTGCTCATGTTCGCGGACTTCTACCGGGGTGACCCCCGGATCGACATCAGCGACGGCATCTTCAGCCCCACATACAGCAGCGGCAACATCGCCTGCGTGCTGCTGGCGGTCTCCACCGGCGGCATCACCGGGGTCGACCAATGGTATCTGGACGGCAAGCCCGTGGGGGTGGATGCCGAGGGCTGGGTGCAGACCGCGCCCTGGAGGAACCGCGTCCGGCTGCGCGTGCGCACGGGGCGCGGCGCGGAGGCCGAGGGCGGAGCCTGGGACACGCTGCGCGCCATGTTCCCGATGCGCTGGACCGCCGCGCACCGGCTGGACGGCGTGGCGACCGTCCTGGGCGAGTTCAAGGCCGTCCCGCCCGAGGACGTGAACGACGTCTATCCCGGCGGCCGCCCGCCCGAGATCACCGCCGTGATCCGCGGCACGCCCTGCTTCGAGCCCGCGACCGGGGCCGAGAGCTTCACCGTCAACCCGATCCGGCACCTGCTGCACTATCTCAGCGACGCCGGATCGGGGACCGTGCCGCTGGCCGAGTTCGACCTCGCCTCCTGGTTGACCGCCATCGGCGACTGCACCGACGATCTGCCCACCGTGGGCGGCACGCGGCCCCGCTATGCCGGGGGCGGCAGCCATCAGCTGGCCGAGCCGCAGAAGGACGTGGCCGGGCGCATCCTGGAGGGGGTGGGTGGCGCCCTGCACCTGACCCAGGCCGGGCTGGTCGGCGTCCGCGTCGCCAAGTGGCGCGCGCCCACCATCGTCATCGACGACAGCAAGATCGTCAGCCTCGACTGCGGGCCCGGCCGGTCCAAGCTGGACCGCGTCACCACGCTGGTCCCGGAATATGTCGAGCCGTCGCTCGACTATACCGAGACCACGGCCGATCCGTGGGAGGACGCCCGCGCCATCGCCCGCTTCGGCGAGCCGAAGCCGCGCGAGCTGTCGCTCCTGACCGTCCAGCATCACGGTCAGGCCCGCGCCCTGACCAAGATCGCCGCCGCGCGCGAGAACCCGCGGGTGACCGCCGCCGTCTCGCTGCGCTTCTGGGGCCTGCGCCTTCTGGGCGTGGAGCGGGTGATCCTGCATCGCCCCGACCGGGGTCTGGACATGGTGCCGATGCGGATCGTGGCCCTGTCGCTGGACCTGAACGCGGGCGACGGGGTGGTGAAGGTCGAGCTGGAGAGCGACGAGGCCGCGGCCTATGCCTGGACGGCGGCCCAGGAGGGCGGCAAGCCGGCCGCACCGGCGCTGTCCGTCAACGGCCGCGCGCCGATCTTGGCCCCGGTGATCACCGGCGTCGCCGTCGAGACGGATGCGGGCGCGCCGCCGGCCTACATCTCCGGGACGGTGGCGCCGATCGCGGGCTATCTGGCCGTGGTGCAGTTCCGCCGATCCGGGGGCGAATGGGTCTCGCTGACCGTGAACCAGGGCACCGGCTACTTCCGGACGCCGGGCCTCGCGGATGGTGCGACCTACGACATCCGCGCGGCGCGCATCCTGGGCGGCATCAACGCGGCCGCCGTCGCCTTCGGCCTGTTCGGCCCCGGCGATCCGACCAAGTTCTCGCCCTGGACGACGCTGCCGGGGATCGTGGTCATCGCCAACGGCACGCCCCCCGCCCAGCCCGAGCTGGTCGAGGCGACGCGCTCGGGCGACACGATCACCATCGCCTTCCGCCCGGACCTGGGCGCGAACTACGCCCAGACCGGCATCTGGCGCGGCGCGCCCTTCGCGGATGCGACCTTCGTCAGGTGGGTCCGCGACCAGTCCAGCACCGTCACGGTGCGCCTGACCGGCGCGCCCGCGCCCACGACCTACTGGCTGCGCTCGGGCAACGGCTCGGGCGTCACCGCGGACCCCCTGAACATCGGCACCCTCTGAGGATCACATCATGGCAGTCAATCCGACCCGCACCCCGGGCCAAGTCTGGGTGGGCAACACCCCGCCGCAGAAGGCGTGGATCGTGCAGCTCCTGACCGAGCTGATCGCCGCCATCAACGGGATCGATCCGCAACTGGCCGCGCTCTTGGCGGATATCCAGACCCGGCGGGTCGCCAGCACGGCCAACAGCGACTTCTCGGGCACGACCTTCCCGACGGGCACCGGCACGGTGATCTTCCGATCCGCCACCAACGTGGCGATCTGGCAGGCGCTGACGATCGCGCCCGATCCGGTCACGGCGACCCATCAGCAGGATGCGACCGGCGCGTGGTGGGGCCGCGCGTTCCAGCTGTCCGATATCCGCAACGCGCTGCGCAATGCCGGGGTCTTCAGCTTGACCGGCATCGGCGGCACAGCGAACGCGATCACCGCCAGCTTCGCCGATGCGGCCCAGGCCCTGGGCGTGACGGTCGACGGATCCACCATCGTCGAGGTGATCCCCGTCGCGGCGAACACCGGCCCGGCCACGCTGCAGATCGCCGGTGACGTCGCCCGGACCCTGCAGACCGAGGCCGGGACCGCTCTGCCGGCCGGCTTCATGCGGCCCGGGGTCAGCATGCTATTCCGTCGTGCGGGTTCGAACTTTCGTGCCTTGTCCTCGACGACTTCGGACCAGCTGACCGCGGCCCGCAATGAGGCTGCGACGGCAACGGCCCTCGAGGCGTCGGCCCGCGCCGACGCGGACGGCTTCCAGCGCGCCGCGCTGCGCCAGGGCGCGATCACCTTGGTCAACGTCAGCCTGACCGGCAATGCCTACACCGCCGACATCGAGGCCATCTTCGCCTCGGTCGCCATGACCGACATCCCGCTGAACGGCGAGGTCAGCGTCAGCTTTCCGGCCACCAACCCGGGCCAGAACCCCACGGTGAACGGGCGCGGCCTGCGCAGGCGAAACGGCAACCCGTGGCCAGCCGGAAAGATCATCCCCGGAAGCCCCTACACGCTGAAGCGCATCGGCAACGAACTGCGCGTCCTTTCGGGCGATGTGCAGGGCGAGGAGCTGGAGGGTGGGCTGGCGTCCGTTTCCCGCAAGCTGGTGACGATCACGTCTGCCAGCACCTCGGGCGAGCGGAACAGCACCAGCTGGACGCAGGTGCCGGGCAGCTACAGCTTTGCCGACATCGCCGTCGGCAATGCCCCGGCCGCGCTGACCTCGCCCCATACCGGGGACGTGCAGGTCGAGCAGGTCGTGGACGGGCTGCGCCATGTCTGGCTGGACGCATCCGGCCGTCGCTTCGAGCGCCTGCGAAAGGCGGGGGTCTGGGGCGCATGGCTGGAGATCGCGCGCCAGACGAGTGTGGACACGCTTACGACGGCCTTGGGCACCAAGGCCAATCAGGCCGACCTGGCGGCCGAGGCGGCCAAGGTGGCACTGCTGCAGGCGCAGGCTCTTCTGGGCGGCGGTGCGCTGAATCAGATCGGCCCCGATCTGCCCGTGCGGCCCGCCGCGATACCCATGGACACGACGCTGCAATGGCGCTGCTGGGATAGCCCCCAGGCCTTCATGGGCAAGAACGACACCTGGGTGCAGATGCCAGTGCCTGATGCTCCCGACGTGCCGCTGTCCGCATCCTGGGACGTCTATGACGCCCGCAACGGCCAGTCGCTGGCCGTCATCATCCGCAGCGTTCCCGACGAGACGCCTGCGATCATCGGCATCGACCGGCGCGTGGGCGGCGAGGAAGGCCCGTGGATCGGCCTGCCCGCCGCGACTGTCGGCACCTATCTGCTGGACGGCCTGGCCCCCGGCCCGCACAACGTCACGATCCGGCACCGCAACTTCGTGGATGGCGGCGACGGCGACATCGACCGGGGCGTCACCGTCAGCGCCAGCGACATCACCGCCGATCTGAGCGGCACCGGCCTGCTGCTGACCGTTCGCCCGACCAAATGGCAGAGCCTGACCGACATCAACATCACGTCTAAGGGCTTCCGCCTGCTGGATGGTGATGTTGATTTGTCGCACAGCAACGAGTCGGTGCGGGCGCGCTATCGCGACTATTTCACGACCGGCCAGTTCATGCGGGCCAGCATCCTGAGCCTCGACGCCGTTGCCCATCCGGCGCAACTGGACGGCATCGCGCTCGGCATCAACAGCGTCGGCCCCAACGCGATCCGCGCCCACTTCCGGCGCAACGGCGTGACCTTGCACTACATCGAGAACAACGGCGTCACCCGTCGCGTCCTGGCGACCTTCTCGCAGAACTGGGGCTTCCCGATCGCCGCCGAAATCCGGCGCCCGGCAGGCGGCAATATCGTCGAGGTTCTGGTCGGCGGCAGCGTCGTCATCAGCATCGACCTGACGGGCGACGTGGCCGCGAACCTCGTGGGAGGGGCGCCGGAACTGTTCGCCTTCGTGAGCAACGGCGGGACCGCTTCGGCCACCCGCCTGACCAACATTCAGATGGGACACGCCTGATGCCCGCGCCGACGAACCTGAACGCCCAATCGCTGCTCTATGTCGCGGGCCTGCCTCTGCAGATGATCGGCCCGCAGATCTGGGGCCAGCCGAACGAGGAACAGCAGGCGCGCATCGCCGCTGGCGAGGTGCTGGAGAACCTGTGGCACGGTGAGATGCAGCAGATCTACTGGGGCATGAGCCGCAGCCCCGCGCTGTTCTGCCAGGGCCTGCGCAATTCGTTCCCCAAGCTGCGCACGATCCGCGCGCCGTTCAACAAGCACTATTGGACGCGCGACGAGGCTGGAAAGCTGCAGATGCACCCGCAGATGGAGGAGTTCTACGCGGAATGCGCCGCCGACAAGTCCGACTTCTGGATCTGCTGGGACTTCCATGACGGCCCGACCCAGGTGCTGCAGGACCCGCGCCGCCGGGCGCAATGGCCGAACAGCTATCCCGCCGTCGAGAACTTCGAGCAATGGCAGGAGGGGTCGATCTATCTGGGGCACCGGCAGATCGAGACCTGGAACATGCTGTTCGAGTGGCTGGAGGATCGCCCCTGGCTGTGGGAGCAGACCATCGGCTACGAGATCATGAACGAGCCCGCCGCCTATTTCCACGGCAACGGCCTCTATCCGGGCCGCACCGCCTATTTCGTCGGGCGCTTCGTGGACCATATCGAGGCGATCGCGCAGGTCATCCGCGCGAATGACCCCAGCAAGTTCATCCTGGCACCGACCTGGGCCTATAACGGCGACGCGAACACGCTGGCCTCGACGCGGCTGCCCGACCGTGGCGGGATCACCGGCCTTGACGCCATCCGGCAGGCCGTGGGGCTGGACCGGCTGATCTGGTCGATCCACTTCTACACCGGCTTCGACACACGCACCGCGACGCAGGCGGGGCATGACCGCGCGCTGAGCGTCCGGTGGGGCGTGCTGGGCGGCGATCCGGTCTGCGTGACCGAGACTAACATCTTCGGGCGCTGCCATGATCCGGCGCGGCAGGGGAACGACTATCGCCACTATTTCCGGTCGCGCCATCTGAACTGGCTGACGGACAAGGTGGCGGGCTGGCCCAGCAAGCGCAAATGGGGCGTGTCGTGGTGGCCTGCCGCCAACTGGGCGCAGGCATCGGCCACCCGGATCGCGCTGGACACGAACCTGCCCGTGATGGCGCGTCGCTTCTCGACGGCCGAGGCGATCCAGCATTGGTCGCTGGACAACCACCCGGAGTGGTTCGACGGTGCGCAGAGCGGCGTGAAGGGCTGGGAGCGAAACGAGCTGCGCCCGTTCAACAGCATGGACCCGTCTCAGTTCGAGATCGACGGCTGGCATCTGCTGAACCTCGTCCAGCCGCCTCTGCCGGGCGCGCAGGTCGCGGAGAGCCTTGCCGGCTGGTATCTGAGCTATGGCGGCACCGGCACGACCTATCATTCCTGCGCCGACCTGAACGGCGCCGTGATGCTGCAGGTGCTGGGCGGCGACGGGAAGACCGTGATCCACCACCAGATGGTCGACTTCTATCAGCGCAACCACTTCCACCTCGGCCGCGGCGGCGGGGTCGTGCGCCTTGGGAACGGCAGCCATGTCGTCATGTCACAGGGCGGCCCGGCCATCATCTACACGGCCAGCCCCCGCCTGCCTGCACCCCCGCCCTTCAACGGCTATTCCAAGGCCCGGCCGCACGCGACCATCGGCCTGCCCTATGGCTGGGACAACCGCGTGATCTGCGACCCCGGCGCGGTCACGCACATCTACGGCTTCAACCCGGATCGGGGTGACCGGCTGTCGTTCAAGGGCGCTTTCCAGAGCGTTCAGCAGATGCGCGCCGCGATGCGCGTGGTCGAGAACAACGCCCAGATCAAGAACCGCGACATCATCCTCACGCTGCCCGGTGGCGGCGAGGTGCTGATGCTGGACGCGGGGGCGCTGGCGTCGCGGCTGCATACCTGGAACCTCGATCTGACGGACGGCTGGTATGCGCCGGGCTGGGTCGAGCCGGTGGATTACACCGAGGCCGAGTTCACGAACCCGATCCCGATCATCCCGCCCGCGGCGGGCGGAGACGGCGCCTGGATGTTCGACCGCGAAGGCCGCCCGCTGATGGCAATGGACCGTGCCGGTCGGCCCTTGGCCGCGCGGCTGCGCGACGGCACGATCCTTGGATCCGGCGGCGAGGAGGTCATCGTCAACCGGCCACCCAGCATCGGCGTGCCGGGCGCGATCCTTCCGGCCAGCGGCCCGGTCGGGACCACGTTCACCATCCGGCGATCCACCTTCGGCGGCACCGAGCCTATCATCCGCACTTGGGTGCTGATGCTGGACGGCGATGAGGTCACGGATCAGGTCGTGGATGGCACCTTCACCCCGTCCAGGCTGGGCGTCCTGCATCTGATCGAGGACGCCAGCAATCCCTACGGCCAAACGCCCCTCTATACCGCAACCGCCAACGTGGTTCCGGCCTTCGTGCCGGTCGAGATGGTCGAGCAGCCGTCGCTGTCGCCCTCCGAGGTCGAGGTCGGCTTTCCGATCACCGTCACTTGGGGCAGCTATACCGGCGACGCGCCGATCACCAAGACGCGCACGCTGACCTTCAACGGCGTGAACGTGCTGGGCAATGTGGTCGATGGGCAGTTCACCCCTTCGGCGCCCGGCACGCTGACGCTGAGCGAGATCGCCCGCAACACCAACCCGTTCACGGGCGCTGCCAGCCAGAGCGGCCCGCACACGGAGGTCGTGACGGCGTTCGAGATCACGGACGACTTGAGCGGCTATTACGCATCCGGCGCCGTCCTGATCCACCACACCGCGGCGGGCTTCCAGCTGGACGGCGAGGGCAAGGTGACGGGCATCGCGAACGCGGGCGCGGCTGGCGCGGTCTTCAACGCTGCTGTGACCGGCGCGCCCCTGACCGTCTCGGGCAACGGCGTCCTGCTGCCGGGGGATGGGTCCAGCGTGATCGCCACCGACAACGTGGCCGATCTGGTCGGCGCGCGCCTGATCTGGGCCATGAACCCGACCACGATACCGACCGATTTCACGCAGGTGTTCGGCCTGGACGGTGAGCCTTTCGTGGATCTTGTGACCACCATCGCCATCGCCTCCGAGGCGGGAAAAGGCACGGCCATCATCCAGAAGGTCGAGCCGGGCGATGAAACCGGAACGGCTGCGATCCTGCCCGAGTTCGACATGCCAAACGACATTGCGATCTTCGAGCTGGTCATGTCGGCCGATCTCATCCGCCTCTATGTGGACAGCGTGCTGGTCTCCGAATACCTGCGCGACACGTCCGTTCTGACCTTCCCCATCCGTCAGATCGGCAGCGGGGTAGGCGGATTGGGCAACTTCCAAGGTCAGTTTGGAGACGTGCTGGGGATTGTCGTCGGGCATCCCAACGAGATCGCCGCGCGCAATGTGGCCTACCAGTTCCTGCGCACGCAGTTCCCGCCCGCGCCGCCCGCGCCGCCGTCGCGCGTGACCTTCGGTCAGATCGCACCGCTGACCGGCGACGTGGGGGCGGCGTTCACCATCACGCTGTCCACCTATGCCGGAACCGCGCCCATCGACGCGGAATGGAGCCTGACGCTGGACGGCGTGGACGTGACGGCCGATGTGGTCGATGGCGTCTACACCAGCACCGCCGCGGGCGATCTGGAGCTGATCGAAAGCGCGACCAACGCATATGGCAGCGCGCCGGTCAGCACGTCCACCGCACAGGTTCTGGCGCCCTTCGCGGGCGTCAGCCTCGTCACCGCGCCGAGCCTGTCGCCCGCCGATGTGGTTGTCGGGCAGCCGATCACCGTCACCTGGGCGGTCTATGCTGGCGATGGCACGATCACGTCGACCCGCGCGCTGACCTTCAACGGGGTCGATGTGCTGGATGACGTGGTAGGCGGCCAGTTCACGCCGACAGATGATGGCATCCTGCTGCTGTCGGACACCGGCAGCAACACCCGCCCCGTGACCGGAGAGACGTTCACCAGCGGGCCGCACACGGCCGAAGCCAGCGCGGGTTATGTGGCGCTGACCAAGACCGCCGAGGCCAGGATCGAGCCTGCCATTGCGGCATGGGGCGTCGAGCGGACCATCACGCCCGCGACCTATACCGGATCGCTGCCGATCACGCGGGCCGGGCAACTGCTGTTCGATGGCGAGGTCGTGGCGTCGCGGAGCAATGGGGCGCCCTTCACGTTCACCCCGCCGCGGATCGGCGCGCTGGCCTGGAGCGGCACGGCCGAGAACCCGGCCGGCGTCGGCCCGGCCGAGGCCGCGACCGGCGAGGCCGTGCATCCGCTGAAACAGCACTTCGACAGCGGGGCGATCCAGATATACCTCTCGACCGAGGATGCGACCCTGGACGTGGACGGCCGCGTCACGGCGCTGCAGAACATCGGCGCGGCGGGCGCGGCCTTCAATGCCTCGATCGTCGGCGGCTCGCTCGCTATCGTCGGCGGCGCGCTGCAGTTCCAGGGGACGGGCGGCCCGTTCGCGCAGCTGGCGAACCCCGCCGACATCGTGGGTGTCGATTTCTGCTGGATCATGCAGACCGACTGGACCCACAACATGCGCCTGTTCGGCAAGGCTGGCGACGACCCGCGGTCGGACATCCGCTTCGACACCAACGCCACCGGCACTGTGCTGGGCGTGCGGCGCTATGTCGGCACCACCACCACGACCGTCACCCTGTCGCCTCGCTTCGTCTACGGCACGGCGAAATCACTCTATCGCATGCGGATGGACGCGACGGCTGGTGCGCTGTTCGAGAACGGCGTCCAGCGCCGCGCCTTCACCCACGCCTTCCCAGACTTCCGGCTGCAGAACCTGGGCCAGGGCACCGACTCATTCGTCAGCTTCAACGGCAAGATCGGCGACATCTTCGGCGTCGTGCGAGCCCATCCGAACGCCGCGCAGGCCTTGGCCGACGCGAGCGCGTATGCCGCCTCCAAGCACGGGATCATCCTCTCATGATCGAACTGATTATCGAAATGCTGCGCAGCCCGGACGCGCAGCCTGACGCCTACACCTGGGGCGCCGCGCTGCTGGGGCATTTCGCGATCGGGCTGATCCTGACGGCCCTGATCGGCTGGCGAGCGGGGGCATGGCGCGGTGCGACCATCGTCGCGGCCGGCTATGCCGCGCTCTGGGAAGGGGCGCAGCTCCTCTGGTTCGGTGGCGGCATCGCTGACGGCCTTGTGGATGCGGCTGCGGTGGCCTGCGGTGCCGTCGCCGCGGCAGGAGCGTGGCGCAACCGCGGTGCGGCCGTCGCGGCGGCCTTGGCGCTGCTGGCGACAATCGGCGCTGTCGGCATCGGTCGCCGCTACAAATGAGAGAAGGCACCGGTCTTTCGGTATCAGCGATTATTCGGACAAGGGAATAGACATGGCGAGAATTGAAGGAGGGGTCACCTGGGGGAACGTGCTGTCGATCGGCGCGACCTTGGTGACGGTGACGCTGGCCTATGCCACGCTGCAGGCGGGCATGCTGGAGGGTCAGCGGGAGACGCGGCGGATCGAGCTGCAGGCGCAGCAGGCCACCCAGGAGCTGCGTATCAGCCATGAGAAGCAGCTGACCGACATCCGCGCGGATCTGGTCGCGCACCGGCGCTCGATCCAGCAGCTGGAGATCTCGGACGCCCGCAACAGCGAGCGGTTCGAGGCGCTGAGCCGGTCGATCGAGGAGCTGAAGTCCGGGCAGCGCGAGACGCTGGAGCTGTTGCGCGAGATCAGCAGCGGCAGGGCGAGCCCGTAACGGCCTGACTGCATCGCCTTAGCTTTCCCATCCCATGCCCCGTCATCAAGCGGGGCTTTTTCATGTCTGGAGAACCCATGACCGCGAAGATGAGCGCGATCCGCGCCCGCCAGGCGCGCTGCGCCGCCCTGGGCTTCTGGCCCGGCCCGATCGACGGCCTCGACGGCCGCCGCACCCGCGCCGCCTTCGAAGCCGCCACCGCCGCGCAGCGCGCCCGGCGGCTGCCCTTCCAGCACCCGAGCGGCATCACCCGCATCCACGGGCACTGGACCGGCGGCGGCCATGTGCCGAATCCGACCGACCTGCGCGCCTATCACGGCCTGATCCCGGGCGATGGCGCGCCGGTCTGGCCGGCGCTGCCCGGCGCCCTGCGCAGCCACACCCTCAACGCTAATGGCGGCGCGATCGGGCTGGCAATCTGCGCCATGGCCGGAGCGGTCGAGCGGCCCTTCCAGCTCGGCACCGCGCCCATCACCCCCGCCCAAGTCTGCGCCTTCGCGCGCGAGGCGGCGCGCCTCTGCCGCCTCTACGACATCCCGGTCACCCGGTGGTCGGTCCTGACCCATGCCGAGATCCAGCCGACCTTCGGCATCGTCCAGCGCTGGAAATGGGACATCACCTGGCTGCCGGGCATGGCCGCCCCCGCCGACCCGATCGAGGTCGGCGACCGCCTGCGCGCGATGGTGCGCGCCGAACTGCAAACCCTCTGATCATCAGGAGCCTGACCATGGACAGCATCAAGACCATCGCCCCCATCTTCATCGGCCGCACGCGGTCCTTCTGGCTGGGCATCGTCCCGGCGATCCTGACGCTGATCGACGTGATCGCG
This sequence comes from Paracoccus sp. ME4, assembly GCF_046736325.1. Classification (GTDB taxonomy): domain Bacteria; phylum Pseudomonadota; class Alphaproteobacteria; order Rhodobacterales; family Rhodobacteraceae; genus Paracoccus. The sequence continues at coordinate 1,339,607 of NZ_CP151276.1, forward strand.
GGCAGCGTCAGCGACGGCACGGCCGAGCCCATCGCCACCGGCCTGGCCGCGATCCTCGGCCCGCTGACCGGGGCCACGGCGGAGGGCATCCACGGCTTCATGCTGGCGGTCGCACCGATCTGCGCGCTGATCGTGGCCCACCAGCGCGGCGGGCTGGCTCGGCCCTACACCACCAGCCCGGCGAAGGAGCGCGAGCTGGTGCGCACGATCGAGGACGGCAAGAGCGCCTTCGAGGCGGGCAAGGCGTTTGGCGAGCGGCTGCGGAAGGCGTCGGGCGTTCCCCTGATGCTGCGGACCACGACCCCGCCTCCGTCGAAGAAATGACGAATGAACGGGACGGCTGCGCTGCAGCCGCCCCGGTCGGGCTGACTAAATGAAGGACCAGAACCGTTAAATTCGCCCTTCCCGAACTCGCACATCGACCAGTGTTTCCGTGGTCTGGTTCCAGTCGCATTCGTAGATCATATTCGTAAACGCGCCAAAGCCGTTTTGGAACATGATCTTGTCGCCTATCAGTGTGATCGTTCCAGTGTTTTGATCAACCCATCGGAAATGACTGAATTTTCCTTCAAGCCAGCCGTCTGTCCACTCCAAGTCGTGGCGCGCATGCCGTTCGACTTGCTCGGTGCAATCGTAGCTGCCTGCAGCTATCGCTCGCTCTCCCCAGCACTGGATGTCGTTCTGACAATCTTCTGTGGTTACGGTGTCTGCGTCGTCGGAAAGGGCAGCTTTTTTCGCTGCATCCTCATCCGACATCGGTTGCTGATCAGGCGTTACGCCGGCTTCCTGCTGGTTGGGGGTGTCCTCACCGCCAGAAATGGCTGCAAATACTATCAGGCCGACAATAAACAAGCCTGCCAAGCCCTTAATGCTTTTTCCTAAACTTGTCTGGGATTGCCCACAGTTGGGGCAGGTCTTCGCTGATTTCGAAATCATATGCTTGCAGGCCTTGCAAGGAATCAGCTTTGCCATTGTTCACCACCTCATCAAATAAACCGACCAAAGTTTGCAGGACATTCCCGAACTTTCGCGACTTCATCAAGCCTGAGGGTGGACTGCGACGGCATTTTTGAATGAGTTCGAGCGGGCTACTCGGTTTACAATGGCCCCTGTAAGCCATTGTAAGCGTGAGGTGGGGATGTAAGCAGTTTTCCAATGTAAAATATTGATGAAAAATAACTATTGCAGACCCCTACGGGCTGCCACTGTCTACAAAATTCCTAGCAATTACTTGGCGTTCCAGCGCAGACTGTATCATCCGCGCTGGGGTGAAACAACGTTCCTGCCTCGTTCTCTGCCTACGTGCCGCCGCACTTGCACAGCCTTGGTGTAGTGTTCGACCTCCGACAGAGACGAGTGCCCGCCCCATGCCATGATCGCGTGAGACGTTCCGCCAGCCTCGGCGATGGCGGTGAGTAGGGCTTTCCTCAGCCCGTGCGCCGACCGGTCCTTGATTCCTGCCGCGCGCGCGTAGTCTGCTATCAAATTGCCAAGCCCCTTCACGCTGCGTGGCCTGCTGGCCACGGCCAGGAACGTCTGACCGGTCCCGGTGCTCGCCGCCTTAACCGCCTCGCGCTCGTCGGCGCATCCCTCGGCAAACTCCGGCAGGGGGTTCGGCCATGGCACATAAGCTCGGCCGCCCGTCTTGGACTGTAGGAACGTCAGGATCCCGTCCGGCCCGATGTTGCCGGGCCCGATCATCACGGCGTCGTTGGTGCGCGCCGCGGTCCAGTATGGAAGCTCGCACGCGGCCCGGGCAGGGGTGCCGACGGGCCAGCGCGCCCGGAAGGTGGCGATCTCGTCGCTGTCCCATGCCACGAACCCGATCACGCGGACGGCCTGGCGCTTGACCGCGAGGGCAGGGTTCGGGTGCAGCTTGGCGTGAGTGAGCAGCGCTCGCCAGACCTTATACCGATCGTTGACCGGGTTAGGGTCCAGCTTGTTCAGGTCGATCTCGATGTATTTCGCCGTGAGGCCGCGCAGCTTGCCCGGCCCGTATTTCTACGCGATGTCCTCGGCGTGGCGGCGCATCATCCCCTGATAGGTCGAGAATTTGCCGCGGAACCAAGCGCTGTTCAGCAGATCGCGCACGGCGTGGTCAATCTGGCCTTGGATCAGCGGGGCCTTCCGCTGTGCCTTCTCCATCGGTGTCTCGCCCGCCTCGGCCAGAGCCCAAGCCGCCACGAACTCCGGATGCGTCTCCGGCAGGTCTGGCAGGCGGATACCCGTTGCCCGGTCATAGCGCACGATCCGGTCGCCTCGCTTCTGTCGGCGGATGCCGTTCAGCTTCCCGCCCCAAACAGCTTGCCGCATTCCCCGATGTCCTTTTCCAGCGTGTCGACGTCTCCGCCTTCGATCTCCATGGAGCTTACGAACGCATCAAGGTCATATCGTTCATGGAGGCGGCACTTTCCCAGCACGCGCCGAAGCAGACCCAAGGTCCGCAGGTAGTTCCCGCTGATCCCGATGTAGCGGGCAGCGTCAGGCGCGGGCAGGAGGCGCGGCACGGATTCCAAGGTGGGTCGTCCCATCATTCCTCCTGTGCGATCCGGTCGCGCTACACCAGCAGCGCGGCGATTGTCGTTCCCCAGGCCCATCCAGCGGCGAAGTCGGAATGCGTGTCCCAAAGCCAGATGTAGAGGATCAGTCCCAGCCATCCGGCGGCGGCCACCGAGGCCGTGCGGGCGACGGCGCTCACCGCTAGCTCTCCTGTGCCGCCGCCACCAGCCCGTCGAACTGCTCCCACGCCAGACATGCCGGGCACCGGCCCGTCGTCTGACCGGCCAGCTCGGGCATGTCGTCGGTGTCCTTCGTCTCGCAGCGCGGGCCGAAGTGGGCCGTGATGGCTTCTTGGATGAGGTCAGTCATGGGGGTTCTCCTGTGCGATCTTGGCGAGGGGGGCGCGTAGGTCTCCTGGGCGATGCGCAACTGGATCAACACGCCGCTGGAGCGGTCGATCCGCTGGATCAACGGCGCGACGGGGGGCACCGCGATCGACCGCAGGTCCGTGCCGTCGGGCGCCACCAACTACTGGTGGGACGCCGCGGCCAATGCGCCGGGTCCGGCTCTGGACACGTTCATGGCAAACATCGCGGCGGCGGTGTCCGGCGGCGCGCCAGTTCCCGGCGTCTGCTTCTGGACACAGGGCGAGAGCGATGCGGACGCGTTGCAGGGAGGATCCCTGACCGTGCCCCAGATGGTCGCCACGATCCGCGCGGTCTGGGCGCACATCCGCGCGACCTATCCTGCAATGCAGTTCGTGGCGAACATGATCGGCAGCCACGATGCGCGGAACCTGGACCCGGGGGCGAACGTGGCCCGGGTCGCCTATCTCAACGCAATCGCCGCGACGGTCTATGCCACGCTAGGGATCGACCTCTACGACCTGCAGCGCGCCGAGGGCGATATCCACCATCACAGCAGCGCCTATGCGATCATGGGGTCCAGGTTGGCGCGTCACTACGCGAATCTGATGCACGGTCAGTCGAACTGCCACTGTCTAAAAACGTCTCACAGATTGCTGGACGACCTTGCCCCGCAGTGCGATCGTGCAGTTCGTCCGCGCCGTTCTCCTGTCACGAACTCGGCCTTGATGGCTTATGCAATCCCTGTCGGAAGCGGATGTCCGGCTGTCCATGATCGCGCCAGGCGTGCCGCTGTTTCGGCGGTGGCGGTGGGTCTGATCCTGATCCTTGTGGCGTGCCGATGGACCATCCGCTCTCAGGCATCGGTGGCATGCATTCCCCTTCCCGACATGATCCGGTGACGGACACGTCGATGTCGCGATCCGCGCCCGTCATGGCCGATGCGCGGCCCATGCCTCATGATGATGCACGCCGCGTCTATGCCGTCCCTGCCGCGGCCGATCGCGCCGCCGCGACCTGGGCGTCGAACTGCTCCAACGCCAGACCTGCCGGACACCGATCCGTCCCGCCGGCCAGCTCGGGAAAATCGTCCGTGTCGGCCGTCCGGCAGCGCGGGCCGTAATGCTCGGTGATCGCCTTCCGGATCAGGTCGGTCATCGGAGTTCCCCTGGGTTGCCGCGCGATGCTGCCATGGCTTCGTTCAGTGCCGTTGTTTCCGCGCGCCGGACGCGAACCGGCAGCAGTCGCCATCGTGGGTCGGGTGGCTCTCTACCGCACGTCAGGCGGCGGTGATGCTGCGCACCGCTTCGGCGGCCAGGGGGGCCACGCGGCGGCGGAACTCCTCGGGCTCCCATTCCGACAGCGAGGCGACAATGTGGATCGCGCCCACCGGACGGCCCGACGCGTCGGGAATGGCCACGCCAAGCGCGACCTCGCCCATCAGCATCTGCTCCAGCGCCAGCGCGTGGCCGGTCCCGCGCACCAGGGCCAGCTGCGCGCGGATCGCGTCGGGGTCGGTCAGCGTGCGGGGCGTCACGGGGTGCAGCGGGGCCTGCGCCAGGATCGCGTCGGCCTCGGCCGGGGGCAGCATGGCCAGCACGGCCCAGCCCCCCGAACTGCCCGTCACCGGGACACTCTTGCCCACCAGTGTGGCAAAGAACGTCTCGCGCTTGCTCTGCATGCGGGTGACATAGACCATGCGCTGACCGTCGAACAGCGACAGGTCCACCCTTTCGCGCACGCTGCGGCGCAGCTCCAGCAGGATCGGGTTCGCGCGCCGCACCAGCGGGTTCAGGCGCATGAAGTCATGCGTCAGGTCCAGGATCGGCAGATGCGGGCGGAAGCCGCGCCCGTCCTCGGCCTGGATCAGATAGCCCAGCCTGCGCAGTGTGTGGACCAGACGCTGCGCGGCGCTGCGGGTCATGCCGCTGCGCGCGGCGATCTGGGCCAGGGACAGCGGCCCCTCGGCGCCGCGGAACGCCTCCAGCACGCTCATTCCGCGGGCAAGCGACTGCACGAACAGGGCATCGGTCGGGCCGGGTTCGTCCTCGGCTGCGGGGGCGGAGTGAAAATTGCGCGCCATGCAGTCTCCGGCGTTGACAGGATCGATTTTGGCTCAATACACTCGTGATACAATGCAACTGTATCGGATGGCAATACATTGCGACGGACCGACCCTGCTGCGACCTCTGACGACCGCCCCGATCGGCGGCCCTTCCGCGTCGCGCTGGCGGGCTTCCTGCATGAGAGCAATTCCTTTGCCCCCAGCCCCGCCGATCATGCGGCCTTCCAACAGGGCGGCGGCTATCTGCCGCTCAGCCGGGGGGCGGAGATCCTGGCGCGTGCGCCGGGGGTGAACCTGCCGGTGGCCGGCGCGATCGAGCATGCGCGGGCGCAGGGCTGGGACCTGCTGCCGCTGGTCTGGGCGGGGGCGGTGCCCTCCGCGCCGGTCACGGCCGACTGCTTTGCCGCGATCACCGAGGAGATCCTGCGCGGCCTGCGCGCGGCCGGGCCGCTGGACGGGGTGTTCCTGGACCTGCACGGGGCAATGGTGGCCGAGGGCGCGCCGGATGGCGAGGGCGCGCTGCTGGCGCGGGTGCGGGCGGTGGTGGGGCCGGACGTGCCGGTGGTTGCGGCGCTGGACCTGCACGGCAACATCAGCCCGCTGATGGTCGAGAGCGCCGACCTGATGGTGGGGTTCCGCACCTATCCGCATGTGGACATGGCCGAGACCGGGCGGCGCGCCGCCGAATGGCTGGACCGGCTGATGGCGGGCGCGCGCCCGGCGCGGGCCTTCCGGCAGGGAGATTACCTGATCCCCATCGCCTGGCAGGCGACCGACCGGCAGCCCGCGCGCGACCTTTATGCGCAGGTGGCTGCGGGCGATGACAAGGGCGCCTGCCTGTCGCTGTTCATGGGCTTTCCGGCCGCCGACTTTGCCGATTGCCGCCCGTCGGTGCTGGCCTATGCCGACACGCAGGCCGAGGCCGATGCGCTGGCGGACGGCCTGGCCCAGGCCCTGCGCGGGGCCGAGGACGGGTTCCGGGGCGAATGCCTGGACCCGGCCGAGGCGGTCGCCCGCGCCATGCGCCATCCGGGCGGGCCGGTGATCCTGGTCGATACGCAGGACAATCCCGGCGCGGGGGGCGATTCCGACACGACCGGGATTCTGCGCGCGCTGGTCGCGGCGGATGCGCAGGACGCGGCCATCGGGCTGATCTGGGACCCCGAGGCCGCCCGCGCGGCCCATGCGGCGGGGCAGGGCGCCACCCTTGCGCTGGCCTTGGGCGGGCGGTCCGGCACGCCCGGCGACGCGCCCTTCGAGGGCCGCTTCACGGTCGAGCATCTGTCGGATGGCGCCTGCCACGCCACGGGTCCCTATTACGGCGGTGCGCATCTGACGCTTGGGCCGGCGGCCTGCCTGCGCATCGGCGGGGTGCGCGTGGCCGTGGCGTCGGAGAAGGCGCAGATGGCCGACCGGGAGATGTTCCGCTTCCTGGGCATCACCCCCGAGGATCAGGCCATCCTGGTCGTGAAAAGCTCGAACCATTTCCGCGCCGATTTCGCGCCCATCGCGGCGGCGATCCTGACCTGCGCCGCGCCGGGGCCGATGCCCGTCAGCCCGGCGGCGCTGCCCTTCCGTCACCTGTCCCCCGGCCTCCGGCTGGAGCCGGGGGGCGCGCCCTTCACCCCATCCGCGCAAGGCTGACGCCAAGATCGGCCGCGCAACCCGACCAACAGAGAGGATGCCATGTTCAAGACCATCTCCGCGGGGCTTCTGGCCTCGACCATGCTGACCGGCGCGGCCTGGGCCGAAACCACGATCAAGGCCGTGATGCATTCGGGCCTGCGCGTGCTGGACCCGGTGATCACCACCGCGCACATCACCCGCAACCACGCCTACATGATCTATGACGTGCTGATCGCGCAGGACAGCCAGTTCCAGCCGCAGCCGCAGATGGCCGACTGGACCGTGTCGGACGACCAGCTGACCTATACCTTCACCCTGCGCGACGGGCTGACCTTCCATGACGGCGCGCCGGTGACGGCGGCCGATGCGGTCGCCTCACTGAACCGGTGGGCCCAGAAGGATGCCGGCGGGCAGGTCATCATGGACCGCACCGCGAGCCTGGAGGCCACCGACGACAAGACCATCACCTGGACCCTGACCGAGCCCTTCGTGCCGATGCTGGACGTGCTGTCCAAGCAGTCGGCCCTGCCGCCCTTCATCATGCCCGCCCGCGTGGCCGAGACCTCGGCCGACGAGGCGATCACGGATTACACCGGTTCGGGGCCGTTCCGCTTCGTCGAGGCCGAGTTCCAGCCCGGCCTGAACGTCGTCTATGAGAAGTTCGACGAATACGTCCCGCGCGACGAGCCTGCCGACTGGATGGCGGGCGGCAAGGTCGTGAACGTGGACCGCGTCGAATGGGTCAACATGCCCGACGTGCAGACCGCCGTGAACGCCCTGTCGGGCGGCGAGATCGACTATATCGAGGCGATGCAGGTCGACCTGATCCCGCTGCTGGAGGGCGATCCGAACATCGTCGTCGAAAAGCGCGAGCCGACCGGCATGCAGACCATGACGCGGATGAACTTCCTGCACCCGCCCTTCGACAACCCGCAGGTCCGGCAGGCCGCGCTGAAGGCCGTCACGCAGGAGCCGGTCCTGGCCGCGATGGTCGGCAACCCCGAATACTACCAGGTCTGCGGCGCGGTCCTGGGCTGCGGCACGCCCCTGGAGAGCGAGGCCGGCGCCGAGACCCTGACCCAGGGCGGCGGCACCGAGGAGGCGCGCGCGCTGCTGGAGCAGGCGGGCTATGACGGCACGCCCGTGGTCATCATGGCGCCGACCGACCTCGTGGCGCTGGTGACCCAGCCCGTGGTCGTGTCGCAGGCGCTGCGCGATGCGGGCTTCACCGTCGACATGCAGCCGATGGACTGGCAGACGCTGGTCACGCGCCGCGCCAGCCAGGGCGCGCCCGCCGAGGGCGGCTGGAACATCTTCATCACCAACTGGATGGTGCCCGAGATCTCGAACCCGATCTCGAACCCGATGCTGAACGGGCGGGGCGACGACGCCTGGTTCGGCTGGCCCACCGACGAGACCATCGAGGCGCTGAAGGAGGAGTTCATCGACGCCCCCGACGCCGCCGCCCAGAAGGCCGTGGCCGAGAAGATCCAGGCCCATGCGCTGGAGAACGGCCTGCTGATCCCCTTGGGCCAGTACACCCTGCCGCAGGCGCGCCGGACCACCATCACCGAGATGATCGACAGCCCCGTGCCGGTCTTCTGGGGCCTGCAGAAGTCCGAGTGAGCCATGCCGGGGGCGGTCCCGCCGCCCCCACCCCCCTGAACGGAGAAACCTGATGCTGGGGTATATCCTGCGGCGGATTCTGGCCGTCATTCCGGTGATGCTGCTGGTCGCCGTCTTCGTCTTCCTGCTCTTGCGCCTGACGCCGGGCGACCCGGCCGCGATCATCGCGGGCGACATGGCCACCCCCGCCACGCTGGAGCGCATCCGCGAACAGATGGGCCTGAACCAGCCGCTGCATGTCCAGTTCGTCACATGGGTCGGACAGCTGCTGCGCGGCGATCTGGGCGTGTCGCTGATCTCGAACACGCCGGTGGCGGCGATGGTCGCGGACCGCATCGGGCCGACGCTGTCCATCGCGGTGCTGACCATCCTGATGTCGGTGGCCATCGCCGTGCCGATGGGTGTGCTGGCCGCGTGGAAGCACCGCAGCATCGCCGATTACGCGGTGATGACGTTTTCCGTGCTGGGCTTCTCGGTTCCGGTCTTCGTGATCGGATACCTGTTCATCCTGGTCTTCTCGCTGAAGCTGGGCTGGTTCCCGGTGCAGGGCTTCACGCCGCTCTCGGCGGGCCTGGGCGGGTTTTTGTCGAACGCCTTCCTGCCCGCGCTGACCCTGTCCACGATCTATGTCGCGCTGATCGCGCGCATGACGCGGGCCAACATGCTGGAGGTCTTGGGCGAGGACTACATCCGCACCGCCCGCGCCAAGGGCGCGCCCGAGCGCACGGTCCTGTTCCGCCACGCGCTGAAGAACGCGGCCGTCCCGATCCTGACCGTGATCGGCACGGGCTTTGCGCTGCTGATCGGGGGCGTGGTGGTGACGGAAACGGTCTTCAACATCCCCGGCGTGGGCCGCCTGACCGTCGATGCGATCCTCGCGCGCGACTATCCGGTCATCCAGGCGATGATCCTGCTGACCAGCTTCCTCTACGTGCTGGTGAACCTGCTGATCGACCTCAGCTACAGCCTCTTTGACCCAAGGATCCGTTACTGATGGCACAGGCACCGCAACCGACCTCGGCGATGCAGCCGGTCCTGCGCGCGCTGCGCCTGCCCCGGTTCGGCATGGGCAGCCGCATCGCGGCCGCGGTGCTGGCCGTCATCGTCGTCCTGACGCTGCTGGCGGGCTGGATCGCGCCGCACGACCCGCTGACCATGAACCCGCTGGCCCGCCTGAAGGGACCCATCGAGGGCCACCCCCTGGGCACCGACAATTTCGGCCGCGACATCCTCAGCCGCGTGCTGATCGGGGGTCAGCTGTCGCTGATCATCGGCATCGCCACGGCGGTGGTGTCGGTCTTTCTGGGCCTGGTCATCGGCATGATCGCGGGCTTCTTCCGCACGGCGGACGCGATCATCATGCGGGCGATGGACGCGCTGATGGCGATCCCGTCGATCCTGCTGGCCATCGCGCTGGTGGCGCTGAACGGCCCGTCGGTCGGATCGGTCATCGCCGCGATCACCATCCCCGAGATCCCCCGCGTCGTGCGCCTGGTCCGCGCCGTGGTCCTGTCGGCGCGCGAGGAACCCTATGTCGAGGCCGCGATCGCGCTCGGCACGCCGATGCGCAAGATCCTGGTGCGTCACCTGGTGCCGAACACCACCGCGCCCCTGATCGTGCAGGGCACCTACATCCTGGCCAGCGCCATCCTGACCGAGGCGATCCTGTCCTTTCTGGGCGCGGGCGTCAGCACGGAAACGCCCACCTGGGGCAACATCATGGCCGAGGGTCGGCTGTTCTTCCGCATCAAGCCGGAGCTGATCCTCTATCCCGGCATCGCACTGTCGCTGTGCATCCTGTCGATCAACCTCCTGGGCGATGCGGCACGCGACATGCTGGACCCGCGGCTGAAGAAGAGGGCAGGCTGATGCAGTTCAAGACACGCAACTTCGACGCGGCCGACGTGGTGCTGGAGGCCCGCGACCTGACCGTGACCCTGCCCGAGACGCCGGGAAACCCCGCCGTCCTGAAGGGCATCGACGTGACCATCCGCGCGGGCGAGACCGTCTGCCTGGTGGGCGAATCCGGGTCGGGGAAATCGGTCACCTCGCTGGCGATCATGGGGCTCTTGCCCGACGCGCTGCGCGTCGCGGGGGGCACGATCCAGTTGCAGGGGCGCGACCTGTTGCCCCTGACACAGGCGCAGATGCGCGACCTGCGCGCGGCCCGCGTCGCGATGATCTTCCAGGAGCCCATGACCGCACTGAACCCGGTCCTGCGCGTGGGCGACCAGATCATGGAGGTGATGGAGCTGCACACCGACCTCTCCGCCACGGAACGCCGCCGTCGCGCCGTGGCGATTATGGAGCAGGTCCATCTGCCCGATGTCGAACGCATCTTCCGCAGCTATCCGCACCAGCTGTCGGGCGGTCAGCGCCAGCGGATCATGATCGCGATGGCGCTGGTGCTGGAACCCGCCCTGCTGATCGCGGACGAACCCACGACCGCGCTGGATGTGACCACGCAGAAGCAGATCCTGGCGCTGATCGACGAATTGCAGCGCGACCATGGAACGGCGGTGCTGTTCATCACCCATGACATGGGCGTCGTCGCGGAAATTGCCGACACCGTCTATGTCATGAAGCAGGGAGAGATCGTCGAACATGGCGCGGTCGAGACGCTGCTGCGCAGCCCGCAGGCGGACTATACCCGCAAGCTGCTGAAGGCCGTGCCTAGCCTGTCGCCTCGGGAAGCCCGGCCTCAGTCGGCGGATGCCGTCCTGCGGGTCGAGCGGCTGAACAAGATCTATGGCGGCGGCGGCATCCTGCGCAAGCTGCCGCAGGCGCATGCCGCCAAGGACGTGACCTTCGCCCTGTCGCGCGGCCGCACCCTGGGGATCGTGGGCGAGAGCGGCTCCGGCAAGTCCACCGTCGCGCGCTGCATCATGCGGCTGATCGACCCCAGTTCGGGGCGCATCCTGCTGGACGATGCCGACATCGCGGGCCTGTCGCGCGGCGCGCTGCGCCCGCACCGCCAGAAGCTGCAGGTGGTGTTCCAGGACCCGATGCGGTCGCTGAACCCGCGCTGGACCATCGGCGAGAGCCTGATCGAGGGGCCATTGAACTATGGCACCGGCCGCGCCGACGCGATGGCCGAGGCTGCGCGCCTGATGGGCGTCGTGGGCCTGCCCGCCGACGCGCTGGCCCGCTATCCGCACCAGTTCTCGGGCGGGCAGCGGCAGCGCATCGCGATCGCCCGCGCGGTGATGATGCGCCCCGACGTGCTGGTCGCGGACGAGGCCGTGTCGGCGCTGGACGTGTCGGTGCAGGCGCAGGTGCTGGACCTTCTGGACCAGCTGCAGCGCGACCTGGGCATCGCCATCGTCTTCATCACCCACGATCTGCGCGTCGCCGCCCAGATCTGCGACGAGGTTATCGTCATGCAGCGCGGCGCCGTCGTGGAACACGGCCCCGCGGGCGAGGTGCTGGCCGCGCCCGCCCATCCCTATACCCGCGCCCTGATCGAGGCCGCTCCCGGCCGGTCATGGGACTTCCAGAACTTCCGTGCCATGCCAGAGGTGAGATATGCCGAACCTGCCTGAGATCGATGCCGCCGTCCCGGAACTGACCGAGATCTTCCGCGACCTGCACGCGCACCCGGAGATCGGCATGGAGGAGGTCCGCACCAGCGCGGTCGTCGCGGCCAAGCTGCGCGAATGGGGCGTGGACGAGGTCCACGAGGGCGTGGGCAGGACCGGCGTCGTGGGCATCGTGCATGGCCGGGGTCAGGGCAACCGCCGCATCGGCCTGCGCGCCGACATGGACGCGCTGCCGATCCAGGAGGCGACGGGGCTGCCCCATGCCTCGACCCAGGCCGGCAAGATGCATGCCTGCGGCCATGACGGGCACACGACGATGCTGCTGGGTGCCGCGCAGTATCTGGCGCGGACGCGCAACTTCGACGGCACCGCGGTCCTGATCTTCCAGCCCGCCGAGGAGGGTCTGGGCGGCGCCCGCGCCATGATCGCGGACGGGCTGTTCCAGCGGTTCCCGGTCGACGAGGTCTATGGCATGCACAACCAGCCGACCGGCCAGCCGGGCCGCGCGACGCTGTGCAAGGGGCCGGCCATGGCGGGGGCGTCCTTCTTCGACATCACCGTAACGGGCAAGGGCAGCCATGCCGCCATGCCGCAGCAGTCGCGCGACGCGCTGGTCGCGGCATCGGGGCTGGTCGGGCAGTTCCAGACGATCCTGGGCCGCAACGTCGCGCCGCTGGATCAGGCCGTGCTGTCGGTGACCCAGATCCATGCGGGGAGCGCCTATAACGTCGTGCCCGAGACCGCGACCCTGGCCGGCACGATCCGGTTCTTCCGCCCCGAGGTCCGCGACCTGATGCAGGCGCGGATGCGCGCCATCTGCGAGGGTGCCGCGCAGGCCTTCGACCTGCGGATCACCTGCGAGTTCCGCGAGATCTTCGACGTGCTGGTGAACGATGCCGACCTGTCGGACGCCTGGACCCAGGCCGCCGCCGACGTTCTGGGCGCCGACAATGTGCGCGACGATTCCCAGCCCTTCACCGGGTCCGAGGATTTCGCCGACATGCTGCAGCAGGTCCCCGGCGCCTATGGCAACCTGGGCCATGCGGGCACGGTGCCCCTGCACAATCCCGGCTTCGTGCTGGACGAGGGCATCCTGCCCGTCGGCGCGTCGATCTATGCGCGGCTGATCGAACGCCGCCTGCCGGTGGCGGCATGAGCGCGCTGGATCTGCCCTTCGACGCGGAGGAGATGCTGACGGGCCTGCGTCCCTGGATCGAATGCGAAAGCCCGACCTGGGACGCGGGCGCCGTCAGCCGGATGATGGACCTGGCCGCGCGCGACCTGTCCGCGATCGGAGCCACGGTCGAGACGGTGCCGGGCACCAAGGGCTTCGGCACCTCGATCCGCGCGACCTTTGCGCATGCCGACCAGGGCAAGCCGGGCATCCTGGTGTCGGGGCACATGGACACGGTCCATCCCTTGGGAACGCTGGAGAAGCTGCCCTTCCGGGTGCAGGACGGCAAGGCCTGGGGGCCGGGCATCATGGACATGAAGGGCGGCAACTACGTCTTCCTTGAGGCGATGCGCCAGATCGCGCGGGCGGGGCTGACCACGCCCCTGCCGGTCACCTTCCTCTTCACCCCCGACGAGGAGGTCGGCACCCCCGCCACCCGCAGCCTGATCGAGGATGCCGCCCGCGGCCAGCGCGCCGTGCTGCTGCCCGAACCCGCGCTTCCCGACGGGGGCGCGGTGATCGGGCGTTATGCCATCGCGCGGTTCGACCTGCTGACCCATGGCAGGCCCAGCCATGCGGGCTGGGCGCTGAAGGACGGACGGTCCGCCATCGCCGCCATGGCGCGCCGCATCCTGGAGATCGAGGCGATGACCACCGAAGACTGCACCTTTTCCGTGGGCGTCATCCATGCCGGGCAATGGGTGAACTGCGTGGCCTCGGAATGCCGGGCCGAGGTCCTGTCCATGGCCAAGACGCAAGACGACCTGGACCGCGGCGTCGCGGCCATGCTGGCGCTGCAGGGCGAACGGGACGGGGTGGAATTCACCGTCACCCGCGGTGTTACCCGCCCGGTCTGGGAGCCGCAGCCGGGCACGATGGCGCTGTATGACCTCGCGCGAGACCTGTCGGCGCAGATCGGGTTCGAGCTGTCGTCAGACCGGTCGGGCGGCGGGTCGGACGGCAACTTCACCGGCGCGATGGGCGTGCCCACGCTGGACAGCATCGGCGTGCGCGGCCGCGGCCTGCACACGCTGGACGAACATATCGAGATCGACAGCCTGCCCGAGCGTGCGCGCCTGGCCGCGGGCCTGCTGACCCGGATCATCTGAGGACCCCATGACCGCATTTGCCGACCTGACCGCCGCCGCGATGACCGCGGGCTTTGCCGACCGCAGCCTGTCCCCGGTCGAGGTGACCCGCGCCGTCCTGGACCGCATCGACGCCTGCGAGCCGGTGCTGAACGCGATGTGGACCGTCGATCACGACCGGGCGCTGGAGGCTGCCCGCGCGTCCGAGGAGCGCTGGCGGCGCGGCGCGCCGTTGACGGTGGGCGGCGTGTCGCTGGACGGCGTGCCCATCACTATCAAGGAGAACATCGCCACCCGCGGCGTGCCCATGCCCCTTGGCACCGCGGTCAGCGACATGACGCCGCGCGCCGAGGACGCCCCCCCCGCCGCCCGCATGCGCGAGGCGGGCGCGGTCTTTCTGGGCCGCACGACCATGCCCGATTTCGGGATGCTGTCCTCGGGCCTCTCCAGCTTTCACCGGCTGGCGCGCAACCCGTGGAACACCGCCATGAACCCCGGCGGTTCCAGCGCGGGGGCGGGGGCGGCGGGGGCCGCGGGCTATGGGCCGATCCACCTGGGGACCGACATCGGCGGCTCGATCCGGCTGCCCGCCGCGTGGTGTGGGCTGGTGGGGCTGAAGCCCAGCCTGGGGCGCGTGCCGATCGACCCGCCCTTCATGGGGCGCGCGGCGGGACCGATGACGCGGACCGTCACCGATGCGGCCATGGCCATGGCGGTGCTGTCGCAGCCCGATGCGCGAGACCACATGTCCCTGCCGCCCGCCGATATCGGCTGGCTGGACCTGGACCGCGACCTGGACGGGTTGCGCATCGGCCTGCTGATGGATGCGGGCTGCGGCATGGCGGTCGATCCCCAAGTCCGCGACGCGGTGACCGCCGCGGCGGCGCTGTTCGAACGGGCGGGCGCCGACGTCCGGCCGATCGAGCCGTGGATGAGCCCCGACCTGCTGCAGGGCCTCGACGATTTCTGGCGCACGCGGGCGGGGCTGGACGTGCAGGCGTTGTCTCCCGAACAGCGCGCGAAGATCCTGCCTCTGGTGCGCGAATGGGCCGAATCCGGCCTGGGTCGGGCCGGGGAGGATGTCTGGCGCAGCTATGGCGCGACCGTCGAGATCCGCCGCCGCACCACCGTGGCGACGCAGGGGTTCGACCTGATCCTGTCGCCGGTCTCTCCGAATGTCAGCTTTCCGGCGGACTGGGCCTATCCCAACGCCAATGACGTGGCCCGCGCCATGAGCCATATCGGCTTCACCGCGCCCTTCAACATCGGCGAACAGCCCGCGATCAGCGTGCCCTGCGGCCATGACGCGGCAGGCGTGCCCATCGGGTTGCAGATCGCGGGGCGGCGCTTCGACGACATGGGCGTGCTGCGCGCCGCCCGCGCGTGGGAGCGCATGGCCCCCCCCGCGCGGCCCTGGCCGCAGGTCGCGGCCTAGTCGTGGCCGCTCCGGTCCCGGCCGAAGGCCTCGGCCGCCTGCGACAGATAGCTGTCGGCAAAGCCGTCCTGCGTCAGCGACTGCAGCGCGGCGTCCACCCCGGTCGCCGCGTGATGGCCCGCGCCCACGTCGCGCGACAGCTGCAGGTAATAGGCCAGGTCTTTGGCGGCATTGGCGACCGAGAACTTCATCCCCGACACGTCGCCCTCCAGCAGGAAGGGCGCGATGCGGTCCAGCGCCGCGCCATGGCCGCCGCCCTTGGCCAGCGCGTCGACGAAGACTGTGTCGCGGATGCCCGCGCGGCGCGCGCAGGCGGCGGCCTCGCTGATCAGCGTGGCGCAGCCGATCGAGACGTAGTTGTGCAGAAGCTTCAGCGTGTGGCCCGCGCCCACCTCTCCGGCATGGACGATGTTCTCGGCGAAGGCGCCCAGCAGCGGGCGCATGCGGTTGAAGAGGTCGCCATCCGCGCCGACCAGCAGGTTCAGCCGCCCCTGTTCCGCCTCCAGCGGCGTGCGGGTCATGGCGGCGTCCATGAACGCACCTCCGGCCTCGCGCGTGCGATCGGCCAGGGCCTGGGTCGAACTGGGGATCGCGGTCGAGCAGTCCACGATCACCGTGCCGGGGCGCATCGTCGTCAGCAGGCCCCCGTCGCCCAGCAGCACGGCCTCGACCTGCGGCGTGCCCGAGACGCAGAGGATCACCGCATCGCAGGGCGCCAGATCGGCCAGCGACGCGACGCGCGTCGCGCCAAGCGCCTCCAGATCCTCGGAGGGCTGGTTGCCGGGATGGTCCAGGAACATCAGCGGCCAGCCCTTGGCCGCCAGGTTGCGCGCGATGCCATGCCCCATCAGGCCCACGCCCACCATGCCCACCGTCATCTTTTCCATCGTCCGCTCCTCCTCTGTCAGGGGGGCAGCTTGGCCCCTGCGGGGGCGGGTCACAAGACGCGGACGCGATTTTTCTCCAGACGACAGGACCGACCATGACCGCCGCCGACACCCTCTCCGCCGCGCCCGCGCTGGATGCGCTGACCCGCATCGACACGACCCGGATCTTCGTGGGCGGCGCCTGGCGCGCCCCTGACGGCGGCCGGACCCTGCCGGTCGAGGACCCGTCCACGGGCCGGGTCATCGGCGCCATCGGGCAGGGAACCGCGGCGGACGTCGATGCGGCCGTGGCCGCGGCCCAAGGCGCGCTGGCCGGGGACTGGGGCGCGCTGACCGCGACCGATCGCGGCCGCATCCTGACGCTCATGGCCGCCCGCGTGGAGGCGCGCGCCGAGGACCTGGCCCTGATCGAGACGCTGGACGTGGGCAAGCCGCTGGATCAGTCGCGCCGCGATTCGGCGGCGCTGGCGCGCTATCTGGAATTCTACGGCGGCGCGGCCGACAAGCTGATGGGCACGACGATTCCCTATCAGCCGGGCTATGCCGTCTACACGCTGCGCGAGCCGCACGGGGTCTGCGGAATCATCATCCCGTGGAACTATCCCATGCAGATCCTGGGCCGGGCGGTGGCGGCGGCGCTGGCGGCGGGCAACGCGGTGGTGCTGAAGCCGGCCGAGGACGCCTCGCTCTCGGCGCTGGTCTTTGCGCAGATCGCGGCCGAGGCGGGCCTGCCCGCGGGGGCGCTGAACGTGGTGACGGGCCTCGGCGCCGAGGTCGGCGCGGCGCTCTCTGCCCATCCGGGCGTGCATCACCTGTCCTTCACCGGATCGGTCGCCACCGGCGCCGCGATCCAGCGCTCGGCGGCGGCCCATGTCGTGCCGCTGACGCTGGAACTGGGCGGCAAGTCGCCGCAGATCGTCTTCGACGACGCGGACCTGGACCGGGCGGTGCCGGTGCTGGTCACCTCCTGCCTGCAGAATGCGGGGCAGACCTGCTCGGCCGCGTCGCGCGTGCTGGTCCAGCGCGGCGTCTATGACGCGGTGCGCGCGCGGATGGCCGCGATCTATGACGGGCTGGTGGCGGGCCCGGCGCGGGACAGCCGTGATCTGGGGCCGCTGGTCTCGGCGCGGCAGCGGCGGCTGGTGCAGGGCTTCATCGACCGCGGACAGGCCGAACTGGCCGTCGCGGGGCAGGGGCGCATCCATCCCGACGCCGATCCGGCCGGGCATTTCGTGCGCCCGACCCTGTTCGCGGAGGTGCCGCCGGACCACGACCTGGCCCAGCAGGAGATCTTCGGCCCGGTGCAGGTGCTGATGCCCTTCGACGACGAGGCGCATGCCCTGCGCCTGGCCAACGGCACCGATTACGGCTTGGTCGCGGGCGTCTGGACCCGCGACGGGGGCCGGCAGCTGCGCATGGCGGCGGCGCTGGATTGCGGGCAGGTCTTCGTCAACAACTACGGCGCGGGGGGCGGGGTCGAGCTGCCCTTCGGCGGCACCGGACGGTCCGGGCACGGCCGCGAGAAGGGGTTCGAGGCGCTCTACGGCTTCACCCGCGTCAAGACCGTGGCCATCCATCACGGCTGATCGCGGCTTTTTCCGGTCGGCGCGGGGGTTTGGCGGTTGACTTCGCCGCCCGCGCGGCTAAAAGGCGGCTTCGATACGAATTCCACGGGGTTTGCGGCGCGCGATTGCCCCGAAGCAGGAGCAACAACCATGGCGAAGCCGACCACCATCAAGATCCGGCTGAACTCGACCGCCGGCACCGGCCACTTCTACGTGACCAAGAAGAATGCCCGCACGATGACCGAAAAGATGACCGTCCGGAAATACGACCCGGTCGTGCGTCAGCATGTCGAATACAAGGAAGGCAAGATCAAGTAAGATCGCGCCCGTCCGAGGACGCCCTGCGTCCGAAGACCGCCAAGGACCGCCATCCCCCGGGGATCGGCGGTCTTTTGCCGTCCGGGCTGGGCGGAGGTCGCGGCCCCGGCTTGTGCGCGCGGGGCGGCTGCGGCACGATGCGGCCATGCAACTGATCGTCAACGGACAAAGCCACGACCTGGACGCCGATCCGCAGATGCCGCTTCTGTGGGCGCTGCGCGATCTTCTGGGCCTGACGGGCACGAAATACGGCTGCGGCATCGCGCAATGCGGGGCCTGCACGGTGCACATGGACGGCATGGCCGTCCGCGCCTGCCAGATCACCCTGGCCGAGGTCGGCGGAGAGATCACCACCATCGAGGGCCTGGGCACGCCCGAGGCGCCCCATCCCGTGCAGGCCGCCTGGATCGCGGGGCAGGTCGCGCAATGCGGCTATTGCCAGTCGGGCCAGATCATGCAGGCGGCGGCGCTGCTGTCGCTGAACGCCGAGCCGGACGATGCGGCCATCGACGCGGCCATGTCCGGCAACCTGTGCCGCTGCGCCACCTATCCGCGCATCCGCGCCGCGATCCGCGACGCGGCCCTGCGCATGGGCGGCGTCTGATGGCGCGCATCGGGCGGATCGCGCGGCGGGGCTTCCTGATCGGCTCGGTCGCGGTGGCGGGGGGCGTGGCCTTCGGGGCCTGGCGCTATGCCCGGCCTCTGCCCGATCCCTTCGCGGGCAGCGGTGAACGCGCGCTGAACCCCTATGTGCTGATCGACGCCGAAGGCGTGACGCTGGTGGCGCCGCGCGCCGACAAGGGGCAGGGCGCGCGCTGGCTGCAGGCGGCGCTGATCGCCGAGGAGCTGGACATCGACCCGGCCACCGCGCGCATCGTGCCCGGTCCGGTCAGCCCGACCTATTACAACCGCGCGCTGATCGCGGATTTCCTGCCCTTCGCGCCCACCGATACCGGCTGGCTGGCCGAGACGGCGCGCAGTGCCGCCGACATCCCGGCGCGGCTTCTGGGCTGGCAGATGACCGGCGGGTCCAGCTCGACCGCCGACGGGTTCGACAAGCTGCGCGAGGCGGGCGCCGTCGCGCGCGAGACCCTGAAGGAGGCCGCCGCCCGCCGCCACGCCATTCCCCGCGCCGATTTGGACACCGACGCCGGCGCGGTCGTCCTGCCCGACGGGCGGCGCATCCCCTATCCCGATCTGGCGGTCGAGGCGGCGGCCCTGGAGCCGGTGACCGACATCGTGCTGCGCGACCGGTCGCAATGGCGCTGGCTGGGCAAGCCCATGGCGCGGGCCGACGTGGTCGCGAAATCGACCGGGCGGCAGGTCTATGGCATCGACCTGACCCTGCCCGACATGCTGCACGCGACGGTGCGCATGGCGCCCTGGGGCGGGACCGTCGCGCGGCTGGACCCGGTAGCGGCCGAGAGCCTGCCCGGCGTGCTGCGCGTGCTGCCCATCGACGGGGGCGTGGCGGTCCTGGCGCGCGACACCTGGTCCGCGATGCGCGCGGCCGCGGCGCTGGACGTGGATTTTGCCGGGCCCGACCGGCCCGGCGACCAGGACGCGATCTGGGCGGGGCTGGCGGCCGCGCATGAGGCGGGCGACATCGACAGCCGTAAGCGCGACGACGGCGACGTGGACGCGGCCATCGGCGCGGACGACCTGACAGCCGAATACCGCGCGCCCTTCCTGGCCCATGCGCCGATGGAGCCGATGAACGCGACCGTGCTGGTCACCGACGGTGCCTGCACCATCTGGGCCGGCACGCAGGTCCCCGATTTCGCGGTCGCCCGCGCCGCCGCCCTGACCGGCCTGCCCGAGACCGCGATCCGGCTGGAGAACCAGATGATCGGCGGCAGCTTCGGCCGGCGGCTGGAGATCGACTTCATCGAGCAGGCGGTCCAGGTCGCGATGGCCGTGCCCGGCCGCCCGGTCAAGCTGACCTGGACGCGGGAGGAGGATTTCGCCCATGACCAGGCGCGCCCCGCCCAGATCGCGCGGATGCGCGGGCGCGTGACGGCAGACGGGGTGCAGGCGCTGGACCTGACGGTGGCCAGCCCTTCGGTCATCGCATCCTGGTTCGGGCGCGTCAGTAGCGCGCCGCCCGGCCCGGATGTCAGCATCACCACCGGGGCCTGGGACCAGCCGCTGGCCATTCCGAACTTTCGCGTGACCGGCCTGCGCGCGCCCGAGACCGTGCCGGTCAGCAGCTGGCGGTCGGTCGGGGCCTCGACCAACGGGTTCTTCCTGGGCACCGCGCTGGACGAGATGTTCGCGGCGGGCGGCATCGATCCGATGGAGGGGCTGCTGCGGCTCTGCGATCACGAGCCCTCGCGCGCGGTGCTGGAGGCGGTGCGCGACCTGTCGGGCTGGACCGGCCGTCAGGCGGGGCCGGGGCGCGGGAGGGGGGTGGCGTTCTGCCTGTCCTTCGGCGTGCCCTGCGCCGAGGTCGTGGAGGTCGAGGAGACGCCCCTGGGCCTGCGCCTGACCGCGGCCTTTGCGGTGGCCGATGTCGGCATCGTGCTGGACCCGGTCAATGCCGAGGCGCAGCTGTCGGGGGGCATGCTGTTCGGTCTGGGCCATGCGATGAACTGCGAGCTGACCTATCGCGGCCACCGGCCCGATCAGACGAACTATCACGCCCATGAGGGGCTGCGGATGCATCAGACGCCCGAAACCGCCGTGCGCCTGCTGGAGAACGGCCCCCTGCGCGGGCTGGGAGAGCCGGGCGTGCCGCCCGCCGCCGCGGCCCTGGGCAACGCGATCTTTGCCGCGACCGGCCAGCGCCCGCGCGAGATGCCCTTTGCCCGCGGGGTGCGCTTCGCATGATCCGGGTCCTGGCGCTGATGCTGATGGCCGCCCCGGCCTGGGCGGAGGAGGTGATGCCCTCGATCGTGGCCCCGCCCGAGGAGGGTTCGGTCAGCACCGCCGACGGTCTGGCCGCGTGGGAGCGGGTGCATGAGGTCGTCTCGCATCCGCGCTGCGCGAACTGCCATGTGGGCGGCGACCATCGCCCGATGTGGTCCGGCCCCGAATATCCCCAAGCACGCCCGCATGGCATGAACATCAGCGGTGGCGACAGCCGCATGGGCATCGAGACGCTGCCCTGCGCCACCTGCCACATCACTGGCGACAGCCTGGAGTCGGCCCCCCATGCCGCGCCGCAGGCGATGATCCCCTGGCAGCTGCCCCCGGTCGAGATGGCGTGGTACGGGCTGGACGGCGCGGCCATCTGCCGCCAGCTGCGCGACCCCGCGACGAATGGCGGCCGCGACTGGGTCGAGCTGGCCGAGCATCTGCGCGACGATGCCAGCCATGGCGGCTTCGTGGCCTGGGGCTTTCAGCCCGGCGGCGGGCGCGAGCCTGCGCCCCATGGGCTTCAGGCGCATATCGACGACGTGCTGAAATGGGGGGCAGCCGGGCAGCCCTGCCCGGAATAGCGCCGCCCGCGAAAAAGCCGCGGCACTGCCGCGAATTTCGGCATCCATTTCGCGCCTCGCGCGTTAGCGTGGCCAGAGTGGCGCGGAAAAGTCGCGCCGCCCCTGCCGAAAGCCCATGCCATGTCGATCTCCGCCCCCATCGCCGCTGTCTCCGATTGCCCCGTCAAGGCGCTGCTGCGCCGTCCCGGCGGCGCGCTGGCCCTGCTGACCGGGGCCGAGGGCGGCTTTCCGCGCCGCCCCGGCGCGATGATGGCGCTGTGGGCCGACGGCACGCGGGTCGGGCGGCTGGGCGCGGGATGCATCGACGCCGACATTGCCGCGCATCTGGATGCGCCCGGCCCCGTCACGCGGCTGACCTATGGGCGCGGCGGGCCGGTCGATCTGCCGCTGCCCTGCGGCGGCACGGTGCAGATCGCGCTGATCCATCGGCCCGACCCGGATTGGCTGGGCGCGATCTGGGACGACCGCATCCGCCGCCGCACCGGGCATTGGTGCCTGAACCTGCGCACCGGCGCCCCCTGCCGGGCGGGCCAGCCCGACCCCGACGATTTCGCCCTGACCCTGCCGCCGCCGCCCGCATTCCAGATCCATGGAGAGGGCGATGAGGCGCAGGCGTTGCGCACGCTGGTCGCGGCGATGGACCTGCCCGCGCTGGGGCAGGAGGCGCGGCCGGATGCGCATACGGCGGTCGTCACGCTGTTTCACGACCATGACCGCGAACTGCCCGCGCTGGCGCGGGCGCTGCGGTCGGAGGCGTTCTATATCGGCGCGCTGGGGTCGCGCCGCGCGCAGGCCGCGCGTCTGGCGGCCCTGTCGGATCAGGGCTTTGACGAGACGGTCCTGGCGCGCGTCACCGGCCCTATCGGCGTGACCGCGCCCGCCCGCGACCCGCGGCTGATCGCGGCATCGGCGCTGACGCAGATCCTGGCCGCGCATGAGGCGCTGATCGGGTGATCCGCACGGGCCTGCTGCTGGCGGCGGGGGCCTCGCGCCGCTTCGGCCCTGAGGACAAGCTGCTGGCGATGCTGCGCGGGCGTCCTCTGGCAGCGCATGCTGCGCAGGCGATGCGGGACTGTCCGCTGGACCGGCGCATCGCGGTCATCGCCAACCCTGCACTGCTGCCGTGGCTGGACGGGTTTCAGGTCATCCGCATCGATCCGGGCGATCAATCGGCCAGCCTGCGCGCGGGGTTGGCGGCGGCGGGGTCGCCCGACCGGCTGCTGGTCGCCTTGGGCGACATGCCGGACGTGACGGGGGT
Source organism: Paracoccus sp. ME4 (assembly GCF_046736325.1). Taxonomy (GTDB): domain Bacteria; phylum Pseudomonadota; class Alphaproteobacteria; order Rhodobacterales; family Rhodobacteraceae; genus Paracoccus. The sequence continues at coordinate 1,362,492 of NZ_CP151276.1, forward strand.
GCATCTGGCGGCGGTGCTGGGCGCCGCGACGGACCATCTGCCCGCCTGCAGCCATGACGGGACTGCGCCCTTGCCTCCGGCCTGCTTTCCGCGCGCGAGCCTCATGGGGCTGGCGTCGCTTCAAGGCGACCGGGGGGCCGGTGCGCTGCTGCGCGCCCTGCCGGCCGCCCAGCATGTCGCGGCGGTGGGGCTTCTGCGCGACATCGACCGGCCGGACGACCTCTAGCGGTGTCCGAAGAGCCGTGCGGCCAGGGGTGCCAGGACGATGACCAGCACGATCCGCAGGATGTGGTGGCTGACCACATAGGCCAGATCGGCGCCGGCGATGATGGCAATGACGACCATCTCGGCCTGGCCGCCCGGCAGGAAGGCCATGAAGGCGTCCAGCGCCGGGGCGAGGCCCAGCAGATAGATCGCCTCGACGAAGATCAGGCTGATCACCGCCAGGATCAGCGCATAGAGCAGCCCCGCCGCCACGAAGACGCGCAGCTCGCGCCCGGTGATGCCCGCGTATTTCGCGCCGACCGCGATGCCGATGAAGAACTGCGCGGCCTGGATCATCTCCGCCGGGGGGCGCGTCTGGATCAGCCCCGCCAGCGACAGGCCCGCTGTCAGGATCATCGGCCCCAGGATGGAGGCGCCGAAGAGGCCGACCCGTTCGCCGATCTTCCATCCGGCCAGCCCCGCAACCAGCATCAGGGCGATCTGGTCCCAGCCCATCGACGCGATGGGCGCGCCGGGCGGCTGCGACAGGTCCAGCCCCCACCAGACGGTCAGGATCAGCGGCGCGACCGTCACGATGACCAGGATGCGGGTCGCGTGGATCAGCGACAGGGCGCGGATGTCGCCCCCGGCCTCCTCTCCGAAGACCAGCATGTCCTGAAGCCCGCCGGGCATGGCGCCGTACCAGGCCGTCGGATGATCCAGCCCGAAGCCCCGCCTGAGCAGCGGATAGCCGACCGCCGCGATCACCGCGATGAACAGGGGCACCACCGCCAGCGAGGTGGCCATCGCGGGCAGCCCGGCCAAGACCTGGGGCGTGATCGACGCGCCGACCGCGACCCCCAGGATGGTGCGCAGGAAGGTGCCGACCGGTCCCGCCCCCGCCATGCGCATCCCCGCCAGCGCGGCGAGCAGGCAGGCCAGCATCGGCCCCAGAAGCCAGGGCAGCGGCAGGCCCAGCCCGATGAACAGCGCCGCACCCGCCAGGGCGGTGGCAAGGGTGGCAAGCCGGGCTGGGATCACGGGACGCGCCTTTCTTTCTGCCGCGCCGTTTCAGCGCATCCGCCGCCCGGTGGCAAGGGGGGCGGCGTGATCGCGCGCGATGGCGTCGATCAGGTCGGCCAGCGCACGCGGCTGCGTCAGGAAGGGCGCATGGTCCCACGGGCGCGGGTGCAGGGTCACGCCCGGCACGCGTGCGGCCATCGCCTGCTGCAGGGCGGGGGCGATGGCGCGGTCGCCCTCGCACAGGACATAGTGGCGCGGCACGGCGGCGGCGGGGCCGGGACAGGGGTCGCGCATGACGCCCTGCGGCTGCGGCCTCAGCCGGCGCAGCGCGTGGCGCGCCGTCGCGGGGGGCGCGTCATGCAGCATCATCGCCCGCGCCGCACCGGGCGGCAGGATCAGCCGGCCGTCCGCGTCGCGCGGCCATCTGCGTGGGGGCGCGGGCCGCAGGCGTTCCAATGTGGCCAGGCTGTCGCCGGGGCGGGGCAGATAGCTGCACAGGTGGATCAGGGCCGCGGGCGGGTGGCGGGCGGCCAGCGCCTCGGCAGGGATGCCGCCCATGGAATGGCCCAGCACGATGCGCGCGGGCGGCAAGGCGCGGGTCGCGCGGGCTAGGGTGGTGCCGGGCGCCCCCGGCAGGTCGGGGCAGGCCACGCGCCAGCCTTGCGCCCGGAGCGCCGCCGCGACGCGCGCCCAGCACCAGCCGCCATGCCAGGCCCCGTGGATCAGCAGAATGTCGATCATCGCGTCAGGGTGGCCGCGCCGCCCCGCCGATGCAAGGCTTGACCCCGCCCGCCGCGCAGGCCCTGATGGCGCGGGGGAGGACGCGATGATCGACAAGCTGGAGATGTTCCTGGCCGTGGCCAAGGAGGGCCATTTTGGACGCGCGGCCGCCACGCTGGGCATCACCCAGCCCAGCCTGTCGGCGGGCATCAAGCAGCTGGAGGCGCAGCTGGGCGTGCTGCTGATCTTTCGCGGGGCGCGCTATGGCGGGTTGACGCCCGAGGGGCAGGCGGCGCTGGTCTGGGCGCGGCGCATCGTGGGCGATGCCCGCCAGCTGCGCGACGAGATGCGCGCCACCCGCCACGGGCTGACCGGGCAGCTGCGCATCGCCGTGGTGCCGACCGCGCTGACCTGGGCCGCGCGGCTGGCGGCGCGTTACGGCGCGGCGCATCCGAATGTGGGGCTGACGATCCTGTCGCGCAGCTCTGCCCAGATCCTGACGATGATCGAGGATCTGCAGGTGGATGCCGGGATCTCCTATCTGGACAACGAACCCCTGGGCCGGGTCAGCGCGGTGCCGCTCTATGACGAACGCTACAGCCTGGTGGTGCCCGAGGATCATCCGCTGGCCGGGGCCGGGGTGCTGGACTGGGCGGCGCTGGACGGGCTGCGGCTGTGCCTCTTGACGCCCGACATGCAGAACCGCCGCATCATCAACCGCCGCCTGGCCGAGGCGGGCGTCACCCCCCTGGCCATGGTCGAGAGCAATTCTACCGTGGTGCTGGTGTCGCAGGTGCTGGCCGGGGGCTGGGTCACGATCCTGCCGCAGGACATCGCGGGGTTCCTGGCGCAGGGCAAGCCGCTGTCGCTGGTGCCGCTGGCGCCCGAGGGGCCGGGCCATGCCGTGGGCCTGATCGCGCCCTGGCGCGAGCCGCATACCCCGGTGCTGGAGGCGCTGCTGACCGAGGCGCGGCGGATGGTATCATAGGCTGATCCTATCGCATGACGGAATTGCGATATTGATTTGCGATCATTCCGGGCGTTCAGTGGCGGCGATGTGACAGAAAGGCCAGCCATGCGTGACCCCGCGCCAGCCACCCCCTCGGTTGAGGATATTCGCCAGATCGCGGCCCCCCTGACCGCGCTGGAGGGGCCGATGCTGCCCATGCTGCATGCGATCCAGGCGGAATGGGGGCATGTGCCGCCCGCCGCCGTCCCGGCGCTGGCCGATCTGCTGAACCTGGGCCGGGCCGAGGTGCAGGGCGTCATCAGCTTCTATCACGATTTCCGCGACCATCCCGCCGGGCGGCAGGTGCTGAGGATCTGCCGCGCCGAGGCCTGCCAGGCCATGGGCGGCGCGGGCATGGCGGCAGCGGTGCTGGACCGGCTGGGCGTCGATTGGCACGGGACCACCGCCGATGGCGGGGTCACGGTCGAGCCGGTCTATTGCCTGGGGCTGTGTGCCTGCGGCCCGGCCGCGATGCTGGGCGACCGGCTGATCGGGCGTGCTACAGCCGAGGGTCTGGCGCGGGAGGTCGGCGCATGAGGATCTGGGTTCCGATGGACAGCGCCGCCGTCGCGCTGGGGGCCGATGCGGTGGCCCAGGCCATCGCCGATGAGGCGGTGGCGCGGGGCCTGGACGTGCAGATCATCCGCAACGGGTCGCGCGGCATGGTCTGGCTGGAGCCGCTGGTCGAGGTCGAGCGGGACGGTGTGCGCCAGGCCCATGGCCCGGTCGCGCCGGGGGATGCGGCGGCGATCCTGGATGGGACCGCGCAGGGGCATGGCCCGGTCGAGGCGATCCCCTTCTTTGCGCGCCAGACGCGGCTGACCTTCGCGCGCTGCGGCGTGATCGACCCGCTGGATCTGGATGATTACGCGGCCCATGGCGGCCTGGCGGGGCTGCGCCGCGCCATCGGCATGGAAGGCGCCGCGATCGTGGCCGAGGTCACCGCCAGCGGGCTGCGCGGACGCGGCGGCGCGGGCTTTCCGACCGGCATCAAGTGGAAGACTGTGGCCGAGGCGCAGGCCGACCAGAAATACATCGTCTGCAATGCCGATGAGGGCGACAGCGGCACATTCGCCGACCGGATGATCATGGAGGGCGACCCCTTCACCCTGATCGAGGGCATGATCATCGCCGGTCTGGGGGTGGGCGCCACGCGCGGCTATGTCTATCTGCGCAGCGAATATCCCGTGGCGATCCGGGTGATGCGGGAAGCGGTCCAGATCGCGCGGGCGCGGGGGATGCTGGGCGCGGATGTGCTGGGCTCGGGTCGGGCCTTCGACATGGAGATCCGCGTGGGCGCGGGCGCCTATGTCTGCGGCGAGGAGACGAGCCTGCTGAACAGCCTGGAGGGCAAGCGCGGCACGGTGCGCGCGAAACCCCCGCTACCGGCGCTGGAGGGGTTCCTGGGGCGGCCGACGGTCGTGAACAACGTCATCAGCCTGGCGACCGTGCCGGTGATCTTCGAGCGCGGCGCGCAAGCCTATGCCGATTTCGGGCTGGGCCGGTCGCGGGGCACGGTGACGTTGCAGATCGCCGGGAACGTGGCGCGCGGCGGGCTGTTCGAGACCGCCTTCGGCCTGTCGCTGGGCGAGGTGGTCAACGATATCGCGGGCGGCACGGCGACTGGGCGTCCGGTCAAGGCGGTGCAGGTCGGCGGGCCTCTGGGCGCCTACATGCCGGTGTCGAAATTCGACACGGCGATGGGATACGAGGATTTCGACGCGGCGGGCGGGCTGATCGGCCATGCCGGGCTAGTCGTGTTCGACGACACGGCCGACATGCTGCGCATGGCGCGTTTCGCGATGGAGTTCTGCGCGGTCGAAAGCTGCGGCAAATGCACCCCCTGCCGGATCGGCGCGGTGCGCGGCGTCGAGACCATCGACCGGATCGCCGCGGGCGATGCCGGGGCCATCCCGCTTCTGACCGACCTCTGCGAGACGATGCGCGACGGATCGCTCTGTGCGCTGGGGGGGTTCACGCCCTATCCGGTGTTGTCGGCGCTGACGCAATTCCCCGATGATTTCAGCGTCCTGAAGGAGGCCGCCGAATGAAGGATTTCATCCTGCCCCAATTCCCGCCCGGCGACGACCGCGACATGGGCACGCCCGCCCGCCACGGCCCGCCCGTGTGCCTGACCATCGACGGGGTCGAGGTCACCGTGCCCGCGGGCACGTCGGTGATGCGCGCGGCCATGATGGCCGAGGTGCAGATCCCGAAGCTCTGCGCCAGCGACAACCTGGAGGCGTTCGGGTCGTGCCGGCTGTGCGTGGTCGAGATCGAGGGGCGGCGCGGCACGCCCGCCAGCTGCACCACGCCCGTGGCCGAGGGCATGGTCGTGCACACCCAGACCGAGCGCATCCGACGCCTGCGCCGCGGCGTGATGGAGCTTTACGTCAGCGATCACCCGCTGGACTGTCTGACGTGTTCGGCCAATGGCGATTGCGAATTGCAGGATGCGGCGGGGCAGGTGGGGCTGCGCGATGTGCGCTATGCGCCGGGCGCGAACCATTTCGACGCATCGGGGGCCGGCGCGCGGAGCCAGGCCGAGGCGCGGCTGCGCGGGGGGCACGACAATCCGCTGTTCATCCCCAAGGACGACAGTAACCCCTATTTCACCTATGACCCCAGCAAATGCATCGTCTGTTCGCGCTGCGTGCGCGCCTGCGAGGAGGTGCAGGGGACCTTTGCGCTGACAATCGAGGGGCGGGGCTTCGACAGCCGCGTCGCGGTCGGCGGCGAGAACTTCCTGGAGAGCGACTGCGTCAGCTGCGGCGCCTGCGTGCAGGCCTGCCCGACCGCGACGCTGCAGGAGAAGTCGGTGGCCGAACTGGGCACGCCCACGCGCTCGGTCATCACCACCTGCGCCTATTGCGGGGTGGGCTGCAGCTTCAAGGCCGAGATGAACGGCGACACGCTGGTGCGCATGGTGCCGTGGAAGCATGGCAAGGCCAATCGCGGCCACAGCTGCGTCAAGGGGCGCTTTGCCTATGGCTATGCCGCGCATCGCGACCGCATCCTGTCGCCCATGATCCGCGATAGCATCGACGATCCCTGGCGCGAGGTCGGCTGGGACGAGGCGCTGGACTTTGCCGCCACCCGCCTGCGCGCGATCCAGGAGCGGCATGGGCGCCGGTCGGTGGGGGTCATCACCTCCTCGCGCTGCACCAATGAGGAGACCTACCTGGTCCAGAAGATGGCCCGCGCCGTCTTCGGCAACAACAACACCGACACCTGCGCGCGGGTCTGTCATTCGCCCACGGGCTACGGGCTCGGCAAGACCTTCGGCACATCGGCCGGCACGCAGGATTTCGACAGCGTCGAGCAGACCGACGTGGTGCTGATCATCGGCGCGAACCCCACGGACGGGCATCCGGTCTTTGCCAGCCGCCTGAAGAAGCGCCTGCGGGCGGGGGCGCGGCTGATCGTCGTCGATCCGCGCCGCACCGATATCGTGCGCAGCGCCCATGTCGCGGCGGATCACCACCTGCCGCTGCGCCCCGGCACCAACGTGGCCGTCATCAGCGCCATGGCGCATGTGATCGTGACCGAGGGGCTGATGGATGAGGCGTTCATCCGCGCCCGCTGCGACTGGGACGAGTTCCAGCATTACGCCGAGTTTATCGCCGATCCGCGCCATGCGCCGGAGACGGTGGAGGCGGTGACAGGCGTGCCCGCCGCCGATCTGCGGGCTGCGGCGCGGCTCTTTGCGACGGGCGGCAACGGCGCGATCTATTACGGGCTGGGCGTGACCGAGCACAGCCAGGGGTCGACCACCGTCATGGCCATCGCGAATCTGGCTATGCTGACCGGCAATATCGGCCGGCCCGGCGTGGGGGTGAACCCGCTGCGCGGCCAGAACAACGTGCAGGGCGCCTGCGACATGGGGTCCTTCCCGCATGAGCTGCCGGGATACCGCCACGTCAAGCTGCCCGAGGTGCGCGCGGTCTTCGAGGCGGCCTGGGGGGTCGAGATCGACCCCGAGCCGGGGCTGCGCATCCCGAACATGCTGGACGCGGCGGTGGAGGGGACCTTCAGGGGCCTCTATTGCCAGGGCGAGGACATCCTGCAGTCGGACCCGGACACGCATCACGTCGCGGCGGGCCTGAGGGCGATGGATTGCGTTATCGTTCACGACCTGTTCCTGAACGAGACCGCGAATTACGCGCATGTCTTCCTGCCGGGATCGTCCTTCCTGGAGAAGGACGGCACCTTCACCAATGCCGAACGCCGCATCAACCGCGTGCGCCGCGTGATGGCGCCCCGCAACGGATACGAGGATTGGCAGGTCACGCAGATGCTGGCCAATGCGCTGCTGCGCGCGGACGGGCGGGCGGCCTGGCATTACACGCATCCCAGCCAGATCATGGAGGAGATCGCCGCGACCACGCCCAGCTTCGCGGGCGTCAGCTATGAGCGGCTGGAGGTGCTGGGATCGGTGCAATGGCCCTGCAACGAGGCCGCGCCCGAGGGCACGCCCCTGATGCATGTGGACGGGTTCCAGTCGGGGCGCGGGCATTTCATGGTCACGGAATACATCCCCACGGATGAGCGGACCGGGCCGCGCTTTCCGCTGTTGCTGACCACCGGGCGCATCCTGTCGCAATACAACGTGGGCGCGCAGACCCGGCGGACCGACAACACCGCCTGGCATCCCGAGGACATCCTGGAGATGCACCCGCATGACGCCGAGACGCGCGGGATCGCCGAGGGCGACTGGGTGCGGCTGGCCAGCCGCGCCGGAGAGACGACGCTGCGCGTGACGCTGACCGACCGGGTCGCGCCGGGGGTGGTCTATACGACCTTCCACCATCCGGCGACGCAGGCTAACGTGGTGACGACCGATTTTTCGGACTGGGCGACGAATTGCCCGGAATACAAGGTCACCGCCGTGCAGGTCAGCGCCTCGAACGGTCCGTCGGACTGGCAGGAGCGCTACCGCGAGCAGGCCGAGAGGTCGCGGCGGGTCCTGTCAGCCGCGGAGTGAGTGATGCGCCTTCCCGACCCCGTCCGTGCCGTGCGCGCGACCCAGATGCGCGCCGACGGCACGCAGGCCCCGGTGACCCGCACGGTGCCCGAGGAGACGCCGGTGGCCATGGTCTATGGCGGCACCACGCAGGCGGTGATGATGGCGACGCCCGCCGATCTTGAGGATTTCGCGGTGGGGTTCTCGCTGACCGAGGGGATCGTGACCGATCCGGCCCAGATCCTGCGGCTGGAGGTGCTGGCGCACCCGAAGGGGCTGGAGGCGCAGATGTGGCTGCCCGATGACCGGGCCGAGGCGCTGGCCGCGCGGCGGCGCTTCATGGCGGGGCCGGTGGGCTGCGGCCTCTGTGGCATCGACAGCCTGGAGGAGGCCTTGCGCGACCTGCCCGACCTGACCGGGCGCGGCCCGGTGATTGGCGCGGGCCAGATCGCGGGCGCGACCGAGGCGCTGCGCGACTGGCAGCCGCTGCATGACCAGAGCCGCGCGGTCCATGCGGCGGGGTTCCTGGTGCCGGGGCGGGGCATCGTGCTGGCGCGCGAGGATGTGGGCCGGCACAACGCGCTGGACAAGCTGATCGGCGCGATGGCGCGGCAGGGGGTCGATGCGGGGACCGGGGCCTTCGTGCTGACCAGCCGCGTCTCGACCGAGATGGTGCAGAAATGCGCGATCGCCGGGGGGGCGGTGATCGTCGCCGTCTCGGCCCCCACGGCCCATGCGCTGCGCCTGGCCCAAGGCGCGGGCATCACGCTGGCGGCCTTTGCCCGCGGCGCGGGGTTCGACCTGTTCACTCATCCAGAACGGCTGCGCGCCGAGGTGTCCGATGTCGCCTGAGAAGATGGTCATGATGGCCAACCAGATCGCCGCCTTCTTCGACACGCAGGCGGGCGATCCCGCGCCGCGCATCGCGGCCCATCTGCGCGATTACTGGGAGCCGCGGATGCGGGGGCAGCTGGTGGATTTCGTGCGGGCGGGCGGGGAGGGGCTGACGCCCTCCGCCCTGGCGGCGGCCCGGCTGCTCTAGGATGCAACCCGTCGGGGGCCTCGGTTGTTCGGTGAGACGATGATCGACACCTCTGGAGACAGGCCACCGATGCAGAGCGACAGCCAAGACTTCGACCTTGCGCGGGCCAAGGTCTGCGTGGTGATGAATCGCGGCTCGGGCAAGAAGAAGCATCAGGAGCTGCGCGCCCTGCTGGAGGAGCGTCTGGCCCCGGCCTGCGGGCATTACGAGCTGCGCGAGAGCCGCAAGGGCAGCGACCTGCCCGCGCTGGCGCGCCGCGTTGCGGGCGAGGGGTTCGATCTGGTGATCGCGGCGGGCGGGGACGGCACCCAATCGGCGGTGGCCGGGGCGCTGACCGGGTCTGAGACGGTGATGGGCGTGCTGCCCGGCGGCACGTTCAACTATTTCGCGCGCGATCTGGGTGTGGGCGAGACCATAGAGGAT